>NZ_CP083374.1:457500-757500 GCF_017488845.2 Ensifer canadensis
CAAAATCATGGACGAGCGCGAGACGAGCTCGGTAACGTATCGCGATAGGATGGCGTTCTCCGTCAGCTGTGCGAGCAGGACGTGAAACTCACCGGCGAGTTGGATCGAGGCCGACGGATTGTCGAGCCTTGCCTTGTCTTCGGCGTCGACGTGCGCTTCAAGCTCCTTGATCTTCGGGGCCGTCAGACTGCCGATCAGGCTATCGACGACCAACGTCTCCAACGCTCGGCGCACGGCAAAGATATTATGCCCTTCCTCCAGACTGGGGTGGCTGACGCATGCTCCCTTGTTCGGCCGCAATTCGATCAGACCCTCACCGTTCAGTCGCGCCAGAGCCTGCCGCACGATCGTGCGGCTGACGCCCAGCCGCTCACCGATCGAATCCTCGGGAAGTTTCGTGCCCGCAGCGAATGCTTGGTCGAGGATGGCACGCTTCAAGATACGATAGACCGCATCTGACTTGGGGACCGCCGATCTTGCATTGCTGTCGCTGGGTTTGGGAGTCATGATTTTCCTCGAAAATAGCCAAAGCGTGCGATTGATACCGATTGCCAAGCGTTGGATCGCAAACAACTATCACCACGCAAGCCGAACCGTAAAGCCGCGGTCGGCGGCCCGCTGAACCGGCAGGTTAGGCCGTTGCATAGTGACGGCTCGACCGATCGCGGCCCGCCACTGCGAACACCAAATTCCCGACTTTTCGCCTTTCATCGAAAAAGCTTCATTCGATGGCCGGCAAATCGCCAGCCAATTCGCCGCCATTCACAACCACGCGGCCGCGCCGGATGACGGTGCGCCTATGCGGCGTCAGGGCAACGGCTTCCGCCAACGTGCGCGCGGGCACCAGCACCAGGTCGCCGAAGCAGCCTTCAGAGAGACCGTAACCGCCGAGACCGATACCTTCAGCACCACCGAAAGTGCAGATGCGGGCGGATTCTTCGAGATCAACATCGTTGGTCATACCGTTGCGTTGCGCCAGGTACTTCGCCCGCTCCAGCATGTCACCATTTCCAAACGGCTCCCAGGTCCCCTGAATGCCGTCAGAACCGGAGGCAACCGTGAGACCGCATTGGCGCATCAGTCGCAATGGCAATGCCGGGGCAGAGGGACTGCCGACGGTCATCACCGCGATGCGTTCTGCAGCGAGCTGGCCGATTAACGCGCTTTGCCGTGGGGCGTCGAGCGTCCCGAGGCAATAGGCGTGGCTCACCATCACCTGCCCCTGCAGCGACAAGGCGCGGGTCCGTTCGACGATGAGTTCAAGACAATAGGCACCGAGGTCGCCCGGTTCATGCAGATGAATGTCGACAGGTTTTCCGTGACGATCCGCGAGCGCGAAGATTGCATCGAGATGACGCACCGGATCGCGCTCGATCGTGGCGGGGTCGATGCCGCCGACGATATCGGCGCCGGCCTTCAAGGCCGCATCCATCAACTCAAGCGTCCCCTCGCGCGGCAGCATGCCGCTTTGCGGGAAAGCCACAATCTGTACATCGACCAGATCGCGCATTGCCTCGCGTGTTTCCAGCACGCCTTCGACATTGGCGATGCCGATCTCGGTGTCGACATCAACGTGGCTGCGAATGCTCAAAACGCCATGGGCGAGCGTCTGAAGGATCTGACGGGCCGATTGCCGGCGGGCGTTGATGCCAAGCTCGCGCTTGGCATTGCGGTCGGCCAGGATTCGGTCGTTGCGGGTCGGACCGACCCGGTTCTCGAACCAGTCCATGCCGACAAGTGTCTTGTCGAGATGCGTATGTGCCTCGACAAGCCCTGGCAAGGCGACATGTCCGGTCGCGTCGATCTCGGCCACCGGACGGGGACAATCTGCCGCAACAAACCGACCGTCTCGGATGAGAAGGTCCTTAACAGGCCCACCGAAGGGGCGGGCATTACGGATAAGAAGGTCTGCAGTCATTGTAGATCCTCAATTGTCCAAGCGCCTTACGTGCGATCACTAAGTCCGGCCCGCGCCATCGCCAGCCGAAAAGCGCGCAGGGCACGGTCGAGGATCGCGTCTTCGTCCTGGCCGACGAGGCGTCGCCCGCGCATCAGAACACGCCCGCCGACGATGGTGGTGTCCACGTCCGCCCCATTGGCGAAGCGAGCAAGGCGCTGCACCGGATCGTGCGGTGGCCAGAGATGGGGCTGACGCATATTCACAAGGACGATATCGGCGCGCTTGCCGGTTTCAAGCGAGCCGAGTTCATCATCCATCATCAGGGCGCGCGCGCCGTCGATCGTCGCCATCTCCAGCAGCCGCAGCGGCGGCAGCACGGTATCATCTGAGAAATGGCGCGCGTGGTAGCGATGGGCCTGGAACATGTTGCGGAACATGTCGAAGGACCGATCGGGCGCCGCGGCATCGGTGCCGAGCGAAACCACTATGCCGT
Source organism: Ensifer canadensis (assembly GCF_017488845.2). NCBI lineage: Bacteria > Pseudomonadati > Pseudomonadota > Alphaproteobacteria > Hyphomicrobiales > Rhizobiaceae > Ensifer > Ensifer canadensis. The sequence continues at coordinate 459,894 of NZ_CP083374.1, forward strand.
CCTCCATCAGCTCCGGTGCCGGGCAGCGGCCATAGACCGACATCAGCGCACTCGGATTGTGCGCAACCTTGGCACCGGTCCGCTTCAGGACCGCCCGGTCGGCCTCGGTCAGGTCTATGCAATGGGCAAGGAGCGACCGCTCGTCAAAGAGACCAAGTCGCGCATCGTTGGCGGCGATGGATCCGTCGCGATGACCGTCCTGCACCAGAAGGCTTCGCCTCTCACGCGCGCGGTCGCGGACCTTGCATGCAATCCTGTATACCGTTTCCCCGCGCAGTTCCTGCTCATCGAAAACCGGTAGCGAAAACACGACCTGCAACCGGTCGTCGCGTCCAACCCAGGCATCGACCAACTCGGTGGCCACGTCTATCTGCCGGTCTGGGGAGACGACGATGTCGTTGTGGGACGTCGGCGTATACTGGCGATACACGTGATTTTGCCCGGACCGGTTCGGCCCCACGGCCAGAACCTCACGCACTCCCATGGCGGCAACCGAAGCGAGATGCGCCTCCGCCGCCTCCGGTGCCTCGGTGCGCATGATATCCGGGCCGCCGCCGAACAGCAGCGCCGCAGTCGTCGTGCCGCACTTGATCCTCTCTGCCGCCGACAGCGCCGCTTCCGCTGCCCAGAACTCAGGGTCGGTCGCAGTCGCGTAAATGCGGCCGGTCACGTCCATCCAGTCCTCGGCTGCACTGCCCAACCCTTTGGTCAGCATATGTCCGGCATGAGCGTGTGTGTCGATCAGCCCAGGCATCGCGACCATGCCGGCAGCCTCGATGCGCTCGGCCTGCCATTCTCCGGCAAAGCTTCCCTCGCCGATGGCGCCGATGCGCCCGTCCTCGACCAGAACATGGCCGCGCTCAAGAACGCGACGGTCCGCGTCCATGGTAACGATCGTGGCGTTTTCAATCAGCAGTGCATTCGTCATCGGAAGTTCCCTTTCCGGCTGTCGGGCCTGGCGTTCTTTTTTGAGAAGCGTCGCCAAAACCACTTTTGCCATCTTGATATTGTTTGCATCAGATGTACACTATTACTGGGAACATTCGTATCCAATAACACAGATATTATGTATACGCTAAACGGGAGAAACCAGTGAAAACCTCTTTGAAGACCCTCTTGGCGGGTCTCGCCCTTGTGGCGCCGCTTTCCGCCCCCGCCCTCGCCGAGACACTGCGCTGGGCTTCATCCGGCGATGTCATTTCCTACGACCCCAACGCACAGGTCGACAGCTTTACCCAAAGCGTACACCATATGGTTTTCGACCCTCTGGTGCGCCGTAACAAGGACCTGAAGCTCGAGCCGGCGCTCGCCACCTCCTGGGAGGTCATCGAGCCGACCCGCTGGCGCTTCAAGCTGCGCCAGGGCGTGAAATTCCATGAGGGCCAGCCCTTCAACGCCGACGACGTCGTGGCGACCATCCAGCGCCAGATCGACCCCGGCGCGCGCAACCGCGAGAACCTTTCAACCGTCGTCGGCGTCGAGAAGGTCGATGAATACACTGTCGACCTCATCCTGCGCGGACCCTATCCGCTGCTCCTCAACGACCTTGCCGCCATCTACATCATGAGCAAGCCCTGGATGGAGGAGCACGACGCGCTCAAGCCGGGCAATGCTTCGACCGGAGTCGTCACCTATGCCAACAACCATGCCAACGGCACGGGTGCCTTCAAGCTGAAGACCTACGAACCGGATTCGCGCTCGGTCTTCGAAGTGAACAAGGACTGGTGGGATAAGCCGCAGCACAATCTGGACGAGGTCGAGTTCCGTCCGATCGCCTCCGACGCGACCCGCGTCGCGGCGCTGCTATCGGGTGAAGTCGACATGATTGCGCCCGTTCCGTTGCAGGACGTCGACCGCATCGCCGCCACCGATGGGCTGAAGGTCGTCGAGAACCCGTCGCTGCGCACCATATTCTTCATTTTCAGCTACCGGCCGGAACTTCATGCGACCCCCGGCAAGCCCAATCCGCTGCTCGATGTGCGGGTGCGCCAGGCCCTGTGGCACGCGATCGATACCAACACGATCCAGAAGCGCCTGATGCGCGGCAAGTCGCGTACGGCCGGGATGCTCGTCGCACCGGCGGTGACCGGCTACGACGAAACCATCGACGTGCCGCTTCCCTATGATGTCGACAAGGCCAAGGCGCTGCTGGCCGAGGCCGGTTATCCGGATGGTTTCAAAACGGGGCTCGCCTGCCCCAATGACCGCTACATCGCCGACGAGCAGATCTGCCTTGCGGTCGCCTCCATGTGGGCGCAGATCGGCGTCCAGGCCAATGTGAGTGTCGAGAGCAAGACGACCTATTTCCCGCGTACGGACAAGGGTGAGTTCGACGTCTATCTTCTCGGCTGGGCTTCGCTGCCGCCGATGGACGGCTTCAGCCCGTTGCAAGCGCTGCTGGCGAGCAATGACGGCACCTTCGGCGGCAGCAACGCCGATGGGCTCTCCAATCCCGAGATCGACAAGCTGGCCTATGCCGCAGCCGTTGAACTCGACGAAACCAAACGCGTCGAGATGCTGAAGCAAGCCTTCCGCATCACCCATGATCAGGTATTCTACCTGCCGCTGCACCAGCAGCCGGTCGCCTGGGCGATGAGCAGCAAGCTCGACATGCCGCAGTTCCCGGACGAGTACGTGCGTCCGTGGTTCGCACAGATGAAGAAGTAGTCGGGATTCTCCCAAGGCGCAGTCCCGGCAAGCGAAGCCTGCCGGGACTGCGCTCAAACCGGGTCAACCCTTCCGCGTCGCTGGCGGCGCGGAGGACGCGGGAGCGCAACAGCCCGGTTTTCGCCCCTTCGGGCAAGATCGCTCCCTCAAGGACTATCCGATGATCAGACTCTTTTCAGTCAGGTTGCTTCAGGCCATCCTCGTGATGGTCGCAGTGACTGCCATTGCCTTCGTCATGTTCCGCTTCGTCGGCGATCCCGTCGCCTCGATGGTGCGCGAAGGCGCAACCCAGGCAGAAAAGGACGCGGTCCGTGTCGCTCTCGGCCTCGACAGGCCGGTCGTGGTGCAGTTCGTCGATTTCGTCGGCCATGTGCTGACCGGCGATCTCGGCACGAGCTACCGCTACCAGCAGCCTGTGACCAGCCTGTTGCTCAGCCGTCTTCCGGCCACGCTGGAACTGGTTGTCGTCGCCACCGTGCTGGCCCTGTCGCTCGGCATTCCGCTCGGAGTGCTCTGCGCGCTAAAACCGCGTTCCCTTCTCTCCCGGCTGACCCAGTCTGCGACACTGGTCGGCATTTCGATGCCCACCTTCGTCACCGGCCTGCTGCTGATCCTGGTTTTCGCAGTGAACCTGCGCTGGTTGCCGTCCTCCGGACGCGGAGACCTCGTCGATATCGGTTTTTGGGAGACCGGCTTCCTCACCCTTTCGGGCCTGAAGTCGCTGATCCTGCCGTCGATCACGCTGGCGCTGTTCCAGCTCACGCTGATCATGCGGCTGGTGCGCTCGGAGATGATCGACGTGCTGTCGTCGGACTATATCCGCTTCGCCTTCGCCCGTGGCCTGCCGCGCACCTATATCTACGGGCGGCTCGCTCTACGCAACGCGCTGATGCCGGTCGTCACCGTTACGGGCCTGCAGATCGGCCAGCTCATCGCCTTCGCCATCGTCACCGAGACAGTGTTCCAGTGGCCGGGCATGGGCCTGCTCTTCACGAATGCCGTCGGCTATCCCGACGTGCCGGTGTTGGCTGCCTACCTTCTGTTCGTCGGCTTCCTGTTCGTCATGATCAACATGATCGTCGACATTCTCTACACCTTCATCGATCCGCGCCTGAGGACACGATAATGGCTACGCAATCCCTGATGCGCCGGCTTCCGCCGGTTTCCGTGATGATCGCCAGCCTGGTGCTCTTCATCATGCTGACCCTCGTCATCTTCGCCCCGCTGATCGCGCCGATGGATCCTCGCGACGTCTCATCCTATTCGCTGATCGACATGGAAATCCCCCCGGCGTTCATGGAGGGTGGTGATCCCCGCTTCCTGCTCGGCACCGACAACCAGGGCCGCGACCTCGTCTCGGTCATCCTGTTCGGGCTCAGGATCTCCGTCGTCATCGGCGTCGGCGCGGTGGTCTTCGCGGCCGTGGTCGGCGTCGTGCTCGGTCTCGTCGCCGGCTTCTTCGGCGGCGTGATCGATGGCATCGTTATGCGCATTGCCGATGTCTTCGTCAGTTTCCCCACCATCCTCGTCGCGCTGCTCATCAGCGGCATCGCCCGTGCGCAGCTCAGCGCCGAAACGATGCTTGCCTGGGCGCCGCTGGTGTTGATCTTCTCCATTGCCGTCAACGAATGGGTGCAATATGCCCGAACCGTGCGCGCCTCGACCATGGTGGAAGTCGCGCGCGACTACGTGCGCGCCGCCAAGGTCATCGGCCTGCCATCCGGCCGCATCATGGGCCGCCACATTCTACCAAACATCATGAGTTCGGTGATGGTCATCGCCACCATCAACCTTGCGGGCGCGATCCTGACGGAGGCGACGCTCTCCTTCCTCGGCGCCGGCATGCCGCCGACCTATCCCTCGCTCGGTACGTTGATCCGCATCGGCAATCAGTTCCTGTTCTCCGGCCTCTGGTGGATTGCGGTGATGCCGGCGACTGTACTGGTCGTCCTTGTGCTGGCCGTCAACGTGATCGGCGACTATTTGCGCGACCACTTCAACCCGAAACTGATGGTTCGCTGAGATGACCGAAACCACGCTCCCCGTCCTCGACATCCGCAATCTCTGCGTCGAGTATCCGCTGGCCAACGGCAGCACGCTTAAGGCCGTCAAGAACACCGATCTCATGATCCGGCCCGGCGAAATCCACGCCCTCGTCGGTGAATCCGGCGCCGGCAAGACCACTGTCGGCAACGCGCTGATGGGTCTCTTGCAGGCCCCCGGCAGAATCGCATCCGGCTCCATCGTCATCGCCGGTAAGCAGATCGACCTACGCACCGGCCGCACCGAAGGCATTGTGCCCGGACGCGATGTCGGCGCGATCTTCCAGGATCCGATGACGAGCCTCAACCCGCTCTTCACGGTGGAAAGCCAGCTCTGCGAAGGCATGCTCACCCATCTAAAGCTTTCGTCCAAGGAGGCGAAGGCCCGCGCGCTGGAACTGATGAAGGCCGTCGGTATTCCGGAGCCCGAACGCCGGCTCAACAGCTATCCGCACCAGCTTTCCGGCGGACAGCGCCAGCGCGTGGTCATCGCCACCGCACTCGCATGCAATCCGCAGCTTATCGTCGCCGACGAGCCGACGACGGCGCTGGACGTCTCGGTGCAGGCCCAGATCCTCAAGCTCATCCGCGATCTTGCGGACGAGCGCGGCGTCGGCATTCTGCTCGTCACGCATAATATGGGTGTCGTCGCCGAGATCGCCGACCGCGTCACCATCATGCAGAACGGCGCGGTGGTGGAAAGCGGGCCGACGCGCGAGGTGCTGACCGCGCCGAAGGCGCCCTATGCCCGCACGCTGATCGCCGCCGTGCCGCCCATCGAAACACGCCTTGAGCGTCTACCGGTCCCAAGTGAGGAAACGCAGGTGTCGCTCGACGCCCGCGCCACCGTGCGCCGCAAGAGTGCAAAGAGCGAGGCGGGCAGCCGTGACGACGTGGTACTCTCCGTGCGCGACCTTGCTGTGGAGTATGGCAGCCGCTCGTTGATCCCCGGCCGCAAGGCGTCGGTCTTCAAGGCGGTCAAGGGCGTCTCGTTCGACGTCCGGCGCGGCGAGATTTTCGGCCTCGTCGGCGAATCCGGCTGCGGCAAGACCACCGTCGCCAACTCCATAGCCGGCCTCGTCACCCAGAGTTCGGGCACCATCGATTTTCAGGGAACGGCGCTCGGCGCCCGACGTGAAAAATCGGTGCGCCAGTCCCTGCAGATGGTGTTCCAGGACCCCTATTCGGCACTCAACCCGCGCCTGCGTATCAACTCCGCGATTGCGGAGCCCATCCTGTTCTACAAGCTCGCCTCCAATGCGCAGGAAGCCCGGCAGGACGCCACGACGCTGCTCGAAGCTGTCGGCCTTCCCGCCGACGCCGGCGCGCGCTTCTCGCACGCTTTCTCCGGCGGTCAGCGCCAGCGGATCGCCATTGCGCGCGCTCTCGGGCCGCGCCCTTCGCTGCTCATCTGCGACGAGCCGACCTCCGCGCTCGACGTCTCGGTGCAGGCGCAGCTCCTCAACCTCCTGAAAGATCTGCGCGACCTCGCCGGCCTCTCCATGCTGTTCATCAGCCACGACCTCGCGGTGATCCGTCAGATGTGCGACCGCGTGGCCGTCATGAAGTCAGGGCAGATTGTCGAGCTTGCCGATACCGAAACGCTCTTCACCGCGCCGCAACACGAATATACCCGTGAGCTTCTTCGCCTTGCCCCGTCACTTGAGCGCATCCTGGGCGCGAACTCGCCTCGGCCTGGCCGTGGATGGCAAAACGGATGAGAATCTCCCCTTGCCGGCACGCCGTTCTCGATGCCGCCCAGCTTGAAGCCGATCTCATGATCGACTGGTCAGGTTTGCGCGATACGCTGGAAACGCCGCGCGTCTTCCGCGTCACAGCCGAGATACGGATTTGATTGAATGAATCCCGTGCACGGCGTGGCTTTGCTGCTGTGCCGAAGTTATTGCACGTCGCGAACGAATTGGTGCACCACTGCGCGCATGCCTTTTCGGGTCACCGCAATAAAAAGAAGACGTAAAGGAAACACCCGATCATGCCGAAATCAACCCAGCCCGCGACGGGCCGGCAATGGATGCTGCTCATCCTCGTCTTGCTGGTTGCTGTCAATTTGCGGCCGTTTCTCACCGCACCGGGGCCCGTGCTGTCCGAGATCGTCGCCGAAACCGGAATGGGATATGGCAGTCTGGCCTTGCTGACGCTGCTGCCGATGATGCTGATGGGCGTCGGCGCCTTCGTGTCGCCCTCGCTGCAGGCCAGGATCGGCACGCGCCGCGGTATTCTCATCGCCCTGCTTGTGCTAGGCGCCGGCTCCCTGCTGCGGCTCGTCGCGCCCGGCGGCGCAGCGTTGGTGACAACCGCCGCCCTTTGTGGCGCCGGCGCCGCCTTCATCCAGGCGGCCTTTCCCGGCATCATCAAGGCGGAATTTCCCCAAAGCATCCCGGTTGTCACTGGACTCTATTCCGCGTTCCTGATGGGTGGCGGGGCCTTAGGCGCGCGGCTGACGCCACTTCTCGTCAATCACGGTTACGGCTGGCGCCCAGCGCTGGCCTGGCTCGCGGCGCCCGCACTTGTCGCTCTCTGCGCCGCATGTTTCATCCTGTCGGACTCGCGCAGCGACCGTCCAGACAAAGCGCTCACCGGCAGATTGCTCCGCCGGCCTCGTACATGGACGCTTATCGTCGCCTTCGGGTTGGTCAACGCCGGTTACTCCTCCGCCGTCGCCTGGCTGGCCTCCTATTACCAATCTCTTGGCTGGAGCAGCGGCGACAGCGGCAATCTCGTGGCATTGATGGCAATCTGTCAGGCAGCGGCGGCCCTCGCCCTGCCGGTTCTTGCCCGCCGCAGCATCGACCGGCGAGCGTTCCTCCGCATGACGCTGGCGATGCAGGCAGTCGGCTTTGCCGGTTTCGCTTTCATGCCGCAGGCAGCGCCCGCCGTCTGGGCAGCCTTGTGCGGCGCCGGCCTCGGCAGCAGCTTCTCGTTGGCGATCGTCACCGCCCTCGATCACCTGCCGCGGCCGGAGGAGGCGGGCGTGCTGGTGGCGTTGATGCAGGGTGGCGGTTTCCTGATCGCGTCCCTCGGCCCCTTCGCCACCGCATTCCTGCACGACGTCAGCGGCAGCTTCGCCCCTGGCTGGGTGATGCATCTTCTCTGCGTCGCCAGCGTGTTCTTCCTTTACATGCGCTTCAACCCATCACGCTATGCGCAAGCGATGCAATCACCGATCTGAGCGAAAATGATTTGCTCTGAATCGGCGGTGGCACTTTGGCCTCGTCACGTTCGGTCGACGTTGATGCCTCGGACCTCGCACAGGACGGGTGTCGAAACAGCTTGCCTCTCGAGATACCAAGGCACTGGACATGCCGCCATTTTGTATGCAATTCGAGGTGACAATCACCAGGATTTGGAGAAATCAGAATGGCAAAGAAAGAGAGCGATGTAGGCGGTGGCCGCGCTCAGGCCGTTCATCGTGTCCTGAAACGCGCAATCCTCGACCAGGCGCTTTCGCCAGGATCAAAACTGCCGGAAGATTCTATCGGCGAACGGCTTGGTGTCAGCCGAACCCTGGTCCGCGAGGCGCTGGTTCGCCTTAGCCAGGAGGGATTGGTCGAGTTACGCCCGAACAAGGGGGCGATGGTTTCACGGCCGACGCTCGAAGAAGGGCGCAATCTGTTCCTTACTCGGATGGCGCTGGAACGGCTCGTGGTGGAAACACTTTCGGGCAAATTGACCAGCGAGCAAATCGACGTGCTTTCCACGCATATTTCGCTCGAGGAAGCCGCTAAGAAGGAGCGGGCTCCGTCGATCCGGCTGGCGGGCGAGTTCCATACCCTCCTTGCGCAGATGACGAACAACACGAGCCTAATTCGTTACGTGAACGAACTGGTCGCCCGAAGTTCCCTGATCCTCGCGCTCTATGGCCGACCGCATTCTTCGGAATGCGCCGTATCGGAACACCGGGACCTTCTGGACAACTTGATTGCTGGCAAGACCGACGAGGCGACCACCCTTATGGGGCATCACCTCGAGTCGGTTACGACACGCGCACTCCTTCCCACGGATGGCGACAGAAACATCAAGGAGGTGCTGTCCGCCTACGCAGCGGCGGAGGGCCTTGCCTAGAGCATTTCCAGGAAAAGTGCGAAGCGGTTTTCCGCCAGGAAATGCGTAAAAACAAAGAGTTATGGCGTTTGTGCGGTTCCGTCTGAAGCGGAAGCGCACTAGACGAAACAGGGTGAGACGGGTGACGACCTCGTATCCCTGAGCGCTGCGCTCCGACACGTCAGGATCGCCGGATCACCCAGACTGAGCCGCAAGAGCAGGAAGACGACGAGGATGACCGGCACCACGCCAAGCATCCTCCTTGCAACGTAGCCTGGCGTGCAACTCCAACCAGATTGAATGCATTTCTCCTATAATCTTGTATTCAATCCGCACAAAGCCACCGAAAAGTACGGAACTCTCCGCCGAAACAGCCAATACCCTAACCTTTCCCGGACGGCCTGTAGCCAATGAAGAGCATGCTGCAAGACCCAGCGGGCGCCTTCCGGCCCCCATGCGCGTGTGGAATTTCGTCCCTCCTTGCCTCAGCGCACAATGAGAAACACTCCGCTGACGATGGCAAAACTCAGAACGGCAACGCGAAGACCGCGTCCGCCGATACGATGATGCGCCAACCTGGAGACCGCGCTTCCAAGCAGGACGGCGGGTGTCAAATAGAGTGCCGCAAGCAGCTGCTCAAAACCCAGTCGTCCGGAGATAGCCAGCACGACCAGCGACATCACCTCCCCGACGAGAAAGCAAAAGGCGACCGTTGCACGCAAGACCGGTGCCTTGGCATGCTGGTAGAGCAAGGCGAGAGGTGGGCCGCCGATGCCGGTGGCGGTTTCGGTGACCCCCGTGAACAGGCCGACACCGAGGGCGCTCGGTTTGTTCGGCGTAAACGGTGGGGCAACAAGAGCGGCGGCGGCGGCAATCACCGTGAAAATACCGACCGCAAGGTCCAGCTGGTCGAGTGAAAGCGCGGCCAGCAACCAGAGACCGGCGAACGTTCCAGCAAACCGGCCAACGGTGATCCAGGTCGCGCCCGACCAGTCGACGTGCGCGCGCTCGCGCAGCGCGACATGCAGATTGAGCGGCAGCATCAACAGGAGCAGTGTCACTGGAAGCAGTTCAGGCTTCAACATCCCGACGACCGGCGCGACAATCAGGGCAAAGCCGATCCCGAGTGCGCCCTGGATGAACGCGGAGACGAACGTCACGATGGCCAGAATGGCGATAAGGCTCATGCTCATTGATAGTGCCCAAGACCGCGATGCGTTTCGGAGAGCGGGTGAATTCTCTGGATCGGCGCTGCCGCGATAGCAGTAGCGGCCGCGCCCCTTATCTCCGCCAACAATGCCCGGGCATCCCAGTCGATGGGCCAGCCTTGCCAAAGCCTGAGGCGCCCGCCGGTGAAGACGGCATCGATCTGGTCGCGATTGCCGTAGCGGACAAGCTCCCACATGAGATCGTGCGAGGGGGTAAACTCCGGGCGGTCGAGATCGACGAGCAGGAAGTCGGCGGCAAGGCCTTCGACAATTGAACCGGTTACCGCCGATAGGCCCACGACGTTCGCAGCGCCGGATGTCGCACGATCCAGCCAGAGTGAGCCGCCACCGCAGGACGAATCTCCCGTAGCAAGGCCAATGCCCGCGCGCTGCAAGCCTTCGCCCGCATCCATGAGCCGAAACCCGTCGGCGCGGGTACCGTCGGTGCCCAGCCCGAAGCGGATGCCGAGGGCTGCCATATGCAGCGCTGGCGCCACCGCATTGCCCTTCCACAGACTTGCCACTGGATTGTAGGCGACGGCGGTGTCGGTTTTCCGCAAGAGGTTGAGTTCATGCGGTGTGACGAGCGTTGAATGCGCCAGCAGAACCTGGGGGCCGAGGGCCCCCAGGTGGTCCAGGTGTTCGATTGGCCGGCGGCCCCTCGCCACCAGCGAACGTTCCACGGCAACGAGATGTTCGTTGACATGGGTCTGGAACACGACCCCGGCCGCGGCCGCCATGTCGGAAACCGCCTTCAACATCGCATCGCTGGCGGCTTCCGGAATGGATATCGCCAGAGAGGGATGGATCAGCGGATCACTGCCAAAGGTCGACAGGTGCTCCTCGGCCTGTTGCAGGATGACGTCTGGTTCAGGGATGTGCGCGGCGCCGCCAAGATCATTGCAGATAAAGCCGACGACGCTGCGAAGCCCGACTTCGCGCGCGGCGCGCACGAGCGCGCCGATATGGCCCTGCGAACGGGTGCCGGCATCGACGGCGGTGGTGAACCCACCGCGCAGACACTCCAGTGCGGCGAGCTTGGCAGAGAGATAGACCATTCGCTCGTCCAGACTGCCTTCCAGCGGCACCCAGATCCGCCGAAAGATCTCGGACGGCTCCCCGAATACCAGGGCTTTGCCGAGTGACTGGGTCAGGTGCGTATGGGTGTCGACGAAGCCGGGCATCAGCAGATGACCCGGCAGGTCGGTCGGCGCGAGCTCCGGATAGTCCCTGGTTATCGCCTGCGCCGTGTCGACCCTGTGAAATTTGCCGGCGCGTATGACGACGGCCATACCGGCCCGTGGCCCTTCCGGCAGCAGGATGTAACCTGGACGCAGAAGCAAATCATCGGTTGTCGACAGTTTTGGGCGGATTGCGGTCACTCGTTTGCTCCCTGGGCAGTGGATTGCAGTGATGGCGCCGATGCCGCAGTGCCGGCGCCATAGTGGGAAAAGAAGGCGTTGACGACGACGGCCGTGATGGTGCCAGCGGCAAGCCCGTTGCCGAGGACCATCTGCGTCCATTGCGGAAACTGGCTGTAGACGCCCGGCACCAGGATCGGCAGAAGGCCGATCGACAGGGCTGAGGCCAGGGTGAACATCGGACCGTGTTCGCGCAGATCGACACGACGCAAAAGGTCGATCCCGATGACGCCGATAATCGAGAAGACGATGACCGCCGTGCCGCCGACGACAGCACCAGGCAACGCCGTGGCCATGCGTCCGACCGGCGCGACGAGAGCGATCAGGACGAGAATTGCGCCCGCCATGGCGGTTACGTAGCGCGACTTGACATTGGTGGCGCGCACGATGCCGACGTTCTCGCCGCTGGTGATGATCAAGGACGTGCCGAACAGGCCGCCGACGAGAGACATCAACGCATCGCCGCGAATGGTTGCCGGAACGATCGCATGCACATCTCCCCTACGCCCGACGATCTCGGCGGTGGCGATGGTCTGACCGGTCGCCTCCGCCATCGAAATGATCGAGAAGACGATGAGAGGCACGGCGGCGATAAGATCGAACTTCGGCATGCCGAACGGAAACAGCTGCGGAACGGCGACGACCGGGCCGACGAGGACGCCGGACAAATCCATATGGCCGAGGGTGAGAGCGACGAGTGAACCGCCTACCAGACCGAGCATGACGGCAAGCCGCTGAAGCGTACCGCGAAAGACGCGCGCAGCGACGACCGTCAGAATGATGGTGATCAGGGCCAGACCAACCTCGATCGGCGCCGCGAAGCCTTCAGTTCCGGGCTTGCCGGTGATCGTCACGCCATAGATGCGCACGAGATTGACAGAGACCAAGAGCAGCATCGTTCCGACGACGATTGGCGGAAAGTAGCGCAGCAGCCGGCGAAAGACGGGCAGCGCGAGAAAATAGAAGATGGCCGTCACAATGACAGCGCCCACCGCCGTCTGGACATCGGTCTGCTGCGCAATCACCAGGAAGATGGCGATCGGCGCGCCGCCCGGTACCATGACAAAGGGCAAGCGCGCGCCAAAACCCTTCGGACCAAAGCTCTGGAGCATCGAACCGAGGCCGCAGACAAAAAAGGTTGCGCTGATGAGCGAGACCGTCACCGCCTCGGAAAAGCCAAGAGCCTTGCTCACCAGAAAAACGGCGGTGATAGGAGACGCCGCCATCACCAGGACGTGCTGAACGCCAAACAAGACCAGGCTGCGCAATGGCAGCCTTTCATCGGCCGGATCGACCACTCCATTCATTTCATTTTGCATCATTTCCTCCTCCCGGCCTCCTCAAGCCGTCATGCAAATCGTTTTGCATGACGCGACTCGTACCATGGAATCTCGGGAATGCAAATCGTTTTGCAGAGTGCCGGCGACATGCTAAGACGGGCAAACTGGAGGCATCATGGGAAAACCTACTATCGCCGACCTAGCCAAGGCGGCGGGCGTGTCTGTCACCACCGTGTCGCACGCGTTTAGCGGGCGCCGCTATGTTGAGCCGGAAACACGCAAGCGCATCGAGGCACTCGCACACGCAATTGGCTACAGGCCCAACCACCGTGCGCAACGCTTGCGAACCGGAAGGGCCGGATCGATCGCGCTCGTCTCATCGATGCCATTCGCGGTTGCTGCTGGTCCCTCGCGCCTGGGTTTCCTGATGGAGATCGCCGCGGCCGCCGCCGTCGCAGCCTTTTCGCGCGGCATCGCGCTGTGCCTCGTGCCTCCACTTGGTCCGAGCGACAGCCTGGACGCGCTTGAAGTGGATGGCGCCATCGTCGTCGAGCCGGAACTCAATGATCCGGTGCTGGATTTCTTCTTCGATCGGGGCGTGGATGTCGTCTCCATCGGACGCGCGCCCGGTCGGGACGACCTTCCCTTCGTGGATCTGCAGAGTGGGGCAACGGCCCACCTAATGCTCGATCACCTGCTCGCAGGCGGCGGTCGCGTCGGGCTGATAACCGGCGTGCAAAGACGCAATTCCTATATCGAGATGGAAACCATCTATGCGGAGCGCATGGCGAAAGCCGGGCTCTCACCCCTTGCCGTTCGCGTTGACGAACGGGGGGGCGAACAGGCCGCGGCCGTGGCCGCCGAAGCTCTCCTGCGGGCGGACCCCACCATTTCTGCCCTATGCGTGCCGGTCGACGCCTTTGCGACCGGCGTTCTGGACGCGGCACGCTCCGTCGGACGCAAGGTCCCCCAGGACCTCCGCCTTGCGACCCGTTATGACGGCATGCGTGCCAAGTTGGCCACCCCGCCCCTCACGGCGGTTAATCTTCATCTCGATCAGGTGGCGGCGGCGGCAGTCGATCTGCTCCTGGCCCGTCTGGGCCACCACGACCACGAACCAGGCGTTGTGTCGCCACCAACGCTGGTGCCGCGAGCTTCGTCGGGGGCGTCACCGGTGTAGGTTTGTACATTGCAATCCTGGAGGGCACCGGACATTTCCCTGATTACTCGGACGCCGTGCGTGATTTCGCGACATCTGCAACGACCGAAAGGGCAAGCGAATTCGCGTCCCTTGCCTTGTCGAAGATTCCGATTGGAGCCCTGATGCGGGCAAGGTCGGCCTCGCCGTAACCGCGCTGCCGTAGGACCGTACAGCGCTTGGCATGGGTGCGCCGGCTTCCGAGCGCTCCGATGTAGAAGACCGACGATGCCAAGGCACGCTCGAGCAATGCCAATTCCCGGTCGATATCGTGGAACAGGAGCGCGACGGCCGTATCCCCGTCCAATTGATCCTGCGGAAGCATCCGGCCCCACTCGGCGGCCATGATCTCGTAGCCGGACGCGGCTGCGACGCGTGCCACGGCGCCGGCTTCCATCGGCGTACCGGCGACGAGAAGCCTCTGCCGTGGGCGGTAGGCGCGCACGAAGCAATCCCCTTGCCAACCGGTCGCCCCCTCGCCCGGCTCGAAGACGAGCGTCCGTTCGCGGGGATGGTAGCGCAGGCGAACGGGCGTGCGCTTCTGTAAGGCCGCAAGTGTCCGGAGCAGAGCGGCTGCATCGCGGATGACGTGGATCGCGAGCGTGATGCCACCGCCGCAGGGCAGCACGATGTCGAGGAAGGGCGAACCTTCGCCGAACCGGAGATTTCGGTCCGTGCCATTTTGCAGGGCGATCACCGCCTCAGTCGCGACCGCCGCCTCGGTGCAGCCGCCGGAAACAAACCCGCAATAGAGGCCGTCTTGCCGCACCGCCATTTGCGCGCCGATGGCGCGGGCCGCTCCGCCATGGATTTGAACGAGCGTAACCAGGGCGGCAACGTAGCCGTCTTCAAGAGACTTTGCGGCAAAGCGCAGGATGTCGATCGCATCGTCCGACAGGAAGGCGGCGCGGGGGACGTGCGCGATCGGTTCCAGGTCGGGAGCAATGCGGGCGGTCATGCTATTCGGCCCCTGCCTGCGTTCCCTGCCAGCGCCGCACGATGCCAGGGTCGAGGTCGAAAAGGTCGAGCACGCGGCCAACCGTATGGTCGACCATCTCGTCGAGACTTTGGGGCTTGGCGTAGAAGGCCGGCACCGGCGGATAGATGATGCCGCCCATCTCCGTGACCTGCGCCATGTTACGGATGTGGCCGAGATGGAGCGGCGTCTCGCGCAGCATCAGCACGAGGCGGCGGCGCTCCTTCAGCACCACGTCGGCGGCGCGCGAGAGCAGGTTGTCGGTCGTGCCGGTCGCGATCTCTGCCAGCGTCTTTACCGAACAGGGCGCGACGATCATGCCGAGCGTCTTGTAGGAGCCGGAGGAACAGACGGCCCCGATATCCTTGTTGGAATGGGTGGTCGTGGCGAGCGCCTCGAGATCCTGCTTCGAAAAATCCGCCTCGGCCGCAAGCGTGATGCAGGCCGCGCGCGACATGATCAGGTGCGTTTCGATGTCGAGGTCGCGCAGCACTTCGAGGATGCGCTTGCCGTAGACCACGCCGGAAGCACCCGAAATACCGACGATCATGCGTCTGGGCCGCGTTGTCATCGCCTATCCCACACTTTCGAGGAGTGCCGCTGCGCGGGCGGATGCCTCGTCGCTGATGCGGGCGCGCACGCCGTGGAAATTCGGCCCGCGCGTGGCATCGAGGCCCATGCGCGAGGTCGTGCCAATGCCGCTTGCCGAGGGATCGAGCGCATTGCCCGGCAGGCCCTCGATGATGACGACGTCATTGTGGGGCTGGAAATGGGTGGCGAGCGCCCAGAGCACTTCGCTGTCGCGGGTGATGTCTACATCCGCATCCACGACGACGACAGTCTTCAGATACTGGTCCCAGCCGAGGAGACCGAGCATCACCTGTCGGGCCTCGCCCTCGCGCATCTGGTTCATCGCGATATAGGCATGGAAATGGGTACCCGAGGACGGGTAGTGCACTGCCGTGATCGAAGGGAAGCGAGCCCTCAGCTTTTCCACCACCTCCGCCTCACGCGGCACACGGCCGAGATTGAGGTGTTCGGCGGAATTGCCGCCCGCAACGCTGACGAGGATGGCATCACGCCGACGCATAATGGTTTCGACGGTGAAGAGATTGTTCGTCGAGCGGTCGGAGGAATAGCCGGTAAACTCGCCGAACGGCCCCTCCTCCACATGGGCTTCCGGATCCAGCACACCTTCCAGCACGATTTCGGCATGGGCGGGAACGCGGATTCCATATTTCGGCGTGCGGACCACCTGCAGGGGTTCGCCCATCAGGCCGCCCGCCACATCGCGCTCATCCTCGCCAAAGGCAAGACGGGCAGAGGCGGCGAGCATGAAGAGCGGATGGCCGCCGATCACCATGGCGACCGGCATGGGCTCGCCCCTCTCCTTCGCCATGTTCATCAACCGCCAGAGATGGCCACGTGAATGCAGCGAGGTCGCGAGCGAATTCTTCGAATGGATCATCGCGCGGTGGTAGCTGAGATTGCCGGCACCGGTCTTGGGATGCTCGCCGATGATGATACCGCTGGTGATGTATTTCGCGCGGTCCGTGTCGAAGTGCTTGAGCATGGGCAGCGCGTGGAGATCGACGGCATCACCGGAAATGATCTCGTCAGTGACCGGGCCACTTTCCAGAAGCTCAGGTGTGAACGGCCGGTTGGCGCGCGCCTGATAGGCTTCATGCAGGGTGTCGGCGGTCGAGCCCAGAAGACGGGCGATGCGGTCACGCGAGGCGAAGATGTTCGAGAGCACTTCAGCTCCGATGCCGCTGACATTCGTGAGGTGCAGCATCGGATGCTGGCCCTTGTTGGCAAGGGTCCAGATCAGCGCTGTCACGTCCTGATCGTCCGAGACGGGCCGGTCGATGGTGATGACGTCCTGGCCATGGTCTTCCCGGTAGTCGACCAGGAAACGGCGAACGTCTTGCTTGTGATACTTGGTCATGTCTCGGCCTCGATGCTGCGGATGGGTGGCGGCGCCCCAAAGGGCGCCGCTGTCGTCAAATCAGGCGAATTCCAGATGCCGGCCGGTGGCACGATCGACACCGGCATAACTATCCTTCAGGCGCGCCTGGGCGTCCCTCAGGTCGCGTGGCGGCGGCGATGGGTCGATGCCGACGAGCTTTGCAATATTGTTGCCGAGATAACCTTCCAGATCGTCCTCGGAGAGGTTGATGCCGTGCGGCGGGTCCTTGCAAAGCACCTCGAGTTCGCGCAGCCACATGCCCGGATCGTTCGGTGGGCTGTCCGTGCCGAAGACAATCTTGTTCTTCGGCAGTTGCTGGGCAAACTCGACGATGCGCGACTGGAAGCACCAGCCGGATTCGCAATAAACATTGGGCGTGTCCATGGCCATCCAGAACGACTCGAACGAATAGTTGCCGCCCGTCTGAATTCCGAAATGGCCGATGATGAAGTTGACCATCGGGAATTCGCGGATGATCGGGTAGAACATCGTGGGGATCGTATAGGGCCCGTCGCCGGTGTGGATCAGCACGACCACGCCGAGTTCGGCGCACTTCTTCATTGCTGGACGCAGCCAATCGAGCGCGCGGTCGGGACGATAGCCGTGCATGTTGGCGTGCAGCTTCAGCATCTTGAAGCCGTATTCCTTGACATGGAATTCCAGCTCCGCCGCGCCGTTTTCAGGCCCCCAGCGCGGGTTGTAGTTGAAGTTGCCGATGAAACGGTCCGGGTATTTCTGGCAAAGCTCGGCGCAATAGGCCATGTAGTCGCGAATGCCGTCGCGGCCCTTGCGGTTGCCGTCGCGGTAGCCGGTATTACCCGGCGGCGGCTGGATGAAGCCCATGTCGATCCGGCGCGGCTTGCCGTTGATCATATAGGGGCCGTCCATCAGCTTGAGCATGCGCTCGCCAGTGAAGGGCTCGCCCGTGTGACGCCACGCCTCGTCGACGAGGTTGGTCGGGTGAAGATGGGTATCGATGATCATTGTTCACTCCGTTCAAATTTACGCGGCAAGTGCTACGCCGTGCTGGCGCAGATACGCCTCGGCTTCCTCGACGGTGGCCGGTGGTTTCGTCGCTTCCAGCCCGATCATCCGGGCGACGTTGTTGCCGAGATAATCTTCGAGCGTATCCTCATCGAGGTTGAGGCCCTGCGGCGGTTCGTGGCACAGCACTTCCAGAAGGTTGATCCACATGCCCGGCTCGTTCGGCGGTGTGTCGGAGCCGAAGAGGATCTTGTGCTTGGGCAGGACCTTGGCGAATTCGACGATACGCGACTGAAGGCACCAGCCGGATTCCACGTAGACGCTCGGCGTGTCGAGCGCCATCTGCATCGGCTCGAACACATAGACGCCGCCCGTCTGCACGCCAAAATGCGCCAGGATGAAGTTCACTTCCGGGAACTCACGGATGATCGGGTAGAACTCCGTGGGGATCGAATAGGGACCGTCGCCGGTGTGCACCTTCACCATCAGGCCGAGATCGGCGCATTTCTTCATGGCCGGCCGTAACCAGTCGAGCGCGCGGTCCGGGCGGTAGGCGTGCATGTTCGCCTGGAGCTGCACCATCTTGAAATCGAACTCCTTGGCGTAGCGTTCGATCTCTTCGGCACCATTTGCCGTGCCGTAGCGCGGGTTGTAGACGAAGCAGCCGAGGAAACGGTCGGGATGCTCCGTCACCATCTTTTCCGTATAGGCCATGTACTGGCGGATGGCGGCCTTGCCTTCCAGGTCCATGACCTCGTGGGTGTAAATGGTGTTGCCCTGCGGCGGTTGGATGAAGGCCTTGTCGATACGGCGCGGCTTGCCGTTGACGTAATAGGGGCCGTCCATCATCTGCAGCAGCCGCTCACCGGTGAACGGCGCCCCGTCGTGGCGCCAAGCCAGGTCCACCAGGTCGGTGGGGTAGCAGCTTAGGTCAATTATCATTGCGTTCTCCTGTCGTAGAGGGTCCGGTCGATGCGGGGCCGCGCAGTGAACCAGGCCGGCCGAAGCGGGCGTGGATCCGCGATCTCAGGAAATGCCGATGACGGGGAAGGAAAGCTGGTGCGGATGCCGCAGGGCGGCTGCAACCAACGGGTATTCCATTCTTCGTGAGCATCGACATCGCGGCCTCATCTTCCAACAGACGGTGAGCAATTGTCGGTGCTTCTACTCGCTGTCGAGGAAACCACGGGACGGGCTTTATGTCAATAAAAAAATTAATCTAACATATTGTTTTTAAATGATTTTTTCGACAACGGCAGCGACCGCCCGCGCGCTGGAGGGCGCGCGGGCGGTTCAGACAGAGGGACTTGCGCAAGCGGTGTTCGCGGCGGGAGAAGTGCCGCTAGATCGCCAGGCATGCACGCAAGTTTCTGTCTATGCCGTCACGGTCGAGATTGCGGCCGATGAAGACGAATTTCGACTTCCGCTTGTCCTCGCCCCATGCGTGGTCCGGGCGGAAATCGACCAGCTTGTGCACCGCCTGGAGGACGAAGAAGCGATCATCATCGGCGACCGAAACGATGCCCTTGGTGCGGAAGATGTCGTCGCCGTGCGCACCGAGATAGCCCTTCAGAAAGGTCGCAAGCTTTTCGCGGTCGAAGGGGTCCGGATAGACGAAGGAATGGGATTTCACCGTCGCGTCGTGCTGGTGCGGGCGGCGAACGGGCTCGTGCGCATGGCCATGATCATGGTGGTGGTGGTGGTGGTCATGGTCGGGGTGGTCGCAGGCTGGATCGTGGCAGTCCGCGTGGATGTGGTGATGCGCGTCGTGGTCTTCGTCCAGGTCGATGTCGAGGATTTCCGCACGCTCGCGCACATAGGACGGCCGGAAGCCGTTGATGCCGAGGATGTTGGAGAGTTCGACGACGCCGTAGCTCGACCGCAGGATCGGCGCCGTCTGGTTGAGCTTGCGCAGCGAGCCCTCCAGCGAACCAAGCGCCTCTTCGCCGGCAAGGTCGATCTTGTTGACGATGATCCGATCGGCCGCGACAATCTGGTTGACCGCCTGGTTGTCGCTGCCGTCCAGCACCGGATCGTAGAGGTGCTGGTCGATATGTTTGGCATCCACCAGCGTCACCACCGCATCCAGCTCCACCTCGTCGGCGACGGTGCGGTCAACGAAGAAGGCGGTGGCCACAGGCGTCGGATCGGCAAGTCCGGAGGTTTCGACGATGATGTGGTCGAACTTGTCCTTGTGGCTGAGGAGCTTCTTCATCACGTCGATCAGGTCGTTGCGCACGTCGACGAAGCAGCAGATGCAGCCGTTCTGCATCTGGAAAATTTCCTCGTCCGAGGCAAGCACCAGGTCACTGTCGACGTCCACCTCGCCGAATTCGTTCTCGATCACCGCGATGCGGTGGCCGTGCCGTTCGGTGAGGATGTAGTTGAGCAGCGTCGTCTTTCCCGATCCCAGGAACCCTGTCAGGATCGTGATCGGGAGCTTCTGCTGGTTCGCAGCTTCGATATGGATGTTCATGCGCCCTTCTCCCTCAAGGCTTTCAGGATGTCTTCCGGAGTGATCGGATAGTGGCGGAAGCGAACGCCGATGGCGTCATGGATGGCGTTGGCGATGGCCGGACCGATCGCGATGATCGGGTCCTCGCCGACGCCCTTTGCCCCCCACGGGCCGCCCGGATCAGGGGCCGCCTCGAGGATGATCGTCTCGATCTCCGGCATGTCCATCGACAGCGGCATCTTGTAGTCGACGAGGCCGGCGTTAAGGGACCGGCCGGTCGTCTTGTCGATCACGTAGTCCTCAGTGAGCGTATGGCCGATACCCTGCTGGATGCCGCCCTCGATCTGACCTTGCGCGGCGATGGGGTGGATGACGCGACCGACGTCATGCACCGGCACGACACGTTTGACCTCGACGATGCCAGTATCGGTATCCACGTCCACTTCGGTGAAATGCGCGGCGAAGGAGTAGGATTTGGTCGGCTCATAGGTACCGTTTGCAACGATATTGGCTGCAGGAATGCCGCGCGAGGGACCCATCGCCTCGGCCACTGTCATAACGCTGGTGGGATCCGTGATCGGGAAGACCTTACCTTCACTGAGATCGACGTCGGCGGGCAAAACCTGCAGCTTCATTGCCGCCCGCTCCAGAACAGCAGCGCGGACCTTGCTGGCGGCCATCTTCGCAGCTGTGCCGACGAGATAGGTCGTGTGACTGGCAAACGCGCCGATATCCCACGGCACCACGTCGGTATCGCCGTGGATGATGCCGACATCCTCGAAGCGCACGCCAAGTTCCTCCGCGACAATCTGTGCCAGCGCGGTATGGGCACCGGTGCCAAGGCCTGCAGCGCCGGTCAGGAGGGTCACGGTCCCGTCCTCGTTGACCTTCACGGTGGCATTGCCCTGTTCCTTGATGCCCGGGTATGCAGACGACCCGTGCATCTCGCAACCGATGCCCCAGCCCTTGCGGATGTGCGGGCGCTTCGGGTCCGGCGTGCGGTCGCGATTGCGCAATGCTTTCCAGTCGACCACGTCGACGCCGTGCTTGATGCACATTTCCAGCCCGTGGCCGATGATCGGGTGGCCGGAGGGCGCAATGTCGCCCGCACGCACCGCGTTTTTCAGCTTCAGCTCGGCCGGGTCCAGGCCCAGACGCTCGGCCGCCTCGTCCATCTGGATGTCGAGCGCATAATAGCTCTGCACAACGCCATAGCCGCGAAAGGCGCCGTTGATCGGCGTGTTGGTGTAGACGCAACGTCCCTCCAGCCGCACATTCTCGCAGCGATAGAGCGAGGTGGCAGCAGTGGTGCCGACGATTGTCACTCCCGGCCCGTGCGAGCCGTAGGCGCCGGAGTCGTAGACGAGCTTCATGTCGCGCGCAACGATGGTGCCGTCGTTACGGAAACCCTGTTTCAGCCAGATCTTGCAGGGATGGCGGGCGCGGCCGGCAACGAAGGTCTCGTGCCGGGTAAATTCCATCTTCACCGGCCTGCGCGTTTCCTTGGCGAGCAGCGCGCAGAGGAATTCGTGCTGGAAGAGGTCCTGCTTGGCGCCGAAGCCGCCGCCCATATGGTCGACGATGACGCGCACCTTGGTGAGCGGCAGGCCGAGGACTTCGGCAAGAATGCCGCGCACCATGAACGAGGTCTGCGTCGAGGTCCAGAAGGTGAGCTTGTTCGAACCGTCCCAGTCGGCAATGCAGACATTGGGCTCCATGTAGGCCGGATGTGGTCGCCCGCCGGAAAAGACGCCTTCGAGCACGAAATCCGCCTCGGCAAAACCGGCTTCCACATCGCCGCGGCTGACGCGCACCGGATCGAGCACCAGGTTACCGCCAGGCCCGACCTCGTGGATCAGTGGCGCGCCAGGCTGTGCGGCCTCCTCTGGCTCGAACACCGCCGGCAACGGCTCGTATTCGACTTCGATCAGGTCCAGCGCCTCGTCAGCGATCTCCTCGCTGATCGCGGCGACGGCGGCGACGCCCTCGCCCCAGAACCGCACACGGTCGTCGAGGATATACTGGTCCTTGGTGCAGGAGGCCGAACGCGGGTGTGGCGAGCCGTAATGCAGAACGCGCGGCACGGTCTCATGCGTCAACACCGCCTTGACACCGGGATAGGCGAGCGCCTTGCTGATATCGATGCTCTTGATGCGAGCATGGGCGATTGCCGCACGCTTGATCTTGCCGTGCAGCATGCCGGGCAGTTTGACGTCGCCGGTATACTGCGCCTCGCCCGTCACTTTTTCGAGCACGTCGTCGCGGCGAACACTCTTGCCGACGATCTTGAAGTCGCGCTTTTCGATTGGGGTCGTCATGTTCATGATCTTGCTGCCTCCATCTCGCGCGCGGCGGATTTGATCGCGTCGAAAATCTTGGTGTAGCCGGTGCAGCGGCAGATATTGCCGCTGAGCCCGAAGCGTATGTCTTCGTCGGTGGGCCGCGGATTGTCGTCGAGCAGCTTCTTGGCCATCATCAGGATGCCCGGTGTGCAGAAGCCGCATTGCGAGGCTCCGTGCCGCATGAAGGCATCCTGCAGGGGATGCAGCGTATCGACGCCCGGCTGAAGCCCCTCGACCGTCTCGATCGCGCGGCCCTCCGCTTCGACGGCAAGCATCAAGCAGGCGTTGACCGGCTCGCCGTCTACGAGCACGGTGCAGGCGCCACAGTCGCCGACGTCGCAGCCCTTCTTGGTGCCGGTGAGACCGACGTCGTCGCGAAGCGCGTCCAGGAGCGAGCGGCAGGGATCAACCGCCATGTCGCGCGGCTCGCCGTTGATGGTGAGTTCGACGATCCGTTTCATGCGAAAGCCTCCAATGCCTGTTTGATGGCGCGGCCGGTCAGCACGCCGACCATGTCGCGGCGGTAATCGGCGCTGGCGCGCACATTGCTGATCGGCGTGCACTCCTCCATCGCCTTCGCGGCGGCACTCTTGACTGTTGCAGCGTCGAGCGCCGTGCCGCGCAGCACGCTTTCGGCCTGTCGCGCACGCAGTACCGTTGCACCCACGGCACCAAGCGCGATGCGGATGTCGTTGCACACGCCATCCTCCATGGTCAGGCTGACGGCGACGCCGACCGTGGAGAGCTCCATCGCTTTTCGGCGGCCGTGTTTCAGATAGGCCTTGCCGCTGTTTTCGAGCGCCGGCGGCACGGTAATGCCGGTGACGATCTCGCCCTTGGCGAGCACGCTCTTGCCAGGGCCTGTAAAAAATTCCGAAAGCGGGATCACACGCATGTTCGTGCGGCTGTAGATGTGCACGAAGGCCCCGTCGGCGATTAGCGGCGGAATCGTATCTGCCGAGGGTGAGGCGCGACAGATATTGCCGACAACAGTGGCGCGGTTGCGCACCTGGATGGAGCCCAGCGAAGCGAACGCGGCCCTAAGGTTCGGATAGCGCGCGCCCACCAACGGCAGACGCTCGAGGCGACCGACCGTCACCAGCGCGCCGAAGGTCAGGCCCCGCGTTTCGTCATAGGTGATTTCGGAAAGGCCGGGGATATGCTTGATATCGACGACATTGCGCACGCGCCGCAGCCTCTCCCTGATCTCAACCAGAAGGTCCGTACCGCCGGCGAACAAAAAGCTGTCGTCGCCGAGCTCGGCGAGTAGACGAGCGGCATGCTCCAGCGTTTCCGCCCGATGGTATTCAAAGCGTCTCATGGGATTTCCCTTCGTTCGGGGTTCCGGCGGGGTTCCGGCGACGCGATGCCGCCGGACATGTGTCGGGTGCTCTTCAAATCGCGTCGGGCGCGGGCGCAGCGTTCTTAAGTTCAGGCTCCTCCGGCTCCTTGGCGGGAATGCCGTTGAAGAGGATGTTGAGAAGTGCCGCGGCAAAGGTGCCGACGAGAACACCGCTATGCAGGAACTTTTCGAGCGCCTGCGGCAGCTGGTCGAAGATCTTGTCGGCGACCACGGGCACCATGGCGAGACCGACGCTGACCGCCACGATATAGAGATTGCGCCGGTTGTTGGTGAAATCCACCTTGCTCAGGATCTTGACGCCGGTGGCCGAAACCATGCCGAACATCACGATAGCCGCACCGCCCACCACATAACTCGGGATGGATGCGCTGATGAAGGCGACCTTGGGCAGCGAGCCGAGCAGGATCAGGATGACGCCGCCCGTCGCCACCACCCAGCGGCTCATGACGCCGGTGATCTGCAACAAGCCGACATTCTGCGCGTAGGTCGTATAGGTGAAGGTGTTGAGGATGCCGCCGATGATGTTGCCGACACCATCTGTCCTCAGGCCGCGCGCCAGATCCGCCTGGGAAATCTTGCGGCCCGTCATGTCGCCGACCGCAAGGATCTGCCCGGTCGATTCGACCATCATCACCGTCATGACCGCACAGAGCGAGAAGATCGACCAGAACTCGAATATTGGCCAGCCGAATGCGAGCGGATGAATGATCCGGACCCAATCGGCATCCCCCACACCGCTGAAGCTGACCTTGCCGGCGGCAATCGCGATGGCGAAACCGACGCCGATGCCGAGCAGCACGGCGAGATTGGACAGGAAGCCCTTGAGATACCGCGTCATGAGCAGGATCGCGACGAGCACGATCGTTGCGACGGCTAGCGCGAAAGGCGCACCGTAGGCCGGGTTGGGGATCATTCCGTCCGGCCCCTTGATCATCGGCTGCCCGCCGGCCGCCCAGTTCACGCCGACGCGCATCAGCGACAGCCCGATGATCAGCATGACCGTTCCGGTGACGATCGGCGGGAAGAACCGCACCCATCGACCGAAATAGGGTGCTGCCAGAAGCGTGAAGACGCCGGATCCAATCACGGCGCCGATGACGCCGGGCATTCCGAGCTCCGGGTTGGTACCCGTCGCGATGATCGAGGGAACCGCGGTAAAAGCGATGCCCATCATGATCGGCAGGCGAATGCCGACATTGCCGATGCCGACAGCCTGGATGATGGTTACCAGACCGCAACAGAACAGGTCTGCGCTGACCAGCATGGCGATCTGTTCCTTCGGCAGATGCAAGGCGCTGCCGATGATGAGCGGCACGGCAACTGCGCCGGCATACATGACGAGAACGTGTTGCAGGCCCAGAGCAAAAAGGCTCGGGATCGGATACATCTTTTCGACGGGATCCGTCGTTGCAGGATTGGACATTCGCTTTCCTCCCAGCGAATAGCTTCCGGCGCGGTGGGGCTTCGTGGCCTCGTGGTTATGTCACCGCACGCCGTACGAGGAGGATCATGCGGCTGGCCAAATCAGCAAACAATCGGCATAATTATATTTATTCATCTAGTAACTGAATGAATGAGGCGGCATGGACATTACGCTGAAGCAGCTTCGGGCTTTCGTCACGGTGGCCAATCTCGGGCAGTTCACGCTGGCCGCCGACAAGCTTGGCTCATCACAGTCGGCCGTCAGCACGTTGGTGCGGCAACTGGAAACCAATCTCAATCTCCGCCTCTTCGACCGACATACCCGTCTCCTGCGCCTCACCCAGGCCGGCATCGACATCCTGCCGGTCGCGTCGCGCGCCGTGGCGGACATCGAGGGCATGGTGGAAAGCTCGCGGGAGCTGAACGCGCTTCGACGGGGCAAGGTCTCGATTGCGGCGGGTACCGTGCAGGCCGCGCTGCTGCTGCCCCCGCTGATCAATGCCTTCAGCAAGCTCTACCCCGAAATCACCGTCGCCCTGCATGACGTTGCCGAAAAGGCGGTACTGGACTATGTCGCCAACGGAACTGCCGACCTCGGCGTCGGCACGGTGCCGGAGGAAGACACCGACCTGGTCGGCACCCGGCTGACGACTGACGAATTCCTGGTGGTACTGCATTGCGACGATGCGCTGGTGAAACTCCCGGAGCTTCGCTGGACCGACCTTGCCGAGCGCAAGCTGATCGGCCCGCAACGCGGCAACCCCATTCGCGACCGTCTGGAAAGCGAGTTGGCGCGTAACGGCATCGTGCTGCCGCTCGACAAGACGATGCAGGAGGTGGCGCTGCCGTTGACCATTATCGGCATGGTCGAAGCCGGCCTCGGCGTCGCGATCATGACCTCGGCGGTCGTGCGGCTGGCGACATCGATGGGGCTGATCGTGCGCACGCCAACCGAACCACTCATCCGGCGCGAAGTCAGCCTCATCCAGAAACAGGCCCGCTCGCTCTCGCCTGCCGCCCGACGCTTCCGCGACTTCCTTCTGAAGGCCGTGCACTAAAGCGCGTCGCGATCTTTCAGATTCGCTTTCTGCGCTTTAGGCTCTTGTTTTTGCGCATGTCGTTATCGCAAAACCGCTGCACACTTTTGCGCGACATGCTTGAAGCAAATCCATTGGAGTAAGCAGCAATTCATCATCTGGCGCGGCGCAAGTACCGTGGTTGACCGGACAAAATATTCAGCGCTATCTGGTATCGCTGCTGGACTGCGTATTGCGCGGGCAGGCAGGGCGCAGAGGGCCTTGTGGTCTTTTTCTGCGCGCGGTGTCCGGCGCACCATCGTGCCCCGGCCAGCCGCCGCTCCCAGCCACACCAGATCAGGAGCACCCATGGCCCACTCCCTGAAAGACCGTGCCGACCATTCTGAGGCCTCCGGCCGACCGAACCGCCCCGACCTTTCCACAGACACCATCCGAACCGCCAGGGAAGAGCTCGCCGCCTGTTTCCGCATGGCGGCGCGCAATGGGTTTGAGGAAGGCATCTGCAACCACTTTTCTGCAGTTGTCCCGGGGCACGACGATCTCTTCATCGTCAACCCCTATGGCTACGCCTTCCGCGAGCTGACCGCCTCGAAACTCTTGATCTGCGATCTAAATGGCACCGTCGTCGAGGGTGAAGGCGAGCCGGAGGCTACGGCCTTCTACATCCACGCCGAGATCCACCGGCGCCTGCCGCGCGCCAAGGTCGTCTTCCACACGCACATGCCCTATGCGACGGCTCTGTCGATGACGGACGGTCCGCCGCTGATCTGGGCGGGGCAGACGGCATTGAAGTTTTATGGCCGCACCGCCGTCGACGAAAATTACAACGGCCTTGCGCTCGATCACCGCGAAGGCGCTCGCATTGCCGGAACATTGGGCGATGCGGACATCCTGTTCATGAAACATCACGGCGTGCTGGTGCTCGCACCGACCATCGCCGAGGCCTGGGATGACCTTTACTACCTCGAACGGGCGGCGCAAGCGCAGGTCCTTGCGATGTCCACGGGCCGCACGGTCTGCCCCGTCGATCCGGCAATCGCTGAAGCCGCTTATCGGCAGATACGGGAGGGAGATGCCGCCTCCGCGCGTGCGCATCTCGCCGCCATCCGTCGACAGCTCAACGCGGAAGAACCGCAATATCGACATTGAACATCGGACGTCGCACGTCTTGGCCTGGATAGATGGGCGTGCGACCCCGACCGCGAAGCGAACGGGCAAGGCGCCCCCGATTGTTACGAATTATTCATTAAAACATTGAAATAATGAATTTGTTTAAATTAACGGTGCGTGTTTAGTTTCGCCTCACAACAAAAAGGTGGGGACGAATGGCACGGGACAATTCAATTGCGTCGCTCGCAAACCTGGCCGCCGGTCAGTCCTTTGCGCTCACTGGCGGCACCATCATCCATGACGATGGCACGCAATCGATCAGCGACATCATCGTGGGCGCCGACGGGCGGTTCGTTGTCGTCGAACCCTTTCTCAACACGATCTCTTGCAGCGCCTGCGTCGACATCAGCGGTATGCTGGTTTCGCCGGGCTTCGTCGATGCGCACCAGCATCTCGACAAGACCGGCGTGCTGCGGTTCACGCCCAATCCATCAGGAACGCTCCAGGGCGCCCGCGAGGCTTTTGCCAAGTATGCCCGCACCGCCGGTCCCGACGACATTTACAAGCGGGCAACGCGCACGGTTGAGCGATGCCTGTCCCGCGGCACGACGGCCATTCGCAGCCATATCAACGTCGACAAGGATGCCGGTTTCGACGGCATCGAGACGCTGGCGGGCATCCGCGATGGCGCGAAAGACCGCATCACCCTCCAGCTCGTTGCGTTCATGACGCCGCACCCGGGCCAGGACTTCGACTGGCTGGGCCAAAACATCGACGGCGCGGTGGCGCTCGCCGATGCCGTCGGCGGAACGCCGGCCGTTTCCGAGGACCCGCCACGTTATCTCGACATCCTGTTTTCGGCCGCCGTCAAGGCGGGCAAGCCGGTTGATCTGCATCTCGACGAGCACCTCAACGCCAGTGTCCACCTCATTGATGCCGCCCTCGACCGGGTGGAGCGCTTCGGCATGCAAGGACGCACCGTGTTCAGCCATGTCTCGGTCTTGAGCGCCCTGCCTCGCCGGAAATTCGAAAGCATCGTCGAGCGCATCCTTGCCCTCGACGTCGGTGTCGTTACCCTTCCGGCCGCAAACCTCTACCTGCAGGGGCGTGATTACGAGATGCTGCCGCCGCGCGGGCTGACCCGGGTCGCCGAACTGCATCGCGCCGGTATCACAATCGCCACGGCCTCGGACAATATCCAGGATCCGTTCGTGCCGACCGGCTCGGGCGACATGCTCGAAATCGCCCGCTGGACGCTGCTTGCGGGGCACCTGCGCGGCGACGAGCTTGCCGCGGCCCACCGCATGATCACCACGGCGCCAGCCCGTTTGATGGGGCTAGGCAAGGACTATGGGCTGCGCGCAGGCGCCCGGGCCGACTTCGTGGTCACAGATTGCCTCGACACCGACACGCTGATTGCCGGCGGGCCGGATCAGGCCTTTGTCTTCTCAAGGGGACGCCTTGTCTCAGAAACGACGACCGCGCTCATGCGCGTCGAAAACAGCCGATTGAAGGAGGACGCATAACCGATCGGCGACTCCGGGGGGATTGAAACGACAATCTAATGGGAGGAATGAAATGAAGAAAACTGCATTTTCACGTCGCTCGCTGCTTGCGTCCATTTTCGGATTGGCCCTCGCCGGAATGATCCGGCCGGACATTGCGCATGCCGAAGACTTCAAGATGGGCCTTCTCGTGCCCGGTAGCGTTTCGGAAGAGGGATGGAACCGGATCGGCTACAATGCGCTGAAGGGCGTTGAAGACCAGCTCGGCGCCAAGATCAGCTATGTCGAGTTGCAACAGAATCCGGCATCCTTCGAAAAGGCCTTTCGCGACTACGCGAGCCAGGGCTACAAGGTAATCCTGGGCCACGGATTTGAATTCCAGGACGCAGCACTCGAAGTCGCACTCGATTATCCGGACACCTATTTCCTGATCTCGTCGAGCAGTATCCATGAAGGCAATGTCATCGGCCTCAACACCGATACGAGCCAGCCCTTCTACCTTATGGGCGTCATCGCCGCGAAGATGGGCCAAAAAGCGGGCCTCGTCGGCGGCATGGAGATCCCACCGATCCAGCAGGCCTTCGCCGGCTTTAAAAACGGCGCCAGGAGTGTGAACCCGGACTTCCCGATCAGCGAGGCCTATATCGGTAACTTCACCGATACGACGGCCGCCAAGGAGGCCGCGCTTAGCATGATCTCGCAGGGTGCCGATTTCGTCGTGCCGAACGCCTCGGGAGCCACCGTCGGCGGCTACCAGGCGATTTCGGAATCCGGGCCGGACGTGCGCTCTTTCTCGATCTTCAGCGACTTTACCGAAGTTGCGCCCAACAACATTCTCGGCCTCTACGTCGCCGATTATGCGCAGGGCGTGGTGGAAGTTGTGCGCTCTATTCACGACGGCAGCCCGCCCACGCAAAACGTCGTCTTCGGGCTGAAGGACCCGAAGGTCATCTCCTTCACCTTCCGCGATGACGGCCCAGTCTCGGTGCCGGAAGACATCCGCGCTGAAGTGAAAGCGATCAGCGCCAAGATCGCCGCCGGAGAGATCAAGACAGACACTCAGTGACGGGCCTTTCGCTGCGACCGGCCATGCCTGGTCGCAGCGAACCATTTCAATGCCACACCATTATCGGGACCGATCCATGGAACAGGTAAACCAGGGAGCGCGTGATCACGTGTATCCTCAAGCAGCCCACGCTCTCTACCGGACGCTCTCGCAGGCGGTTATCAGCGCTGCGACCCCGATCGCCGCGGTCCTTGTCGCCCTTTCGTTCGGCGCGGCGCTTTTGTGGCTGAACGGCTTCACTGGGACCGACGTGGTTACGGTGATGATCATGGGCTCCTTCCAGGATGCGCGCTCGATCGGCGAAATCCTGCTGAAGGCGACGCCGCTCATCCTGATCGGCGCAGGGCTTTGTGTCGCCTTCCGGTGCAGCATCTGGAACATCGGCGCTGAGGGGCAGCTTTATGTCGGTGCGATCGCCGCCACCTTCGTCGGCACCAGCATCGATGGCCTCTCTGTCTGGATCCATGCCCCGCTCGTCATGCTGGCGGGCGCGTTGGCCGGCGCCGCCTGGGCCGGCATCGCCGGCTATCTCAAGGTACGCTTCCAGGCGAGCGAGATCGTCACCACGATCATGCTCAACTACATCGCCCTCATCCTGACGAGCTATCTCGTCACCGGGCCGATGAGGGACGCAAGCGCCGCCTATCCGCAATCGGCCCGGCTGGTGCGCGAGGCCTGGACGCCGCGCATCGTCTCGGACATGCGCCTCCATATCGGTATCCTCGTCGCCATCGTGCTGGCGGTCGCACTCTATATTTTCCTGCAACGCAGCAGCCGCGGTTTTGCCTTGCGCGTCGTCGGCCTCAACCCGGATGCGGCGCGTTATGCAGGCATGGACGTCCGCCGCAACGTGATGATCGCCATCTGTATCAGCGGCGCGATGGCCGGGCTTGCCGGCGCCTTCGAGGTCGCGGGTGTCACCCACCGGCTCTATCAGAACATCTCACCGGGCTACGGCTTCGAAGGCATCGCCGTGGCGTTGCTCGCCAACAACAATCCCCTGGCCGCGATCCTGTCGGGCGGGCTCTTCGCGATGCTCCGGTCCGGCTCTGAGGTCCTCCAGATTACATCGCAGGTCCCGCAGGTTCTCGTCCTCGTCATTCAGGGCATCGTCATCCTGTCAGTCGTGGCCTTCGCCAAGTTCCGCGGTGTGCTGACGAGCCTGCGTTAGCCAAACCGCTCCCCGCAAGGGATGAAGATGATCAAGAGAGGTCCGCAACCATGGACGACATGATGTTTTTCACCTTCCTCGCGGCGCTGATG
This sequence comes from Ensifer canadensis, assembly GCF_017488845.2. Classification (NCBI taxonomy): domain Bacteria; kingdom Pseudomonadati; phylum Pseudomonadota; class Alphaproteobacteria; order Hyphomicrobiales; family Rhizobiaceae; genus Ensifer; species Ensifer canadensis. The sequence continues at coordinate 491,264 of NZ_CP083374.1, forward strand.
GGCGCGGCCTGGAGGCTCGCGACGCCCCTCATCTTCGCCTCGATCGGTGAGGTCTTTTCCGAACGGGCGGGGGTGCTCAACATCGGGTTGGAAGGCACGATGCTGGTCGGCGCGTTCTGCGGTTTCGCGGCCGCCTTCGCCACCGGCAGCATCCCGCTCGGCCTTCTTGCCGGCGTCGGCGGCGGCATGCTGTTCGGGCTGGTTTTCGCCTTCTTCACAATTACCATCAAGGCAGACCAGATCGTGGTAGGCGCGGCACTCAACCTGCTTGGCATGGGCCTCACCGCCTTCCTGTTCCGCACCTATTATGTCTCGACCGGCAAGGGCATCGAGATCGCCCAGCCGGTCCATATCCCCTGGCTCAGCGATCTGCCCTTCCTGGGAGAAGCCTTCTTCCGGCAGAACTTCATCGTCTACAGCACGATCCTTGTCGCAATCCTCGCCACCCTCGTGCTCAATCGAACCTCCTTCGGACTGACACTGCGTGCTGTGGGTGAACACCCCAAGGCCGTCGACGTCGCCGGCCGCAACGTCGCGACCTACCGGTACGCCGCAGTGATGGTCGGCACAGGTCTTGCAGGTCTCGGCGGCGCATTCCTGACGCTCGGTCATTCCAACCAGTTCGTCGAGGGCATCACCTCCGGGCGCGGCTTCATCGCGCTTGCCGTCGTGGTCTTTGCGAGGTGGTCGCCAATGGGGGCCTTCTTTGTCTCGCTGCTGTTTGGCCTCTTCTATGCCCTGCAACTGATGCTCCAGGCACAGGCGTCAATCGTGGTGCCTTACCAGGTCCTGCAAGCCCTTCCCTACATCATGACGATCATCACGCTGGTCGTGGTTCGCGGCAAGGGCGCCGCGCCGAGCAAGCTCGGCCAGCCCTACGAGATGAGGTAACGGACATGTCCCACAAACCATTCCTGCGCATCGATAATATCCACAAGCGATTCGGCCCCATCATCGCCAGCGACGGCGTGTCGCTGCAAATCGAGGAGGGTGAGATCCACGCGCTGCTCGGTGAAAACGGCGCCGGCAAGAGCGTGCTGATGAGTATGATCTGCGGCATGGTGCGACCCGACGCGGGCGAGATCGTCTACAAAGGCGCGCCCGTTCGCTTCAACAGCCCGCGCGAGGCGATCCGCCAGCGCATCGGCATGGTACACCAGCACTTCATGCTCGTGCCGAACCTCACCGTCGCGGAAAACTATATCCTCGGCCAGGGATCAGCGTTCCGGATCATCAACGACATGGACAAGATCCATGCGAAAATCCGCGAGCTCAGCGATCGCTATGCGCTCGACGTCCGCCCTGACGCCCTCATCGAAGATCTCTCCGTCGGCGAGCAGCAGCGCGTCGAAATCCTGAAGGCTCTGTTCAACGGCATCGATCTCCTCATCCTCGACGAGCCCACCGCTGTGCTGACGCCGCAGGAGACCGACCGCCTGCTTGGCCTGATGCGTGACCTGGCCGCCGACGGGAAGACTGTCGTCTTCATCTCGCACAAGCTCGACGAGGTGATGCGGGTCAGCGACCGTATCAGCGTCATGCGCGACGGGCGCGTGGTCAATACCGTCGGCGTCGACGACACGGATGCGCGAGGCCTTGCCCGCATGATGGTGGGGCGCGACGTTGGCATGGAGCTGGTCCGCGACGCTGCCGCCCCCGGTCGGCTCGTGCTGTCGGTCGAAAACCTCAGCTGTCGTAGCGAAACCGGGCTTCCGGCCGTGCGCGGCATCAGCCTTGATGTGCACGCCGGCGAGATCGTCGGCATCGCCGGCGTTTCCGGTAACGGCCAGAGCGAATTGTCACTGGCGCTTGCGGGCCTGTTGCCGGTGGATTCGGGCCGCGTCGTACTCAACGGCAAGGACATTACCGGCCTGGACCCCGCCCGCATCAATGCTTGTGGGTTTTCCCACATCCCGGAAGATCGGCACAAGCATGGCATCGTGCTTTCGCTCTCGCTCAGCGAGAACACCATCCTCCAGCGATACGACCAACCGCCCTTTGCCGCCCGCGGCATGCTCAATCGGCGCACGATCGGCACGCATACCCGCGATCTCATCAAGCGCTTCCGCATCAAGTCCCGCGATGAGAACCAGCGGATCGGCGACCTTTCCGGCGGCAACCAGCAGAAGCTGGTGGTCGCGCGTGAGCTGGCGCGCAATCCCGATTTTATTCTCGTCAACCAGCTCGCCCGTGGCATCGACATCGGCGCGATGGAATTCGTCATGGAGGAGATGCTGAAGCAGCGCGACAGCGGCAGAGCGATCCTGCTGATCTCGACGGAACTCGAAGAACTCTTCGCGATCTGCGATCGGATCCTCGTGATGTGCCACGGCGAAATCCTTGGGGAACTGCCGCCGGACCGTTCTCGCCTCGAGGAGCTGGGACTGCTGATGGCAGGTAAAGCTGCGGATCGCCTTGAGCAACCGACACCTGCGGGCTAGACAGGAGAGGCCGCGCCATCGTTTGATGTAAACCGCACAACCGGCATGTTCGAAGGAGGGCGTCGCGTCCATGAATATAACCCTGCGGCAACTCAGGGCCTTCATCGCGGTGGCCGAACTCGGCCAGTTCAACATCGCCGCAAGGAACCTTCACCTCACCCAGTCGGCGGTCAGCATCCTCATCCGGGACCTGGAGTCGGAAATCGGTGTGCGCCTGTTCGACCGCCACACGCGCATGGTGTCGCTGACGCTCGTCGGGCAGGAATTCCTGCCGCAGGCCCGCAAAATATTGAAGGACCTGGAGCTCGCCGTCGGCGACGTGCGCGACAATGCCTCGCTGAAGCGCGGCCAGGTCACCGTCGCTGCGGCCATCGTGCTCGCCGCAACCATCGTGCCGCCGATCATCGCCCGGTTCCTGCGCATGTATCCGGAGATTTCCGTCAGCATCCGCGACATGCCCGAGGAGGCGATCAGCCCGGCGCTCAAGCGCAACGAGGTCGACATCGCCGTTGGCACACTGTCTGAAGAGGATCCGGAGATCACGGCCACCCCGCTTTTGCGCGACAAGCTGATGCTTGTGTGCCGGGAGGACCACCGTTTCGCCAAACGGAAGTCCGTGCGGTGGGAGGAGATGAAAGACGAATCGCTTATCACGCTGGCCGCCGCCAACCCATTGCGCAGCATCGTTGAGCATAACCTCATCCGCGTCGCTCCGAATTTCCGGCCGAAGTACGAAGTGCGCTTCTCAACGACCGCCATCAGCATGATCGCCGCCGGCATGGGCGTCGCCGTCCTGCCGGAGAATTCCAGCCAACTCGCATCCGCCGTACACGTCACGACCATCGACCTGATCGAACCGGACGTGATGCGAGATGTCTCGCTATTGCAGCGGCGCCAGCACAGCCTTTCGCCCGCGGCCGAGCATCTCAAAGCGGCCTTCGTCGCTTGGGCTGCTGACCGTACTGGATCCTCTGTCCGCGATTGAAACCACGGCAAGTCTCCCAACCCGCAATGCAATGCATGCGCACGACAGATGCAAAGCCCCTAGCGCGATCCCACAAGCTCTTGACCTTACCATCGTTGGAAGCCCCATAAGGGTCGCGTTACCCTTCATGGTACCGAGAGCATGCGAGCTCGGCTGACCGTGAGAGGTCCCGAAGCCTGCCCGCATGTCCAGAGGAAAACATGAGATCTTCACTCAGCGCTGACTGGGACTTCGAGCGGGAAACCCGTTCAATCCTTCTGCGGTTCGTCGCCTTCGCCATACTTCTCGCTAATCTCTTGCTGGGCGGGGGTGCAGAGGCTGAAGGGACCCATTTCGCCGTCATTATTTGCTATCTGGTTATCAGCATCGCATCTGTGATGAGCGCCCGCTTCCTGCCCGGACGATCCTGGCTGAAAACGCTATTTGTCGTTCTTGACGCACTGCTGGTCGCGTTGATCCTCTATGCCCATATCCTTGGCGGCCCGGTCACAGAGAACCACAATGTTACGACGAGCAGCCTCGTCGTCGCTTTCATTCTCCTCAATCATGTTGGCCTCAAGCTTGACCGTCGGCTGGTTCTTGTCTTTTCAGGCATCGTCCTTGTTGCCTGGATCGGCATGCTCGCGGTTACCGGCGCCAGGCATCACACGGCTGACGCTGTCTCGTTCGTTGCTTACTTTTTCAATCAGGATCTTGGTCTGACGGTGAGTTATGGCTTCACCGCCTTTGCAATTTATCTCCTCGCCAAGGATCACGATAAGACGCGGAAGGAGGCTCTGTTGGCAGACAGGCGACGCCTCAATCTGTCGCGGTTCTTCTCGCCACTCGTTGTCGCCGACCTTCAGGAAGGAAGTTCGGCTCTCGAACTCGAACGGCGCAATGCCGTGATCATGTTTGTCGACCTGCGTGACTTCACCAGTTTTGCCGAGACAGCACCCGCTCGCCAATTGGCAGCGGTGCTGGCTCAATACCGTCATCTCGTTTCGGGGATCATTTTCGACCACGGCGGAACCGTCGACAAGTTCATCGGAGACGGCGTGATGGCCGTGTTCGGCCAACCTACAGCAATGAAGGATGACGCAGACCGTGCGCTCGCTTGCGCTCTCGACCTGGTCGATGCGTTGAATGACTGGAAGCACCAGAATTTGGTTGGCGGGTATCCTGCCCTAAGCGCTGGCATAGGCTTGCACTATGGCTCCGTCGTCGGTGGCGTCCTGGACAGCGGGTGTCATAGCGAATTCACAGTCATAGGAGATGCGGTCAATGTCGCCCAGCGACTTGAAGCCCTTACGAAGGTTCTGGGCTCACCGCTTGTTGTCTCATCGGCGCTGGTCAAACAATTGCGCAAACCTGCGCCATCTGCACTGTGGACGGTACAGAATGAGGTTGCGCTCGCTGGCCGGCGGTTGCCGATTGACATCTGGTACTTGCAGACCGAGGTGGATAGCAGTGTCCCTTCCCCCGTAGCCGGCGGTGCAAAGACACCCCTCCAGAGGCCTTCCCTCCAGTCCTCGCCGTTTACAGCGCCAGACGTCGGGATTGGATAGTCAATCCCTCTCGCGGTGGTCCTGACAAGCTCATCTATCGTTCGGGCAAAGACTCGCCAAAGATCGATTGGCACGCGCCACTGCCGGCCACTGCATTCTTGATCTGGGTTCCATCTGGACCGCGATCACCTGACGAACGCTGCTTTAGATTTCGTGTCACCGCGTCATTCCTCGACGGCCTTCAAACTGCCGGGTCCATCAGGAACTATTTGTAATTAGCAAGCCAAAACTCCTTGACATTTCAATCAAAAACGAAGGAATTAAGATAACAACAAATTCTTGGAGCTTGTTTCATGCTGGCCATTGTCGCCGATGATCTGACCGGCGCCCTGGATGCAGCCGCCCCATTCGCCAGCAGGGGCCTGCATACTGAGATTGCGCTTACCGTCGAAGCCATCCCCGGGGCGTTGAGCGAGCACCCGCAGGTCATGTCCGTCAATATTGGCTCGCGGGAAATGGATGTCGTATCAGCGCAGCAAGCAACTGCTGCGGCGCTTGCCGCGTTGCCGCCGGGCTCGCGCCTTTTCAAGAAGATCGACTCGCGCCTCAAGGGCCACATCGCTGCCGAGCTCGACATTATCCCTTTTCGCTCAGCGCTGGTTGCTCCCGCCATTCCGGATTTCGGACGGATGGTAAGGGCCGGCCATGTACAGGGCTTTGGGGTGGATACGCCGATATCGATTGCCGAAAAACTTGGCAGGCACGCGGGGAACATGACGATCCCGGATATCGCGACCGCGGAAGAAATGAGCCGCTCGCTTCAATCGGCCCAGGAATCGGGAGTGGACCTGCTGATCGGTGCGCGCGGATTGGCCGAGGCACTGGCACGCCAAATGACCGGCGACGCAAAGGCGCTAGCTGCCGAGATCCCAGAAGGGCCCGGACTTTTTGTCATCGGCTCGCGTGATCCGATCACGCTAGCGCAGATTGAAGAATTGCGTGCCACGCTCGAGCCGCGTTATCTGCCGGCACCAAATGGCCGCCTGAGCGACACGTCTTCGGATGGCAGCTTGATCACTCTTGTGCAGGCAGTTGACGGAGATGTCGCAATTACCTCCCAGGAAGTCTCCCGTCTTCTAGCGGAAAGCGTCTTTCCAGCTTTGACACAGGCCGCCTCGACGTTGCTTCTTTCCGGTGGTGCCACTGCACAAGCCGTGCTGGACAAGATGGGGATTAAACGTTTCCGGCTAATGGGTGAGTGCATGCCAGGTCTGGGCTTGGCCTTCGCCAACGGACATTGCATCATCGCGAAATCCGGAGGATTCGGTCACGCGGGGACGCTGAGGGAGATTGCGGGCAGAATGCTCCGCGACATGGGATGACAATGGGACTGGAGAACGGAACGACACGCAAGAGCCTGGCCGACCTCGTCTTCGAGCGGATGCATCGCGCCATTAAATCGGGGGCCTACAAGCCCGATGAACGCTTGCCGACGGAGCACGACCTCGCCGCCGAATTCGAGGTGTCCCGACCGGTCATCCGCGAGGCGCTTCGCCGCATCCGTGACCAGGGCCTGATCTATTCTCGCCGGGGCGCTGGCAGCTTTGTTCGTGCTGTCGGCATGAAGGAGCCACTTGGCTTCGGACAGCTAGAGAACGTCGCGGATCTGCTGAACTGCTACGAGTTCCGGCTGACGGTCGAGCCGGCAGCAGCAGCCGCAGCAGCGGCACGCCATGATGACGCCAGTCTTGGCGCCATTCGCCAGGCGCTGGAGTTGATGCGGGACGCGACCAACCGACAGTCGCATCGCGAGGACGCGGACTTCCAATTCCATCTGGCGATCGCGCGCGCTGCCCAGAACAGCTATTTCTCGACCGCGATGGAAGCCCTCAAGGACCATATTGCCGTCGGCATGAAATTCCATGGCGCGTCAGTCAAGCGCGAGACAACCGGCCTCACGCGTGTTTTCGCCGAGCACGAAGCAATCTGCGATGCGATCGCTGCCGGTGACGGCACGAAGGCAAAGCAGTTGATGCACGATCACTTGACCGGCTCGCGCGAGCGGTTGTTTCAGACGACCCGGTAAATCGGCGACACTCGCAACGCGAAGCGCCCCGACCTTTGGCCGAGGCGCTTGAAATTGGGCGATGGCCCAAGGCGCCTAAAGCGCAGTAGCCTCTCAGGTTCGCCTACTGCGCGTTAGGCACTTGTTTGTTGCGCATGTTCTCGCAAAACCGCTGCGCACATTTCCGCGACATGCGTTAGAAAGCCGCCCTGTAGACCTCCAGCACCTCGTCGACACTCATATCAACAGGATTGTTGTCCATCAGGCGACGGTTGGCATGCGCCTCGCTGGCATAGAGCGGCAGATCGTTCGACGTCGCGCCGTGGGCTGAAAGCGACATCTCGATGCCGAGATCACTGCAAAATCCGCGAGCAGCGCTCAGAAGTTCCGGCGCCGAAAGAGCCTCGCCCAGTCCCAGCGCCTGTGCGACCTCATCCGTCTTTTCTGCTGCAACGGAACGATTGAAGGCAAGTACATGTGGGAAGATGATGGCGTTGGCCAGCCCGTGCGGCAGGCGGAGCCTGGTTCCCAGCGGATAGGCGATGGCGTGGCCGGCAGCCGTGTTCACCGGGCCAAGGCATATGCCGCCATAATAGGAGGCGAGCATCAACCCTTCGCGGGCCTCGGTATCTGTCCCGTCCTTGACCGCGCGTGCCAGATATTTGCCGACAAGATGGAAGCCCATTCGCGCAAAGCCATCGATCATCGGATGCGCCCGACGATTGGTGAAGGCCTCGACACAATGGGCCATCGCATCGACACCCGTCGCCGCCGTGACGGCCGGCGGCACGGAATAGGTCAACTCCGGATCGAGAACGGCAAAGTCCGCGATCATGTACGGGCTTTCCACTGCGATCTTGTTACCTTTGCCGGGATCGGTAATCAGCGAGCGAATGCCCGCTTCAGAGCCGGTTCCAGCCGTCGTCGCGACTTGAACCAGGCGAGTGTTGCGGCCGGCGACGCGATTGGGGCCCGCGACATCGACGAGCGTTTGATCCGAATCCCAAAGCGCGGCAACCAGCTTTGCGACGTCGAGTACTGATCCGCCGCCAAGACCGACAATCAGGTCCGGCTTGCACCGCCTTGCGGCCTCGAGCGCTGCGTCCAGCGTTGCGATGTCTGGCTCTCCGGGTATCGCATCGAATACAGTGACGCGGCCGGAAAGCCGCAATCGATCTGCAAAGCCTGCCGTGATCGGCGTTGCGATCACGAGTGCTGAGCCGGCTTCGGCAGCCCAGGCACCGACCTCGCCGACTGTGCCTGCGCCGACTATTAGCCGGCGTGGTTGATGAAGGGTGATTTGAGCAATTGTCATGGCCTGGTCATCCTTGCTTGGCGCTGCCAACCACGAGCTTGCGCGCGTAGGCGATGGCGGAGTTCATATTGCCGTGGTCGGCGATGCCCTTTCCGGCGATGTCGAAGGCGGTACCATGGTCAACCGAGGTACGATCGATCGGCAGATCGACCGAGACGTTGACCGCGGTATCGAAGGCGACCAGCTTGATCGGGATGTGTCCCTGGTCGTGATATTGCGCGACGATCAGATCAAAAGCGCCGGAATAGGCGCGGTAGAAAACCGTGTCCGCCGAAATCGGCCCATAGGCGTCGATACCCTCGGCGCGCGCGGCTGCAACCGCAGGCGCAATCTGGTCGTCATCCTCAGTGCCGAACAGGCCATTTTCGCCGCAATGCGGATTGATGCCGGCAACAGCGATCCTGGGCGCGGCATAGCCGGTGCGCTTGAGATGCGCGTCCCCGGCCCTGATCGTTGCCAGAACTCGCTCTGTCGTCGCCCTTCTGATTGCCTCCTGCAGCGAGACATGCGTCGACACATGGATAACTTTCAGTCGTTCGGAAGCGAGCAGCATGTAGGCAGCCTTCGACCCGGTGAGGCTACGCAGCATGCCGGTATGGCCATCATAGTGATGGCCTGCGAGGTTCAGCGCTTCCTTGTTGATCGGTGCGGTGACGATGCAGCCGATCGCACCGGATTCGGCGTCGCGCACCGCTTTCTCGATGAAACGAAAGGCAGCATCGCCGGCGACCGGGCTCAGTTGGCCCCAGGGCAGCGGCGCGCCCTCGATCGGCAGATCAACGACATGAGGGCTGAGGTCGATGTCCAGGCCGAGCGCAGACCGAGCGGCCTCAAGCGTCGCCAGATTGCCATAGATGCGCGTCTGTGCGCGATCTGCACTGGACATTTCAGCCAGGGCCCGCACCGAGATCTCGGGGCCGACCCCACAGGGATCGCCCATGGTTATGCCAATGATATTGCTCATGAAACACTCCGTCGAGCCGCACTGTCCCAACCGGGAGCCAAGCGGACATATTTGATCGCGCGCCGATGATAGGTGTAGGCGAGATGCATTGCGCCGTCGGGACCTTCAAGCAGCCAGGGATAGGACATTTCCTGGTTGCGGCCATCGGTCGAGTCATTGGACAGGCAGGTTCCCGGGCCATCTTCGATCGACTGGCGAAGCGCAAAGGAATGCCCACCGTCGTTGGAGAGGCAAAGTGCAACGGGTGCGCGCGGCACCCCCCAGACGGGAACGCAGCCTCCGCTTGGATCCGCATCGGGCCGGCCATCATCTTCGCCCAATTCGTCATAGAGTGAGGCGCGTCGGTCGGACGACAGAAGCGCGTTCACCGGGTTGCAGATCATGGCGATGCGGCCGTCGCGCAGGCGGATTGCCGCTAGCGACGAATTGTTGTTCGGCACTTCCGTGGCATGAGGCACGGACCAGGACCGCCCCCCGTCGACGCTCTCGCTCCGGTAGACAAAGTCGGCCTGACGACGCCGGAAGAAGGCGGCGTAGCGCTCCCCTCCGAGTGCGACCGGCGACATGTGCACACAGCCGGTGGACTGTTCAATATCTTCGAGCCGCCACGTCCTGCCTGCATCATGGGAGACACCCACTGCGGCCGTGTCATGGCTGCCGTTCCATTTCTGGCCGGGGCGTTGCACGCATCGGAAAATCGGCAGCAGCCACGCACCATCGTCGCGCACGACGACAGGGGCGCGGACAAAACACCCGCGCGGCAGGTCGAGGTAGCGCCCCTTTGGCGCTGCGAGCTTCAGTGGGTCGGCGGGATCGCGCACCACCTCAGTCATGCGGATCCGGCATTCATCCTGATTTCCTGATGGTTGGGAGGTATGAAACAGCCAGAGAGTGCCGTCCGGCGCGGAAAACAACACCGGGTTCTGTTCCGAATGTGAAGGATCGTCACTCAGTCGCTGCGGCGGTCCCCAGGCGGTCGAGGCTTGCGTCAGTACAGACGCGAAGATCGAGATATCCGACTTGCCCTCCAGCGTGCCGCCGAACCAGGTGCAAACGAGCGCACCGTCATCGAGCAAGTGCAGGAATGCCGCATGGTTCTGGATCATTGGCGAAGGCAACAAGGCTTCGCCGCGCCCCGGGGACACGGATCGAAGCACGCCGTTCATGTTGCGAGCGATTTCATCGGGATGCATTTAGGCCCTCCTGTCAGGTTCGAAAATCATCAAAATTCCAAAGTTGTCAAGTTCTTTAATGTCATTTAATTTCTCACATTAACCATGCTATCATACACAACTACTTGATATTGCTTGTTATTTGTAAACAATATCCGCGATCAATAATTTTACATAGGAAAACGATTTGACAAACTTTGCCGAAAGATAGATGGTCATGACAACACGGCGCAAGGATGCCGGGGACGGAGGACCTTCATGTACAGCGCCAGCAGTCGCCACCAGGCCACGACGGCCGTCGTCTTTGCAGCAGGAGCAGCAACGCTCGCCGCGACAGATGCCGTGATCGTGCGTGCGCTGAGCGGCGCCGTGCACCCGTTCGTCATCGGATTTTTCCGGGCGTTCTTCGGCGCACTCATCCTTCTTCCCTGGATTGCGCTTCGCCCATCCGTTCTTCGCACCACGCATCCGGTGCGCCAGCACGCCCTGCGCGCCGGCTTCAAACTATTGGCGATGATCGCGCTGTTCGCCGCCTTCAGTTGGGGACCGCTCGCCGACGTCACCGCCATCGCCTTCACCTCTCCGATTTTTGTCGTGCTGGGTGCAGCGTTGACGTTGGGCGAACGTCCGGGCCCGGCGATGATTGCAGCGGTCGCCCTTGGTTTTGCCGGAGCCATGCTGGTGATCGGCCCGTCCGCGACGGGCTTCACGCTGGCGATCTCGCTGGCGCTTGCGGGCGCCGTGCTTCAATCAGCGATCCAGCTGATTTTGAAATCCATGTCGAAAGGCGACGCCACGTCGACGCTCGTCGTGTGGAACCTTCTCTTGACCGTGCCGATCGCCCTGCTGCTCGCCATCCCGTTTTTCGCCATTCCTGGCCCAAGGGAAATGGGGTTGCTTGCGCTTCAGGGCGTGGTCGGCACCGCATGCATGGGGCTGATGACCCATGCCTTTTCGCTGGCGCCGGCGACTGTCGTGGCACCGGTTGACTTTCTACGCCTGCCGCTTGTGGCCTTCGGCGGATTTGCCCTGTTCGGCGAAACCGTCGCGCTGACCACCATCGGCGGCGGCGCACTCATATGCTGCGCCGCATTGATCGCCGCGCGTTCCGGAAAATTCAGGTCTGGCAAGACGCCGGACTGAACGAGACTTTCTAGGGAGGAAAATGCAATGAAGAAAACGCTTATCCTGGGGGCGCTCCTGTTGGGCTCCGCCATGTCGCCTGCTTTTGCCGCATCGGGACCGATCAAGATCGTGCTGGCCGAGGAGGCCGATCTGCTCGAGCCCTGCATGGCAACCCGCTCGAACATCGGCCGCGTCATCATGCAGAATGTCAGCGAGACCCTGACCGAGCTCGACGTTCGCGGCGACAAGGGCGTCGTGCCGCGCCTTGCCGAAAAGTGGGAGCAGAATGAAGACGGAAGCTGGCGTTTCCATCTTCGCCAGGGGGTGAAATTCTCTGATGGCACGACCTTTGACGCCAAGGACGTCAAGCACAGCTTCGACCGCATCATGAGCGACAAGAATGCCTGTGAGTCTCGTCGATACTTCGGCGGGATGACGGTTACTGCCAATGTCGTCGACGATCACACGATCGATTTCAGCGCGGATCCGGTTCAGCCGATCCTGCCGCTGCTGATGTCGCTCGTCACGATCGTTCCGGAAGAAACGCCACTTGAGTTCATCCGCGAGCCGATCGGCACCGGCCCCTACAAACTGACCAACTGGACGCCGGGCCAGCAGATCGTCCTGACAGGGCGCGATGACTATTGGGGCCAGAAGCCGCAGGTCACGGAAGCAACCTACCTGTTCCGCGCAGATCCGTCAGTCCGAGCCGCAATGGTTCAGGCCGGCGAAGCCGATCTCTCGCCCTCGATCTCGCAGCTCGACGCAACCAACCCGAAGACCGACTTCTCCTATCTCGACAGCGAGACCGTCTATCTGCGCATCGATCACAACATCGAGCCTCTGAACGACGTGCGCGTCCGTCGTGCGCTCAACATGGCCATCGATCGCCAGGCGTTCCTGGGTACTCTGGTGCCCGACAGCGCGCTGCTTGCCACCGCGATCGTGCCGCCCCCGACGCTCGGCTGGAACCCTGACGTGAAGGTTTTCCCCTTCGACCCGGAGGCCGCGAAAAAACTTCTGGAGGAGGCCAAGGCCGCAGGCGTGAAGGTCGATACGCCGATCACCATCATCGCGCGCTCGGCAAACTTCCCGAACGTGACGGAGATCATGGAAGCCATCCAGGCACAGTTGCAGGAAGTCGGCTTCAAGATCGATCTCAAGTTCGTCGAAGTGGCCGAACATGAAGGCTACTATTCCAAGCCGTTCAAGGAAGGTCGCGGGCCGCAGCTCGTTGCTGCCATGCACGACAACTCCAAGGGTGACCCGTCCTTCTCGATGTTCTTCAAATACGCAACCGATGGCACGCAGTCGGGCTTTTCAGACCCGAAGGTCGACGATCTGATCAAGCGCGCCTCGGCGGCTGTCGGCGAAGAACGCGCCAAGCTCTGGTCTGAAACCATTGCCTATGTGCATGATGAAGTGGTGGCTGACGTGCTGCTCTTCCACATGGTTGGCTTCTCGCGCGTTTCCGAACGCCTGGACTTCAAGCCCACCATGGCGACCAACTCGATGCTTCAGCTCTCGGAGATCGGCATCAAGTGATCCGTTCTGGCGATGATGAAATCCGCCAGTGACAGACGCAATCAAGGCGGCGGGAGGATCCCGCCGCCCTATGCAATCGAGAGGCACAAAGATGAGCTTCATTCGCAAACGGGCCCTGGCCAGCCTGATTTCCCTTATCGGGCTGATCGTGATGGTCTTTTTCCTCTCGCGCCTGACGGGAGATCCCGCCGCCCTGTTCCTTCCCGTCGAAGCCTCGGCGGAAATGAAGGACCAGTTTCGCGAGATCCACGGCCTTAACGATCCGATCATGGTTCAGTTTGCCCGCTATGTCGGTGACGTCGTAACCGGCGATTTCGGCGAGTCGCTGCGCAAGGCACGGCCGGCACTCGATGTGGTTCTGGAAGCTTTCGTGTGGACGCTCTGGCTTGCCACTATCACCATGTCGCTGGTGACGGGCGCTGCCATCGTCGTCGGCTCACTGGCCGCGTTCCGCGCCGGCGGTTTTTTCGATCGCCTCTCCTCGGTGATATCGCTGATCGGCGCGGCCGTCCCGGACTTCTGGCTCGCCATTGTCGCGATCGTCGTCTTCTCGGTGAACCTTGCCTGGCTTCCGACATCCGGCACCGGCTCGCTCCTGCACTGGATTTTGCCCATCAGCGTGCTGTTCGTCCGCCCGTTCGGGATCATCGTCCAGGTCGTTCGCGGTTCGATGATCAGCGCGCTTTCGTCTGCCTACGTGAAGACGGCACGCGCCAAGGGCGTGAAGTCCGGACCGATCATCTTCATCCACGCGCTGCGAAACGCCATGCTTCCCGTCATCACCGTCATCGGCGACCAGGCCGCCAGCCTGCTCAACGGCGCGGTCATCGTCGAAACCATCTTTGGTTTTCCCGGCGTCGGCAAGCTGATGATCGACAGCATCCTGCAGCGTGACTTCAACGTCGTTTTGGCCGCCATTCTCGTGACCGCGCTGGCGATTTTCGTCATGAACCTGTTGATCGACCTTGCCTATACGCTTCTCGATCCACGCATCCGTCATTGAAGAGTTCAGCCATGACCTTACAGACGACAGATACGGCGATAACCCAGGAACCGACCTTTGCTGTTCGCATGGCGCGCATGCTGTGGGCGGACAAGTTCGCCCTGTGCGCTGCAATCTTTCTGATCACAGTCCTCATTCTGGCGATCGTCGGGCCGAGCTGGCTTGGCGACCTTGCGACGAAGCAAAACCTGCGCGGCCGAAATGCAGCGCCGTTCGAATGGGAACGCGGCTGGGTCTGGTGGATGGGGGCGGATGCGCTTGGACGTCCGCTGTTTGCCCGCATCATTGTGGCAACGCAAAACACGCTGATGGTTGCCGCAGGCGCCGTCGCGATCTCCGCGATCGTCGGCACCACGCTTGGCCTGATCGCAGGTTTTTCCTCCGAGCGCGTCAACCAGGTCATCATGCGGCTGGCCGACGTCATCATGTCGTTCCCGTCGCTGCTGATCGCGGTCATCGTGCTCTATGTCCTCGGCTCGTCGATCCTGAACCTGATGCTGGTTCTGGCGATCACCCGCATTCCGGTCTATCTGCGCACCACCCGCGCGGAGGTGCTGGAGATCCGCGAGCGCATGTTCGTGCAAGCTGCGCGCGTCATGGGCGCCTCCAGCAAGCGCATCCTGTTCCGGCACATCCTGCCCGTGGTCCTGCCAACGCTGACGACGCTGGCGACCCTCGACTTTGCCTATGTGATGCTGGCGGAAAGCGCGCTTTCCTTCCTCGGCATCGGCATTCAGCCGCCCGAAATCACCTGGGGTCTGATGATTTCTCAAGGTAGGCAATATCTCACCAATGCCTGGTGGCTGTCCTTCTGGCCCGGCCTTGCAATCATCCTGACGACCATGTCGCTCAACTTGCTTTCGAACTGGATGCGCATCGCCCTTGATCCCGTCCAGCGCTGGCGCCTGGAAATGAAAGGTCGCAAGAATGGCTGACCATCTGCTGGAAGTCCGCAACCTCTCGGTCGAGTTTCACACCGTGATGGGCGTCGTCAAAGCGGTCCGCAACATCTCGTATCACCTCGATCGCGGCGAGACGCTGGCGATCCTGGGGGAAAGCGGTTCAGGAAAGTCCGTATCGTCGTCGGCGATCATGAACCTGATCGACATGCCGCCCGGCCGTATCAGCTCGGGCGAGATCCTGCTTGACGGCGTCGACCTCTTGACGATGCCGACACACAAGCGTCGGGAAGTGAACGGTCGCCGCATCGCGATGATCTTTCAGGATCCGCTCAGCCACCTGAACCCGGTTTATTCGGTCGGCTGGCAGATCCGCGAGGCACTGACGACCCACGGCACGGGAAGCACCGAGGCACAGGCGGAAGCTCTGCGGCTGTTGACCCGCGTCGGCATTCCCGACCCGGAGAAATCGCTCGACAAATATCCGCACGAGTTCTCCGGCGGTCAGCGCCAGCGCGTCATGATCGCCATGGCGCTTGCACTCCGCCCCGATCTGCTGATCGCCGACGAGCCGACGACGGCGCTCGACGTGACTGTTCAGGCCGAGGTGCTGGCGCTTCTGGAGGAGTTGCAGCAGGAAACCGGCATGGCAGTCCTGATCATCACGCATGACCTTGGCGTCGTCGCCGAGGTTGCCGACCGCGTCGTGGTGATGGAAAAGGGCGAACTGGTCGAGGCGGGAACGGTTCGCGATGTCTACAAGAACCCGCAACATCCCTACACCCGCAAGCTGATCGCCGCCGCCCCCGGAAAAGGCAAGATGCACTCGCCAGGCGCGCGCGGCGAGCCGGTCCTGTCGGTTCGCGACGTCCGCAAACATTATGGCAGCTTCGAAGCCCTGAAAGGCATCTCGTTCGACCTCATGCCTGGCGAGACCATGGCTGTCGTCGGCGAAAGCGGCTCGGGAAAATCCACGCTCGCCCGCATCCTGCTCAGGCTGGACGAGCCCGACAGCGGCAGCGCGCTATGGAAGGGCCGTGACCTTTTCCAGCTGTCGCCGGCGGAACTCTACAAATTGCGGCGCGACCTGCAGATGGTGTTTCAGGACCCCACCCAGTCGCTCAATCCGCGCATGACCGTCTACCAGCTGATCTCCGAGGCATGGGTGATCCATCCGGACATCCTGCCCAAGGCGAAATGGCGCGAGCGCGTCGCCGAGCTTCTGGTTCAGGTCGGCCTTGGCCCGGAACATATGGGGCGATATCCACATCAGTTTTCCGGCGGTCAGCGCCAGCGCATCGCCATTGCCCGAGCGCTGGCGCTCGAGCCGCAATTGATCATCTGCGACGAGGCCGTCTCGGCGCTCGATGTCTCGGTCCAGGCTCAGGTCATTGCCCTTCTGGACAAGCTTCGCAAGGACATGGGCATTGCCTTCATCTTCATCGCCCACGATCTTCCGGTCGTTCGCGACTTCGCCGACCACGTCATGGTGATGCAGAAGGGCAATGTCGTCGAACTCGGCACCGTGCGTGAGGTCTTCGAGACCCCACGCCGAGACTATACGCGCGCGCTTCTGGCTGCCGGACTTGATCCGGATCCCGACGTCCAGGCGGCCAATCGCGCTGCCCGCCTCGAATGCGCCTCTTGAGAGAGCGCTCCCATCACTGGAGATAACAATGTCCAAGCAAGCCTTTGTCGCGCTCGTTACCTGCTTCAACGACGATGAGACGATCAACTACGACGCGACGCGCGCTCAGGTCCGCCGACAGGTGGACGCCGGCAACAACATCATGTGCGCCGGTACGAACGGTGATTTCAGCGCCCTGACCTACGACGAGAAAGTGCGCCTGACCGAGGAGGTCGTCGATGAGGTCGCCGGCCGCGTCAAGGTCATCGTCAATGCCGGCATGCCCGCAACCTTCGAAACGCTGAAACTCGCGCGCGAATTCGATCGCATCGGCGTCGATGGTATTGCCGTGATAACCCCGTTCTTCATCGCCTGCACCCAGGATGGTCTGATCCGTCACTTCTCGACCGTTGCGGACGCGGTCGAAACCCCGATCTATCTCTACGATATTCCGGCCCGCACCCAGAACCATATCGAGCCGGAGACCGCGCGCAGGCTTTCCGGGCACGGCAACATCGCCGGCATCAAGGATTCGGGCGGAGCGAAAGAGACGCTTGAAGCCTATCTCGAGGTAGCCAGAGACGTTGAGGGTTTCGAAGTCTACTCAGGCCCCGATCATCTGGTGCTGTGGGCGCTGCAAAACGGTGCGGCCGGCTGCATATCGGGCCTCGGCAATGCCATGCCGCACGTGCTGGCGGGAATTTTAAACGCCTTCAATTCAGGCGACATTGCCGAAGCCGAAAGACAGCAGGCGATTTATTCGGCTTTCCGCACGGATCTCTACGCGCTTGGCTTCGCGCCTGCGATGGTCAAGCGATCGCTCTTTCTACAGGACAGCTCCGTTGGCGCCAGCCGCGAGCCGGCCTTGCTGCCCAACAAGACCCAGGACGACCAGATCGAGGAGATCCTGCACCGGTATGGGCTCCTTTGAAGCGGGTGCCGAAACAGCACCACACGCATAGCGTTTCCCCCGAGCGGCCGGAGCCATGCCTCGCCGCATAGGCGCTAGAGCAACCGCCGTTCGGTTTGCGCGTCGAAGAGGTGAATGTTGGCGGGCGCGAAGGTCAGGCCGACCTTGTCGCCTGCAGTCACACTCGATCGACCATTGAAGACCACCGAGAGCTCCGGCGTCGTTGCCATCGTCAGGAAACACGTCGCGCCTGTCGATTCGAGCAGCGCGACCGGTACAGAGAGAGCGCCTTTATCGGGCTCGGCAATCTCGATGTGCTCCGGACGCAGTCCAACAGTGAGGGCCTGCCCCGGCTGCACGGCTCGATCGAGGACGATCGCCTGTTTGACACCGACGTCGAGGATGACCGAGCGTCCATCCTGGCCGCCCACGGCGGGTATGAAATTCATTGCCGGGGATCCGATGAACCCGGCGACGAATTTGTTGACCGGCCGATCGTAGAGTTCAAGCGGGCTCCCCTGTTGTTCGATGACGCCATCGCGCATGATGACGACGTGGTCAGCCATCGTCATGGCCTCGATCTGGTCATGGGTGACGTAGACGGATGTGGCGCCCAACCGATCGTGCAGCGCACGGATTTCCTTGCGCATATGAACGCGCAGTGCTGCATCGAGGTTCGAAAGCGGCTCGTCGAACAGAAACGCCTTGGGATGGCGGATGATTGCCCGGCTCATCGCCACGCGCTGGCGCTGGCCGCCCGAGAGCTCCCGCGGATAGCGCCCGAGCAGATGGGTGAGCCCGGTGACGGCTGCAACTTCGTTTGCAGCCTTCTTGCG
Organism: Ensifer canadensis; assembly: GCF_017488845.2. Taxonomy (NCBI): domain Bacteria; kingdom Pseudomonadati; phylum Pseudomonadota; class Alphaproteobacteria; order Hyphomicrobiales; family Rhizobiaceae; genus Ensifer; species Ensifer canadensis. The sequence continues at coordinate 509,638 of NZ_CP083374.1, forward strand.
TTCGGCCTTCGCAACCCCCCTGATGCGCAGGCTGTAGGTCAGGTTCTCCTCGACCGTCATATGCGGATAGAGCGCGTAGGACTGAAACACCATCGCCACATCGCGCTTGCGCGGCGGCACGGCGTTCATCACCTCGCCGGCGATCCTCAAGGTGCCGGACGATATGCTCTCGAGCCCTGCGAGGGACCGCAGCAGCGTCGACTTTCCGCAGCCAGATGGACCGACCAGCGCTGTAAAGCTGCCCTTGCGGATCGAAAGCTCGATGTCCTTCAGCGCGTGGTAGGCACCATAGTATTTGTTGACGTTGGTCAGTTCGATCTGGGCGGTCATTTGAGCGCTCCCGAGGTAAGGCCAGAGACGATGCGGCGTTGCAGAAGGACGAAGATGGCGAGGATCGGGGTCACGTAGATCGCCGCATAGGCCATGATGTTGTTCCATTCGTTGGTGTTCGGCCCCATGAACGAATTCAGCCCGACGCTTGCCGGCTGCAGTTCGACAGCCTGGATCATGGATTTCGAATAGACGAACTCACCGAAGGCCTGCATGAAGATCAGGATGGCGCTGACGAGAATGCCATTGCGCGCGAGCGGCAGGACGATGTTGAAGAAGGCACCGACGCGCGAATTGCCGTCGACAAGCGCGGCCTCCTCCAGTTCCTGCGGCACGCTCATGAAGGTCGCGCGCACCAGCACCACGAAAAACGGCATGCTCTTGGCGGCAATCGCCAGGATGACCGCGAGCCTGGGGTAGTTGAGTAGTCCGATCTGGGAAAAGCCGACGAAGATCGGCGTCACCATCAGCGATGCCGGAAGCACCTGTAGCATGAGGACAAGGAAGAGGCCGATATCGACCCATATGTTGCGATAGCGCGCCAGGACATAGGCACAGCCGATACCGAGCACGGTGATGACCCCGACGGCGCCGCAGGCGATGACCAGCGAATTCCAGATATAGCGGCCCATGCTCCGGCTTTGCCAGACGTCGCCGAAAATGTGCCATTGAGGATCCGTCGGCCAAAAGGTTGGCGGGGTGGCGAACATCTCTGAACCGGATTTGATCGTGGTGATGTACATCCAGTAGAGCGGGAACAGGTAGACACCGGCGAGAACGATTGCGATTGCCAGCATCAACCGGTCGCGGGATACGGTATTCATCCGCGCACCTCATGCCGTGTCGAGCGCACGTAGACGACCGAGGCGATCATTACGAAGACGATCATGATCACCGAAATGGTCGCGCCCTTGGCGAAGTCGTACTGCCGGAAAGAGAGGTCCCAGGCCCAATATTGCGTGACGTTCGAGGCATTGTTCGGCCCTCCCGAGGTGATTGCCGCGAAAAGATCGAACTGCTGCAGCGTGAAAATCAGCCCCAGCGCGATGATCGCGCCAATGGACGAACGCATCATCGGCAGCGTGATCGTCCAGAAGCGTTGCCAGACATTGGCACCATCGAGTTCGGACGCCTCGTAGAGATCGCGCGGAATTGCCGAAAGGCCAACGGACATCAGGATCATGTTGAACGAGGTGCCGAGCCAGATATTGGCGATGATCACTGCCCAGAGGGAAAAATCGGGGTCCGAGCGCCAGAAGATATTGCCACTGATGAGACCGGTTTCACGCAGGATGAAGTTGAGGACGCCGAAGTCGCCGGAGAGGATCCAGTTCCAGATCGCGCCAACGACAAGTCCCGGCATCACCCACGAGACCAGAAAGAGGCCGCGCAGCCACGAGGCGCCCGGAAAGTTCGTCCAGAAGAACAATGCCAGGCCAAATCCGACGAGGAACTGGCCGGCAATCGAGGCGATGACGAAGGTCGCCGTGTTGGCAAGGATCGGCCAAGTTTCCGGCTGGGCGAACAAATCCCGGTAGTTCTTGAGGCCGACGAAAGGGCGCCAGAAACTGCCAAGGCTGAACATGTCGACTTCCTGGAAGCTCATGACGATATTGTAGAGCAGCGGCAGCCCGGACAGAGTGAGCAGGAACGCAAGCGGCAGGCTGACGAGGCCGATATCGAAACCGCGACCGTCGATCATGCTGGACAAAAATCGTTTCATGGGCTCCTCCGCCGCCGAGATGGCAGCCGACATCGGCGGCACGCGTCTCGACCTGCAAAACTAGAACGACCGAACTGATGCCGACAGCCGGCACAAATTTCCTGGCTTTCCGCTCCAGCGCCTAAGTACGATGGAGCATTGCTTGATCGGGGTGGCGAACGCCCTTCAAGGCACGCCCAGAAGCACGTTCGCCCCATTCAAGAGGTTAGAGCGTTTCCGGCTTTGACGCGCCACAGAACCGCTCCAGCTCTTTGTTTTCACGCATTCCCCGACGGAAAACCGCTTCGCACTTTTCCTGGATATGCTTTAACCAAGCACCGCCTTTATTTTTTCGGCCGCCTGATCGAGTGCTTCCTTCGGCGCCATCTGCCCGGTCAGGGCCGCCTGGATCGCATCCTGGATCGCCTTGGAAATCTTCGGCCATTCCGGGTGCGGACCGCGCGGCTTTGCGTATTTGAGCTGCTCGTTGAACACCTTGAGGGCGGCGTCCTTGAGCGGCACGCCGGTTTCAGGAATGGCGATGTCGGAGCGGGCCGGCAGCTGCCCGAAGTCCTTGAACATTCGGTTATCCTGGGAGGCGAAATATTCGAGCACCTTGAAGGCTTCGGCCGGATGTTGCGTGTTGGAGAAAATCGCCCAGTTGAAGTCGCCCATGGCCGAAGAGCGCTCCGCACCGACTTCAGGGACCGGTAGCAGTGCCACGCCCCAATCGAACTTCGCTTCGCTCACCATGCGGTCGAGCTCCCATGGCCCGGAGATCGCCATGGCGGCGTTGCCTGAATTGAAGGTGCCGGTCGAATCCCATTGGCCGCGCGTCAACGTATCCGGCGAGGCCAGTTTCTCGGTGATGATCGTCTTCCAGACCTCGAGCGCCTTGACCGCGCCGTCCGAGTTGATGTGCTCGTAGCTGCCGCCAGCCATCTGCGCCCAGGGCAGGAACTGGAATGTCCCTTCCTCGTTCGCCTTGGCCGAGAAGGCGAGACCATAGACGTTGGCAGCGGGATCCGTCAGCTTGCGCGCCGCATCGACCAATTCGTCCCAGGTCTGGGGCGGCTTGTCCGGATCAAGGCCTTTCGCCTTGAACATGTCCTTGTTGTAGTAGAGCGCAATCGTATTGGTTGCCTTCGGCAGGCCGTAGTTCTTGCCGTCCCACATGGTGGAAGCGAGCGGCCCGGGGAAATAGTTCGACGTCTTCACCACCGTCGACTTGGCGATCATGTCGGTGAGATCAAGGAAGGCGCCGCGCGACGAAAACAGCGCATGCTCGGGATTATCGATGGCGATGATGTCCGGCGCCTGGCCGGTCGAATAGGCTCGCATCGCCTCGCTGACGACATCATCGAACTGGATCTGGCGATATTCGACCTTGATGCCGGCGTTCAACTTGTTGAAGTCCGATATCAGGTTCGGTGCCGGCTGGATGTCGCGATCAAGCGACCAGACGTTGATCGTGACGTCTTCGGCTTTGGCCGAGAGTCCGAACAAAGAGACACCTGCAAGGGCGAGAACGCCCAGGATTGCGGATCCGCGGATAGCCATTTTCTCCTCCTTTGGTTATCCCGCAGCCGGCATCCTCCATGCCGGCCGATATGCACACCTCAGACCGGATCGGCGACGAAGTCGCCGCCCCGGCAAGCCTTGAGATAGTTCAGGCCATGGACCTGGCCGGTCATCTCCAATGCGTCGCGGTAGACCGGATCGTGCCAGCCCTCGATGTCGATCGAGCCGGACCAGCCGGCCAGCCGAAGCTCGGAAATCACGTCGGTCCAATTGGTGTCGCCGAAGCCCGGCGTGCGCATGAAGACGAATTTCTCCTTGCCGAAGATGCCGTGTTCGCGGATGACATCCCAGCGAATGGTCGCGTCCTTGCCGTGCACGTGGAAGATCTTTGTCGCCCATTTGCGGATCTGCGGCAGTGGATCGATCAGATAGACCATCTGATGGCAGGGCTCCCACTCGATCCCGATGTGGTCGTCCGGCGTCTCGTTGAAGATCAGTTCCCAAGCATCCGGATTATGGGCGATGTTCCAGTCACCGGTCTGCCAGTTGCCGTCCATGGCGCAATTCTCGAAGGCAATCTTCACACCCTTGTCGGCCGCGCGTTTTGACAGCTCGGACCAGATTTCCCTGTAGCGCGGCAGACTGTCGGTCAACGGCTTGCCGCGGATGCGGCCGGTGAAACCGGCAACGCAAGTAGCGCCGAAATGATGGGCATTGTCGATGCAGTCTCGCCAACCCTGCAATGTCTCTTCGTCGATCGCGGTCGTCTCAAGCGGATTTCCAAACATGCCGAGCGTCGAGATGGTGATATCGCGGCCGCCGATCGCCTCCACGCACCGTTTGCCGAGCTCGGCAAGGTCCTGACCATTGGTCGTCTGCCAGAAGAACGGTTCGAAGCTTTCGAAGCCCATTTCGGCGATCTGGTCGATGCGTTTGTCGGCGCCACCCTTGGTGGCCGAGATCATGGTGCCGATGCGGATGGATTTTGCAGGGTTCGTCAAGATAGGCTCCTAGGCTGCAATGGTGACGCGTTTGCCATCACGGGCGCTGTCGATCGCGCCGAAGACCATGGCAAGGCTCTTGATGTTGTCGCTACCGTCCGTTTCCGGCACGGTTCCCGTGTCGATCGCGCCGATGAAGCGCTCGATGACGCTTACATGGCCGTGCGTGTCGGCACCGTCTTCAGCCTCGGGAACCGTGATCGGCTCGACCGCCCGCAGGAAACCTTCGCGACCGCTGACGACATTGGCTTCGAAGCGTTCGCCGCCATCCCAGATGAGCGTTCCCTTGGAGCCGGTGATCCGCCACGCACTTTCCCAGCTGGTATTGGCGCCCTGCGCGCACCAGGATCCGCGATAGGTGAAGGCGACATTGTCGGAGAATTCAAAGATCGCATTGGCTGCAGCACCGTGGCGGTACCAGGAGCCTTGCGGATTGTATTCGTGGCAATAGACGGCAAGGGGATCCTTGCCTGACATGAAGCGCGCAGCGTCGAAGGTGTGGATGGCCATGTCGAGCAGCAGGACGTTGTCCATCTGCTCGCGGAAGCCGCCGAAGTGTGGACCGAGGAAGAAATCGCAATGCAGCGCCGTCAGTTCACCGAGGCTGCCGGATTGGATGAGGCGGCGGATCCGGCGAACGCCGTCGATGAAGCGGCGGTTCTGGACGATCGCGTGAATACGTGAAGCGTCGACTGCGAGACGGCGCAGTTCGCGCGCATCATCGAGCGTGGCGGCCATCGGTTTTTCGCTGAGCACGTGGCAACCATGGGCCAGACCGGCCGCCACGACCGCGCGCCGAGCGGCCGGAACGACGACGTCAAACAGCAGATCGGCCCTACTCTGGCGCAGGACTGCCGGCAGGTCTGTACCGATGATGATGTCGTGAAGCTTGAACTCGGCAGCGAGCGCTTGCGCGGTCGCCTGATCGAGATCGACGAGGCCCACGACCTCCACCTTCTCCCTCAGAAAGTCGCTCTCCGTCAGAGCCTTCAGCCAGCCTTTGGCCATAGCTCCGCACCCGCACAAAACGGCCCTGTGTCTCACGTGATTTCCTCCAGGAACGAAAGCCGAAACTCCTCAGTTGGCTTCCGTAAACGTTTACGATACTATGCGGCAAAGGGTTTTTGTGTCAAGAGGTGTGAAAATGGCCAGTCGCGGGTCTGGGGAGGAACGCGGAAAAATGAAGGGGATTCGCCAACTTGCCGAACACCTCGATATCTCGATCGGCACGGTCTCCCGCGCGCTGAACGGCAAACCCGACGTCAACGAAGAGACGCGAAAAAGAGTCCTCGAAGCGGCGGAATCCCTCGGGTATGTCGCCAACCAATCGGGCCGTGCGCTGAGGAAGGGGACGACCGGCGTCATCGGCTTCATGATGCAGACGGGGTCCGAAATCACCGGCCAGGGCGACACCTTCTTCATGAGCGTCTTCGACGGCGTTCAGACCGTCTTTGCTCGTCACAAGCTCGATCTGGTCGCCTTGCTCTGCTCCTCGCAAGAGGACCCGAACGACTATCTGAAGCGCGTCGTCGCCCGCGGCTTTGCCGACGGCATCATCCTGTCGGCCACCCGGCGCCACGATGCCCGCTTCGAACTGCTGGCAAAGCGCAAGATCCCCTTCATCACGCTCGGACGAAGCCTGACCGATGTCGGCCAGCCCTGGCTGGATCTCGATTTCGAAGGCATGGCCGAGGCATCTATCGACCGGCTGGTTGCGCGCGGACACAAGCATATCGCCGTTACCCGTCCGCACGACGACATGAACCTTGGCTATGTGTTCGAGGACCAGTGCCGCGCCACCCTCGCCCGGCACGGCCTTAATCTCGACGCGCGTCACGTCTTCCGCTCGACGCCCAACGAGGCCGGGGGGTACCAGATCGCCCGGGAACTGAGCGCGCTTGAGACACGTCCGACGGCAATCGTCCTCATCAACGAGGCCATTACCGTCGGGCTTTATCGCGGACTGGTCGAAGCCGGAATAAAACCCGGGCGCGACCTGGCGATCATCGGGCGTCAAAGCCCGCATTCGCAGTTTCTGTCGCCACGACTGACATCGTTCAGCCTGTCGCTACGCGACCTTGGCATTGCACTTGCCGAATCCCTGCTCGCGACGATGCCGGCCTTTGCCGAGATCTACCGCGAGCGATCCGCGCGATGCCTGTGGCCCATGGATCTCGTTCCTGGTGAAAGCGACTGATCAAGCGGCTTCACGAAGCGGCCATCAGGCTTTCCGCATATGCCATCATCAAGGGCCCCACACCTTTGGCGTCATCCGAAACGATGGGTTCGGTGAGATAGTAGCTCGGTGAACCGTCGCGATAGCTGCCCTCGAAACCTCCAAGACCGGCGACATGGACAATGGTCGTGAAGCGGGTGGTCCCTTCGGCATCGGCAACGAGCCGGGTATTCAACAGCGCGTCAAGGGCGCGCTGCCCGGCCGCAGCCGCTCCCGCAGCAGTGTCCGCTTCGACTAGACCAAGACGAGCGGCGCGCAAGAGCGAATAGGCAAACATGACCGAGGCAGAGCTTTCGAGGTAGTTGCCCTTCAGATCCGGCGCGTCGAGCACTTGATACCAGAGGCCGGACGAGGCTGCCTGACGGGCCATGATCTCCTTTAGCAGCAAGCGGGCGCGCTGGCGCAACGACGCGGTCGCCTGGTCAACAGGAAGTGTCGCCAGAGCATCGACCACTGCCATTGCCAGCCAGCCCACGGCCCGGGCCCAGACAGCGGGAGACTTGCCTGTCACAGGGTCAGCCCAGCGCTGCTGGCGGCTGTCATCATAGCCATGAACATAGAGGCCGCGTGTAGTCGCCGTGAGTGCCAAAGCCGTTGAAAACTGCTGCAACGCATCGGCGATCAGGTCCTTGCGGCCGGTCATCGTCGCATATTCGATCTGGAAGGGCAGTCCCATATACAGCCCGTCCAACCAGACCTGGTGCGGATAGCGCTTCTTGTGCCAGTAATTGCCGGCGGGAATGCGGGGGTGCGTCTCCAGCTGCCCGGCCAGCCGATCGGCGGCCAACCGGTAGCGCACATCATCGGCACCTTCAGCCAGCGGGAACAAGGCGCGCCCGGCCAGGATATTGTCGATATTGTATTCCTGGGGGTCGTAGCCCGAAAGTGCGCCATCGGCCGCGATCTGCTGATCGGCGAGACGATGAAGATGCGCCTTCCAGCGCGTTTCGCCTGTCGCATCAAAAAGAAGACTGAGGCCGCGATAGACGCAACCATCCTCGTAGCACCAGCTACCGCCCTTGTAGTGGTTATAACGCTTGGCGAATTCGTCGAAATATTCTGTCGGGTTCACGAGAGCATCTCATCGAAAGGAAGGGACACGGGGGCAGCGCTCAACAAGGAGGGATCGTCGCAATCGACCTCTGCCCGCTCGCTGACAATCGTCTCATGACGCATGGCTCGCACGCGATCGGCCATGATGGGTGGCGTTGCGACTGCCGCGGGATTGCTCGAGGTGATTTTAAGGCGGCGGATACGAACGTTGCGGATCGGGGCTTCAGGCAGTCCGAGAAATGCGCCCGCCGCATGGGCGAGCCCGCGGATCTCGACGTCTTCAATGATGACGCCGTCGATGAGCGGCGTTCCAGAATTGACGACCGCCGGCTCACGGCACTGCACCCAGTCATCGTGGCCATCCGCGTCGCAATGATAGTGAGCGTTGGCCGACAGCGCCGTTTCGACGCCATCGAGCAATACGCGGCGCATTACGATATTGGTGATCGACCCGCCGCGACCGCGACGGGTCTTCAGCCGCAGGCCGCGATCGGTGCCGATCATCTCGCAATCCTCGACGGAGACGTCAACGACGCCGCCGGACATCTCCGAGCCAATTACCAGGCCGCCGTGGCCACGCTCCATCAGGCAGTGACTGACACGGACGCCGCGCGTTTCGGCAAGGTGATCAGCCTCGCCGTTCGGGCCGCGTTTTCCTGCCTTGACGGCAATGCAATCGTCGCCGACTGAAAAGCGCACGCCCGCAATCACGACCTCACGACAGCTCTCAGGGTTGAACCCATCGGTGTTCGGGCTGTCAGCTGGGGCAACGATGGTTAGTCCGGCAGCGGTCAGCCGAGCGCAGCCTTGCGGATGGATCGTCCAGGACGGTGCATTGCGGATCGTAAAACCGAGCAGTGCCACATCACGGCAGTTGATAAGATGCAGGCCACGCGGGCGACGCGCACCATCACGCGTCTCTTTCGGCCAACTCCACCAATCGCCCCTGTCGCCAGATCCGTCGAAGACGCCCCTGCCCTCGATCACCAGGTTATCCGCCTGCACCGCGTTTACCGGGGCATTAAAGCAGGCCGCCGGCAGACCTTCCCAACTTCCAAGCATCCTACCGTTGTGATCGTGGGAAGGGAGAACAGGCCAGCCCGCGCGCACCGAAGGCGCTTGGAGCGTCGCCCCTTCAGCGAGATGCAAGGTCATTTGACTTTTGAGCCTAAGTGGAAAGGACGTCCACAGGCCCGGACCGAGATGGAGCGTGCCTCCGGTTGGAACGGCTGCGACCGCTTCGCAAAGGGCCGCAGCATTGCTGCGCGCGCCTTCAATATCGTCAGGCGCAATATCGGCGACGAGTCCGAAATCGGTTGCTTCCACGACACCTGCGCAGGGCGCAGTCTGAAACGACAGCGGCTGAAATCCCTCCACCTCGAAAAGATAACGGGTAGCCGGACGAAGCTCGTGCAGAAGGGTGACGACCGTTTGGGCTTCTCCGTGTTGCAGAACGCCGGTCTCATCCGGGGATGAAAGCCGCCAGACCGTCCTCGATTTCAAACGGTAGAGGGCTCCGGGCTGCGGCAGGCATAGCGCCGCCGTTCGCGCCGAGTGCGCGATGATGGAAGGTCGGGTCATGTCGTGCCTCGTGTTGCGTGCCGCCAAGGGACGGAGGACCCGCCGCGGCATCCGCGGCGGGCAGTATCAATGGTCAGTCGAACTCGGCCAGAACGTCGTTCACCGTGTCGATGATCTGTTTGGCGCCATCTTCTGCGCTGATCTGGCCATAGGCGTACTCCTCAAGCGTATCGATGAAAGCGGCACGAATTTCTGGGTGTTCATTGAAGGGCGAAACCATCGGCCCCGTGGCGGCCATGACGATCGCATTGGCGGCGCGAACCTCGGGTTCGCCCTTGTCGCCCAACCTGGCAGCGGCCGCTTTCGACGCGGGAAGACCGCGCGAGGTGCCTAGAGCATCGATGCCTTCCGGCTCGTTCAGGAGGCAGTTGACGATCTGCGCCGCCGCATCCTGGTTCTTCGAGTTCTTGGAGATCGAAAACACCATGGAAGGCTTGCGATAGACGCCTTCGGTAACCGCATCCGAAAGCTTCAGCATTGGTACAGGCTTGAGAACCTGACCATCCTTCAACGGGTCGGCATACTTGGAGTAAGTTGAATCCCATTCGTAGGAGCCGGCGACCTTGCCTTCGGCCCAGGAGGGCTTTTCAAACAGATTGACGTTGCCGTCGGCGGCCTCCTCCTTCTGCGAGCGGATCGCGCCGGTTTCCACCAGCTTGCCGAGGAAGGAGATGCCTTCGGCGAGTTCCTCTGGCGTCCATGCTACGCGGTTGCTCGTCTGATCGACGAGATCCTTGCCAGTCTTCTGCACGACGGCAAGGGTCACCAGCAATTGGGCAGTCTCCTTCACCGCGTTGAAGGTGTAGTGGTCCTTGCCGAGCTTGTCCTTGATGGTCGCGGTTGCGGCGAAGAACTCGTCCCAGGTCTTCGGAATTTCGACGCCTGCCTTTTCGAAGGTCGTCGCGTTGAAGAAGAAGACACGACCCGTCGTCGAGACGGATAGCCCCTGCAGGACCCCATTCATCGAACCGGCCGCGAGATCGCCTTCCGTCCAGTTGGACAGGTCGATTGCCTTCAGCGTGCGAAGGTCGGCGAACCCCTCGCCATTCTTGGAAAACAGCGGCAGCCACGGCCAGTTGACCTGAACGATATCAGCTTCGGTCCTGCCGGCCATTTGCGTCGTCAGTTTTTCGAGGTAGCCGTCGAAGCCGGTGAACTCGCCCTTGACCGTGTGGCCGTATTTCTGGCCGCAGGCAGCTGTCGCCTTTTGAGTGGCTACGTGACGACTATCACCGCCCCACCACGCCATGCGCAGTTCGGCGGCGCCAGCGGTGGCACCGAACGTGAGCGCGCCATAGGCGACGCCGGTCAATGCAAGCAAGGTTTTCGCAGTCTTCATGGTTCTCCTCCTTCTTGGTGTATGGGCCAACGCCGCCTCCTCAAAGCGACACGTTGCGACCGTCAGTCTTGTCGAAAATGTGCAATCGTTCCGGATCGGGACGAAGGCGGATGATCTCCGACCCTCCCAGTGCCTCGAACTCGGCTGCGCCGACGACGCTCACCACCTTGCGACCTTCGAGATCAGCGTGGAGATAGACCTCGTGCCCCATGAACTCAGCATTAGTGAGCTTCGCGGTGAGCGCCGGCCCGTCCGCCGCCAGCGATAGATGCTGTGGTCGGGTGCCGATCACGGCTTCTGTCGGGCGGGCCGAAAGCCGGCCTTCAAGGTGTGGTCCGAGCGGCAAGGTCTGGCTGCCGATCGAAAAGGACGATCCGTCGAGCCGGGCGTCGACAAGGTTCATTTCCGGACTGCCGATGAAGCCGGCCACGAACAGGTTCGCCGGGCGATCGTAGAGTTCCTTGGGCGTGGCCACCTGCATGATGTGACCGGCCTGCATAACGCATATGCGATCCCCCATCGTCATGGCCTCGGTCTGATCATGCGTCACGTAGATGACCGTCGACGACAAGCCCTCCGCTTTGAGCTGGCGATGCAGGTCGGTTATGCGGACGCGCATCGAGGCTCGCAACTTGGCGTCGAGATTGGATAGTGGCTCATCGAACAGGAAGACGCCCGGCTTCTTGATGAGCGCGCGACCGAGAGCCACGCGCTGGGCCTGACCGCCTGAAAGCTGCTTGGGAAGGCGGTCGAGAAGCGGCTCGATCTCAAGGATCTCGGCCACTTGCTTGATCGCGGCCTCGATCTCCGCCTTCGGCTTGCCGGCGATCTTGAGCCCGAAGGCCAGGTTGCCGCGAACCTTCATATGAGGGTAGAGAGCGTAGTTCTGGAAGACCATGGCAATTGAGCGCTTGCCCGGCGGCAGATCGTTGACGCGCCGGTCCCCAATGAGGACTTCCCCGCCGGAAATCTCCTCAAGCCCCGCCACCATGCGCAGCGTCGTCGATTTGGCGCAGCCCGACGGGCCGACGAAAACCATGAACTCGCCGTCGTTGATGTCGAGATTGATGCCATGGACCGCCTTGAAGGCGTTGCCATAGACCTTTTCGAGATTTTTCAGTTGAACCTTAGCCATGTTCAGCCCTTGATCCCCCGGAGGAGATCCCTTCAATGAAGTAACGTTGCGCAGCGAAGAACACGATCAGCGCAGGGGCGATCGTGAGCACCGACATCGCGAGGATGCGGTTCCATTCGAAAGCTTCGGTCGTGTCGATCGAAAGCTTGAGGGCGAGGCTGACCGGATACTTGTCCACCGAGGACAGATAGATCAGCGGCCCGAGGAAATCGTTCATGGTCCACATGAACTGGAACAGGCACACCGAAATCAGTGCCGGGGCGAGCATCGGGACCACGATATAGATCAGCGTCTGGATGCTATTGGCACCATCCACCCGTGCCGCCTCCTCCATGTCTGTTGGCAATGAGCGCAGGAATTGCACCAACATGAAAACGAAGAAGGCGTCGCCAGCGAGTGCCGACGGCACCCAGAGCGGCAGAAAACTGTCGAGCCAGCCAAGATCACGGAACAGGAGATATTGAGGAATGCGGGTAACGACATTGGGCAACAGCAGGATTGCGATGACCGAGCCGAAGAGGATCTTCTTGAACGGGAAATCGAACCGGGCGAACGCATAGGCCGCCAAGGTGCAGGAGATGGCCGTCCCGATCACCTTTGGCAGGATGATCAGGAAGGAATTCCAGAAGAACCGGCCGAACGTATAGGGTGTCGATGTCTGCCAGCCCTTGATGTAACCTTCGGCAGTCGGGTTCTCCGGCAGGAAGCCCGCACCTGCGAAGATTTCGGAATTTGTCTTGAAGCTCGCGCCAACCAGCCAGATGAGCGGATAGAGCATGACGAAGCCGACTGCAAAGAGCAGGACATAACGGACCGCCGTCGAGACGAGACGTAGCCTTGCCCTGCGGGCGGCCTGGAGATCGTTGAAGGTTGCAAGATCGGTCATTTGCGGTCAGCTCCTCTTGTCGCCTGCGTAAAAGACCCATTTCTTCGATGACCAGAAGGCAACGAGGGTCAGGGCGGTGACGATGGTGAAGAGCACCCATGCTATGGCCGAGGCATAGCCCATGTTGAACTTCTTGAAGGCCTCGTCGTAGATGTAGAGCGGCAGCAGATACGTCGCCTTCAGCGGACCACCCTGCGTGATGATGTAAGGTCCGTTGAACTCCTGGAAGGCTTGAACCATCTGCATGATGAGGTTGAAGAAAATGACGGGAGTCAGCAGTGGCAACGTGATGAAGAAGAAGGTGCGCACCTTGCCCGCGCCGTCGATGGCTGCTGCCTCGTAAAGCGACTTGTCTATCGACTGCAGGGCGGCGAGGAAGATCACCATGGCTGATCCGAACTGCCAGCATCGCAATAGCGTAATCGTGAACAGCGCGTTCGTCGGATCACCAAACCAGTCAATCGGAGAAAAACCGACCGTCGTCAGCGCCATGTTGGCAAGTCCCTCCGTGGCGAAGATGTAGCGCCACAGGACGGCAATGGCGATCGAGCCGCCGAGGATGGAGGGAACGTAGAAGGCGGTTCGAAAGAGACCGATGAACATCAGCTTGTAATTTAGGATCGCGGCGATGAAGAGCGCGAAGGCAAGCTTCAACGGTACCGTCAGGAACACATAAAGCAGTGTGACGTTCAGCGACTTCGTGAAGGTGCGATCGCGTGTGAAGAGCCGTTCATAATTGGCAATCCCCGTCCACCGAGGTTCGCTCATAAGGTCATAGCTGGTAAAGCTCAGGTACAGCGACCCGATGAAAGGGATCGCCGTGAAGACCAGAAGACCAATGATATACGGGGCGAGATAGCCCAGCCCCATAAGGCGCTGCATCTTCATGACATCCCTCCCGGGCAGCCCTTGAGCGCAGCCTGCATAGATGCAATTTTGTACAAATCTGGCTCCCAATTCGGTGCAGGAAGAATGGGCGGAACGCCACGTTTCTATACCACGAACCGATCTCCTCCCCAGAAGACACGGTTTATTCGGTGACATTGGGCTATTTTCAGATCAGAATGAATTCACAAAGGGAAGGAAAAAGATGGACGAAATCGAAGGTGGCATTCTATCGGCGATTCCCGCCGCGGCGTTGACGCTCAACCTGACGCGCGCGGCGATCCGCATGGAGCATTCGCAAACCTGGCGGATCGACAAATCCAATCCGGTCGACGATCTCGTCATTTGCCTTGAGGGCCGCGGTCATTATCTGATCGACGGCGAACCACGTGTGATGGAGCGGGGCGACGCCATGCTGATCAGCGGCGGCCAACACTTCATCGGCTGGAATGAAGGGCGCGAAACCTATATCGGCGTGGCGCAGCACTTTACGCTCGACATCTATGGTCGTCACAATCTCATCGAGCAGATGCAACTGAGGCCCAAACTGCATCTGAGCCGCTGGCCGTTTCTGGAACCGATTGCCCGTCACTATCGTCAGAGCGCGCCCCCTTCCTCGGTATCGCTCGGCCAGCACCATCTTTTCATGGTCCTTCTCATCGCCTTCATCGAGGATGCGTTTCTCGGGTGGCGCGACCACGCGACCTACCAGCCGGAGGGCGCGGATGCGATTGACCTTGCGGTGATGAAGGCAGCAACGATGATCTCGGCCAACCCGCTCGAAAACGACATCGCCGTGAGGGCGGTCGATGCTGCACCCTACAACTACGATTATTTTCTGCGCGAATTCCAGAAGCGCGTGGGTCGCACGCCACGCAAATACCAGGAGCTCAAGCGAATGGAGCGCGCGATGCATTTTCTGGAAGGAGGGCTCTCGGTTGCGGCTGCGGCTGCGGAGGTCGGCTATGCAGACCCCTATTATTTCTCGCGCATGTTCAAGCGCACACTTGGGCTCAGCCCCCGCGACCACCTGAACAAGGTTCATCAGAGCCGCCATGGCGACTTGATGCAACTCGACGAACCGGAGCAGGAAATCCGCCTTGCAACCGCCCGCACGATCGAGAAGCGATAAACGGACGATCGAAATTATGAAGCTAGCGGGCCAGGACCCCTTAGATCCATGGGAGTCAGCCTAGTTCACGGGCACGCTGCGTCTAAAGCGCCGCTTTGCAAACGCGGTACGCGTGGCTCCCTGGAAGACTGCGCTCGTTCGTTTCAAGATTGGAGCATCTTGAATTCGACGAGGGCATCACGATTGATCTCGATCCCCAGACCTGGACCATCTGGAATAGCGACGACGCCATTGACCGCCTCCAGTGGTGTCTTAAGCACCGCCTGTCGGAATGGATTCTCCGTTCGGTCGAATTCCAGGATCGGCTCGATCGGATTGGCGCGGACCGGATCGGGCACCATCGCTGCCATGAATTGCAGTGCCGCGGCGATCTGCACGCCTGTCCCCCAGACATGTGGCACGACGCGGATACCATGAAGTGTCGCCAGGCTTGCGATCTTCTGCGCTTCGGAAAAGCCGCCGCAGCCGCAGAGATCGGGCTGGAGAATGTCGACCGCACGGGCATCCAGCGCCTGCCACATGCCGAACCTTGTATGCCAGGTCTCGCCACCCGCAACGGGGATCGGTTGACATGTGCGAACCTCCAGGTAGGCCGACAGCTGTTCGGGCACCACCGGCTCCTCGAACCAGTCGATATCATACTCCGCTGCTGCTTTGCCGAGCCGGATCGCTTCGGTGACGGTGTAACCGTGATTGGCGTCGATCATCAGGCGCATTTCGGAGCCTATCGCCTCGCGAACAGCGCGGATGACGCGTAGATCCTCGTCGACGCCAAAACCAATTTTAATCTTGCAGGCGTGGAACCCCTGTGTGCGGCGCTCCGCCATTTCGTTGGCGTTGTCTGCAACCCGATCGACGCCGTCGCGCTTGAAGCTACCCGTGGCATAGGCGCGCACGCTTTGCCGCCAGCGTCCACCAAGCAGCATGGAGATCGAGGCGCCGTAGTGCTTGCCTTTGATGTCCCACAACGCGATGTCGATGCCCGACAGTGCGGTGACGGTGAGACCACGCTGTCCCTGATCGCGCAGTGCATTGTAGAGCACGGCCCAGATTTTCTCGGTTGAGCGCGGGTCCTGACCGATCAGCCAGGGCGAAAAGGCTGCGACCACCGCCGCGTTGGGTTTTGCCGGACCGAGACATTCGCCCCAGCCGATCGTTCCATCATCGCATTCTATCTCCACCAGGACGTGAGCACGGCGGTCAAAGCGCATCGAGGCGCTTTCGAACGGCGTGTCTAGCCGGTGTTCCAAGAGATGCGTGCGAACGGCGGTGATCTTCATGCATTCCTCCGGAAGTCGCGGTATCAGACCTTGCGTTTCTGCCCGCCGATGAGCTTGTCGAGCATGCCCAGTTCCTCATCCGTCAGGTCCACCAGCGGCGCGCGCACCGGTCCGGCGTCGAAGCCCTGTAGCCGCACGCCGGCCTTGATCGCCGAGACGGCGTAGCCCTTCACCCGGTTGCGGATCGCCATGAACGGATAGAAGAAATCCACCAGGATGCGCTCGCAAGTAGAGCGGTCGCCGGCGCGCAGTGCCACGTAGAACTCGTTGGCAAGGCCCGGTACGAAGTTGAACACGGCGGATGAATAGGTCGTGACGCCGGCGCCGAGATAGGCTTCGGCAAAAAGTTCGGCCGTCGGCATGCCGCCCAGATACATCAGGCGATCGCCCATCTTTGCGGTAACCTGGCGCAGAAGCCCGATGTCACCCGTGCCGTCCTTGAAGCCGATCAGGTTCGGGCATTCGTCGCACAGCCGGGCAAGCGTATCGGCCTGCAGCACCGAATTGTCACGGTTATAGACCATGACGCCGATACCGACCGACTGGCAGACTTTCTTAATGTGGGCATAGAGCCCTTCCTGAGGCGCATCGATAAGATAGTGCGGCAGTAGCAGGATGCCGTCGGCCCCAGCCTTCTCGACCGATCGGGCGATATCGACAGCGATTTCGGTGCCGTAGCCACAACCCGACACGATGGCGGTTTCGCCTGCAGCCTCCTTGGCGGATGCGACGATGCCTGGGATTTCATCTGGCCGCAACGAGAAGAACTCCCCCGTGCCACCGGCTGCGAAAAGCACCGGGGCCTTGTAACCCGCGAGCCACTCGACATGCGCCTTGTAGCTTTCTGGCGCAAAGCGGCCTTGCGCATCGAAATGCGTGACCGGGAAGGAAAGAAGGCCGGAGCCAAGAGCAACCTTGATTTGTTCGGGGGTCATTTCAGTATTCCTCTGTGCATTCAACTGACCGTAGCCATAGCTAGACATCATACATATGTCAATTAGTCATCATACAAGTTAAATGACAAATTGCCACGAGCCGACGATTAACGCGCCAACCAGCCGCCGTCGACATTGAGGACCGCACCGTGGACGTAATTCGCCGCTGGCGAGGAGAGGAAGACCACCGCCCCTGCGATGTCCTCGGGGCGACCCCAACGATTGGCAGGGATGCGATCGAGGATTGCCTTGTTGCGGGCGGCATCGGCGCGTAGCGCCTCGGTATTGTTGGTCTCAATGTAGCCGGGGGCAACTGCGTTTACATTGATGCCCTTCGCCGCCCATTCGTTGGCAAGCAATTTGGTGAGACCGGCGACGCCGTGTTTTGCGGCCGTGTAGGAGGGAACGCGGATACCGCCCTGGAAGGAAAGAAGCGAAGCGATATTGACCACGTTTCCAGACCGCTCCTTGGCCAACAACTCCTTTGCGAACGCCTGGGTCGTGAAAAACAATGCCTTCAGGTTCACATCGACGACCGCGTCCCAATCCTCCTCGGTGAAATCGACCGCATCCGCCCGTCGGATGATGCCGGCGTTGTTGACGAGGATATCGATGTCCCGACCGACAAATATGTCTCGTGCCGCCATGGGATCCTTGAAGTCGAGCTGCATGCCGCTCGCCTTGCCGCCGGCCCTGCCAATTAAATCCAGAGTTTCGTCGGGCGAGCGGCGGGCCGCGCAGATAACCTCGGCGCCTGCGGCAGCAAGTCCTGCCGCAATCGCTTGACCAAGTCCGGTATTCGATCCCGTGACAAGAGCTTTACGCCCTTGAAGCGAAAAGGAATTTATCATTTCAGATCCTCCGGCTGGATGAAGTCCATGTCGGTATAGTCGACGTTGTCGCCAGCCATGGCCCAGATGAATGTGTAAGAGCCGATGCCCGCGCCGGAGTGGATGGACCAGGGTGGGGAAAGCGCGCCTTGCTCATTCGAAATGAACAGGTGGCGGGTCTCCTGGGGCTCGCCCATCAGATGAAGCACCCGGGATTTTTGATCCATACCAAAATAGAGATAGGCCTCCATGCGACGGTCATGGATATGCGAAGGGATGGTGTTCCAGACGGAACCGTCCTCCAACGTGGTATAGCCGAGCACCAGTTGGCAGCTTTCCATCACGAGCGGATGGATGAACTGATTGATGGTGCGCTTGTTGGAGGTTTCCGATGCGCCCATCTTCACTTCCTTGCTTTCGGCGGCCGTGATGAGGCGCGCCGGCAGGCTGCGATGAGCCGGGCAGGACGTGATATAGAACCGGCCCTTGCCAGCAAAGGTGACCGCCCCCGATCCGGCACCGAGATAAAGCACATCGCCCCGGTTCAAGGTATAGGTCTGCGCGCCGGCGGCGACAGTACCGGTCTCGCCAATGTTGACGATGCCCATTTCACGGCGATCGAGAAACAGCGGGGTCTTCGTTTCCTCCACCTTGTCAAGCGTTAGGGGCGCATCACCCGGCACCGCTCCACCCATCACGAAACGATCGTAGTGGGTGTAGACCAGTCGGATCTCTCCGACCCTGAACATATCCTCGGCCAAGAAATGCTTCCGAAGTCCGGATGTATCGAGTGTTTTGGCGTATTCCGGGTTGACCGCCTGCCTTGTTTCAACAGTCAGCATAAATTCCTCCTTCAAGTTGTCGACAACATATAATATGTGTTACCGTTATTGTATGATATGTCATCGGAGGTCAAGGTGCCCGCAGGAATGACGCGAGACCGAATGTGGTTTCGAGTGAAACGATGGCAGCTTTTTCGGGCACGAAGACCGCTAGAAGGTTGAGGCTCTGCCGGTTCACGCCATTGGCAGGTCGAAATGGCTGCGGTGCCGTGCCTGGCAATGCGGCAATGCGCAAAGGAATACCCCAAATGAGACGCCTTTTGATCACCGGCGCGGCGGGCCAGCTGGGCCGGGTCATGCGCAAACGGCTTGCGCCTCTCGCCGATACAATTCGCCTTGCGGATCTTGCTCGGCTTGACCCGCCCGAGCGCGATGAGGAGTGCATGTCCTGCGATCTTTCTGACGCAGCAGCAGTCCATGAGATGGTCGCCGGCTGCGACGGCATCGTCCACCTTGGCGGCGTTTCCGTCGAACGGCCCTTCGACCAGATCCTTGGCGGCAATATTGTCGGCCTCTACAACCTTTATGAAGCTGCACGCGCTCACGGTCAGCCGCGCATCGTCTTTGCGAGTTCCAACCACACGATCGGCTACTATCCGCAGACCGAACGGCTCGGGCCAGACGCCCCATACCGCCCGGACGGACTCTATGGGGTCTCCAAATGCTTCGGCGAGGCCCTCGCTCGCCTGTACTTCGACAAATTTGGCCAAGAAACCGCCCTGGTACGCATCGGCTC
Organism: Ensifer canadensis; assembly: GCF_017488845.2. Classification (NCBI taxonomy): domain Bacteria; kingdom Pseudomonadati; phylum Pseudomonadota; class Alphaproteobacteria; order Hyphomicrobiales; family Rhizobiaceae; genus Ensifer; species Ensifer canadensis. The sequence goes on from NZ_CP083374.1 coordinate 529,062, forward strand.
CTGTACGCCCGAGCCAACGAACTATCGAATGCTGTCGACCTGGTTCTCGCACGACGATTTCGCTTCGATGATCGAGGCAATTTTCCGCGTGTCGACCCTTGGCTGCCCGGTCATCTGGGGCAGCTCGGCCAACGACGCCGGCTGGTGGGACAACTCGCATCTTGGCTGGCTGGGCTGGAAGCCCAAAGACAATGCCGAGGCCCATCGCATCCACATTGAGGCCCTCACCCCGAGACCCGACCCCAGCGACCCGACGTCCCGCTTCCAGGGCGGCGACTTCGTAAACAATCCGATATTCAAGGAGTAAGACATGACCTATGAGCCACATGGCAAACACCTGATCGCCGGCGAATGGCGCGCAGCGCAGATCAAATTCCGCAGCGAGCCCGCCCACGGCGATGCCTTTGACTTTTCCGTCGGCACCGTCGAACTGGTGAACACGGCGGCCGAATCCGCCGAGGAAGCCTTCTGGTCCTACGGTTATTCGTCCCGCGAGACGCGCGCTGCCTTCCTCGACACCATTGCCGACGAAATCGAGGTCCGTGGCGCCAAGATCACTGAGATCGGCGCCTCGGAAACCGGCTTGCCCGCCGCCCGCCTCGAAGGCGAGCGCGGCCGCACCACCGGTCAGCTGCGCCTCTTCGCTTCCCACATCCGCAAGGGCGAACATCTGGACAGGCGCCATGACGAGGCGCTGCCGAACCGCACCCCCCTGCCCCGACCGGATATTCGTTTGATGCAGCGCCCAATCGGCCCGGTCGCCGTGTTCGGCGCTTCCAACTTCCCGCTTGCCTTCTCGACGATGGGCGGCGACACCGCCTCTGCGCTTGCCGCCGGGTGTCCGGTCATCGTCAAGGGTCACTCCGCCCATCCCGGCACAAGTGAGATCGTGGCGGAAGCCGCCGATGCCGCCATCAGGAGACTTGGCCTCCACCCGGGCGTCTTCTCTTTGATCCAAGGCGGTCGTCGCGATGTCGGCACCGCACTCGTCACGCATCCGCTCGTCAAAGCGGTCGGCTTTACCGGTTCGCTTGCCGGCGGTCGCGCTCTCTTCGATCTCTGCGTCTCACGTCCCGAACCCATTCCCTTCTTCGGCGAACTGGGCTCGGTGAACCCGATGTTCATCCTGCCGGAAGCGCTGAAAGCCCGCGGCGCGGAAATCGCAAAAGGGTGGGCGAGTTCGCTGACGATCGGCGCCGGGCAATTCTGCACCAATCCGGGCATCGCCATTATCCTTTCCGATCAGGTCGACACGTTCGCCGAAGCGACCCGTTCCGCGCTCTCAGGGGTTGGTCCGCAGGTGATGCTGAATGACGGCATGGCCAAAGCCTATCGCGAGGGAAGCATGCGCATCGCTGCCGGTGCCGGTGTGCGCGCGGTCTTGACCACCACCTGCGACCAGCGCGACGCCACACCCTTCCTCTTCCGCGTTTCCGCCGAGGACTGGCTCTCCAACCATCTACTTTCCGAAGAAGTGTTTGGTCCGCTCGGCCTTATTGTGACGGTCGAGACTATCGAGGAGATGATTGCCGTAGCAAAGAGCTTCAATGGCCAGCTTACCGCCACGTTGCATCTTGATGCGGGCGACACGCAAGTTGCACGCAGCCTGTTGGCGATCCTGGAGCGCAAGGCGGGGCGTGTTCTGGCAAATGGTTACCCGACCGGGGTCGAAGTCTGCGATGCCATGGTCCACGGCGGCCCCTATCCGGCATCCACAAACTTCGGCGCAACGTCCGTTGGAACCCTTTCCATCCGAAGGTTCCTCAGGCCCGTCTGCTACCAGAACCTGCCTGAGGAGCTGCAGCCGGACGACCTCAAATCGATCTAGGCACGGATTGCGCCGTTGTGGGGCAATGGCGTATCCACAATCAACGGCGGATTCCCGCCTTATTCACCGAATGGCGGCACGCATGACGAAAGTGACCACCCACGAACCGGCTCCGCTGCCAACCACGACGCTGGTGGTCAAGGTTGCAGACGCGCTTCGCGCACGAATGTCCAAGGGTCATCACAAGCCGGGTGATCGGCTGCCCTCCGAAGCCCAACTGACGCAGGAATTCGGCGTCAGCCGCACGGTCGTGCGCGAAGCAATTGCAGCACTTCGTTCCGACGGACTGGTGGAGCCACGCCAAGGAGCGGGCGTCTTTGTTCTCGATCCAACGCTTGCCACCCGCCGTCCGTTTCAAAACGTCGATCTGGCGCGCGTATCTTCGCTGATCGAGATGCTCGAACTTCGCACCGCCGTAGAAGGAGATGCTGCAGCCCTTGCCGCGCTTCGCCGCTCGCCCGGACAGGAGGAAAAGATCATCGAGGCCCTCGATGCTTTCCGCACGAGTTCCGCGGAGGGCCGACCGAGCGCAGAGACCGATTTTGCCTTCCACCTCGCGATTGCTCAGGCCACCAACAACCCGCGCTTCGCAGAATTCCTGCAGATGCTCGGTCCAACGCTTATTCCGCGCCGGGCGGTGACCGAGAACGGCGTGGAGACGGCGCTGCCCTTGGCCGATATCGAGCGGCTCGTGGACGAACATGAAGCGATCCTCGTCGCCATTCAAAATGGCGACGAAACACTGGCTCGCTCAGCCATGCGCGCTCACCTGAAGAACAGTCAGGCGCGGTACCGCGCCATGCTACGAGTGCTTCGCTGAGGTACAGGTTTAGACAGCCTGCCCTTGCATTCGGACAGATAACCGATAACATGCCAGACAGGTTCAATGCAGGTGAAGCAGCAATGGAAGCCCAAAACAATCACGCGAGAGGCACGTCGCTGGCGGCAAAGATCAGCGCCGATCTGCGTCGCGACCTGACCGAAGGCGTCTTCCAGCCCGGCGACCGGCTTCCGAGCGAAAGTGCGCTCACACGCGAATATTCCGTGAGCCGCACCGTAGTGCGCGAAGCAATTGCAATCCTTCGCGCCGACGGCCTGGTGGAAGCGCGCAAGGGCGCCGGCATCTTCGCGCTGCAGACGCTCGAAGACAAGAAACAACCATTCAAGGACCTGACCACCGAGCGAATTTCCTCGGTCATAGAGCTTTTGGAGCTTAGGACAGTCTTTGAGGTGGAGTCCGCCGGGCTTGCGGCCTCGCGCCGTTCTGCTGCACAGATCGAGGCGATCCTCGAGGCCCATCACCACGTTGGCGAATGCCTCGCCACCGGGAGCCCCACCCGTGACGCCGATTTCGAACTGCATCTCGCCATCGCGGAGGCTACGCAGAACCGTCGCTTTCCCGAATTCCTGCAGCTCATCCGGTCCGGCATCATTCCTCGAGGCGAACTGCAAGGCTCCGCTCCCGGCTCGCGCCCGAAGGACTATAACCTTCACCTTCAGGAAGAGCACGGCCTGATCGTGGATGCCATTATCGAAGGCAATAGCGACACTGCGCGCGAGCGCATGCGCGCCCATCTTCGCGGCAGCCTGGATCGCTACAAGGTATTGCTGCGCTCGCGCACACTGGCCCCCGAAGAGGTCAACCTGTCTTAGCTTGTCATACAGCCTGCAATGCATGTATGTTGGAGATGTCGTACATCATCAACGAGGCATCCATGACCCTTCCCACCTATCCCGCGATCTCGACCGATACTGGCGTTACCCGGCAAGTTCTTTCGCACTCACCGGAGATCATGGTCGTATCTTTCCGCTTCGAAAGCGGCGCTAGCGGCCGACTACATAGCCATCCGCACGTTCAATCCACCTACGTCTCGCGTGGCCGTTTCCGCTTTTTCCGTGACGGCGAAGCCCATGAATTGAAGGCCGGCGATAGTCTCGTCATCCCCTCAAACACTGAGCATGGGTGCCAATGCCTGGAGACCGGCGAACTTATTGACTGCTTCACACCCCGCCGAGACGACTTCCTGTGAGCAGATTAGCTTGACAGTACCCATAACCTGTGACAGATTTCCTTAAGTTGTCATACAGGACGGGAGCCTGTACCGCCTCACCTTCCGGCGGATGACAAACGGAGGATTCATGTCTTTACGTCGCATACGCTTCTACGGAGCGGCCGGGCAGATCGGGACCATTGCGGTCACGCTTCTCGGCCTGCTTCTCCTGACTTTTTTCATTGGCCGGCTCATGCCCGCTGATCCGGTGCGGGCCATAGTCGGAGAAGATGCGACCCGCGAGACCTATGAACAGGTCTACAACGCGCTCGGCCTGGACCGTCCTCTTTGGGAACAGTTCATATATTACCTAGGCGATGTCTTCACCGGCAATTTCGGTACCTCTATTCGCACCGGTCAGCCGGTCATACAGGACATCCTTCATGTCATGCCGGCGACGATCGAACTGGCCACTTTCGCAATCCTTATTGGAGCAGGCCTGGGTGTGCCGCTTGGCGTCTTTGCCGCCGTCAACAAGGATCGTTGGCCGGATCATGTGGTGCGTGTCTTCAGCCTTTTCGGCCATTCGATGCCGATCTTCTGGACAGGTATGATTGCGCTCATCGTCTTTTACGCCCATCTCGGGCTGGTCGGCGGCAGCGGGCGGATGGACCAGTTCTACATCGGTCTCGTCGAAGAGCGTACCGGCTTTCTCTTGATCGACAGCCTGATCGCCGGCGAGATGGACGTCTTCTGGTCCGCGGTGAACCACATCATCCTGCCAGCGGCGCTACTTGGCTATTCCTCCTCCGCCTACATCACCCGCATGACCCGCAGTTTCATGCTCGATCAACTCGGGCAGGAATATGTGACGACCGCGAGAGTGAAGGGGCTTTCGCGCAATCAGACGATCTGGCAGCACGCCTTCGTCAATATCCGGGTTCAGCTCGTCACCATCATCGCGCTCGCCTACGGTTCACTGCTCGAAGGAGCGGTCCTTATCGAGACCGTCTTTGCCTGGCCGGGCTTTGGTCAGTATCTCACCAACAATCTCATCACCGGCGACATGAATGCCGTCATGACCTGCGTATTGATCGTCGGCGTCATCTTCATCGGGCTCAATCTACTGTCCGACGTTCTCTACCGCATCTTCGATCCAAGGACACGCTGATGTCTACCCGCACCGAACCTACGTTCCGCCTGCCGGCTCCGTTGCACGCATTGAAGAACATCGTGCTGTTCCTTTTGAAAAGCCCGACCTCGACATTCGGCCTCGCCGTCCTGGTGCTGCTCATTCTGGTAGCTGCCTTTGCACCTTTGATCGCCACGCACGACCCCTATGTGCAGGATCTTGCCAAAACGCTGCAGCCGCCGGGCAACGGGCATGTCTTCGGTACCGACGAGCTTGGCCGCGACATTTTCAGCCGCCTTGTCTGGGGTGCCCGCATCACGCTGACAATCATCTTCCTCGTGTCGATCGTCGTCGGCCCCATCGGCCTCATCATCGGTACGACCGCCGGCTATCTCGGTGGCAAGATCGATACGGTGATGATGCGCATCACCGACATTTTCCTGTCGTTTCCGAGCCTCATTCTCTCGCTCGCCTTCGTCGCGGCGCTAGGCCCAAGCCTCAACAACGCCATTGTCGCCATCGCGCTGACCTCCTGGCCACCGATCGCTCGGCTTGCCCGCGCCGAGGCAATGACCTTCCGCAAGGCAGATTACATTTCTGCCGCAAGACTTCAGGGGCATCGCCGGCGCGCATCATCTTCAAGTCGATCATGCCCATGTGCCTGCCTTCGGTCCTCATCCGCCTGACCCTCAACATGGCGACCGTCATCCTCACGGCTGCCGGCCTCGGTTTCCTCGGCCTCGGCGCCCAGCCGCCGCTGCCCGAATGGGGCGCGATGATCGCAACCGGCCGCCGGTACATGCTGGACAGCTGGTGGCTCGTCACCTTCCCGGGCATCTCGATCCTGTCTGTCAGCCTCGCATTCAACCTGCTCGGCGATGGATTGCGCGATGCGCTCGATCCCAAGCAGATAAATCGGAGGTAGCCCCGTGGAAAAATCCATACTCGAGGTCGAAAATCTCCGCATTCGCTATGGCGGCGCGCCGGCAGAGGCCGTGCGTGGGGTTTCCTTCACGCTTGGCCGGGAACGGTTGGGGATCGTCGGAGAATCCGGTTCAGGCAAGTCCACGGTTGGACGCGCTCTTTTGCGTCTTCTGCCCGGCGCGACAATCACGGCCGACACGTTGCGCTTTGGGAACCTCGACCTCCTGACGCTCTCCGAAAAAGAGATGCTGAAGGTTCGTGGCCGGCGGATGTCAATGATCCTCCAGGATCCCAAATTCTCGCTCAACCCGATCCGGCGTGTTGGCGACCAGGTGGCAGAGACCTATCTGCGCCACTTCAGATGCTCGAAGGCAGAGGCCCGTGACAAGGCGCTCACCATGCTGGAAGCCGTCAAGATTCGTGACCCGAAGCGGGTCTATGATCAATACCCGCATGAAATATCCGGCGGCATGGGTCAGCGTGTAATGATCGCGATGATGCTTTTGGCAGACCCAGATCTCGTCATCGCCGACGAACCCACCTCCGCGCTCGACGTTACCGTCCGGCTTCAAGTGTTGAATATCCTCGACGGCCTCGTGCGCGACCGCGGCATTGGCCTCATCATGATCAGTCACGACCTGAACCTTGTGCGCAATTTCTGCGACCGCGTTCTCATCATGTATGCCGGTCGCGTGGTTGAAACACTCGCCGCCCGCGACCTCGACAGGGCCGAACACCCCTATACTCGCGGCCTGTTGGCAGCCCAACCAAGGATCGGTGGCGGGCGTGCGCCTCTGGCCGTGCTCGACCGCCAACCCGAATGGCTGGAGGAGAAAGCCTGATGTCCGTTTCCGTCGAAACCCGCGATGTGTCCATCACCTTCGGCGCTGGACCAACCGCCACCAAAGTCTTGCCGAGTGTCAGTTTCTCGGTAAGCCCGGGCGAGTGCTTCGGCCTCGTCGGAGAAAGCGGCTCGGGCAAATCCACCGTGTTGCGCTGCATCTCGATGCTGACCGATATCTGGACGGGCGACATCCTCATCGGCGGCAAGCCTGTGCGCGAGATGCCGCTTATCGAGCGCTGCCGCACGCTGCAGATGGTGTTTCAGGATCCGTACGGCTCGCTGCATCCGCGCCAGTCGGTACGCACCGTGCTCAGCGAGCCACTCGTCATTCACAAGCTCGGCGATCGCGAGGATCGCATGCGCAAGGCCATTGCCGATGTCGGCCTGCCCGTTTCCTTCCTCGACCGCTTTCCACACCAGCTCTCCGGTGGCCAGCGGCAGCGGGTGGCGATTGCCCGCGCGCTCATCCTGGAGCCCTCTTTGTTGCTACTGGACGAACCCACGTCGGCGCTCGATGTCTCCGTTCAGGCGGAGATCCTGAACCTGCTGCAGCGCCTGCGCGAGGAGCGCGGTTTCACCTACATCATGGTCACGCACGATCTCGCGGTGGTCGACCACATGTGCGATCGTTTTGCCGTCATGCTGCATGGAGAGATCACCGAGGTGCTTCCACGCGATGCGATCCCCGGAAACGGAGCGACCCACCCCTATGCCCGAGAACTCATCGGCGCCTCACTCGAATACGAAAGCGCGCACTGAGCTCGACTAATTGAAGCTCGGGCACTCCGTCTGAAATTGCCCTCGACGTGCCAGCTCCCCGGTCACGCGAAAGTGGCATAAGCAAGCCCAGAGCGCTGCCGATCGGCAGCAGCCCAATTCTTCACATGACAACCCACAACGGCCCGTGGCTTAGCGCAAGCCGTGGGCAACACAGGCCGACGGGATGAGATGCCAGCGCGTGAAGCTCCGTGGCATCCACGCGCCACAAGCAGTCACGGCAGCAGGCCCTGGTCAAAATCAAACGTCAGGACACTCACCGAGCATGGAATGGCGGGTTGTTCGCCATCACTCCTTCGTTGGTTCCCAGAGCTCGATCGGATTGCCCTCGGGATCGTGGATCCGGGCAAAGCGACCGACTTCCGAGTTCCACTCGGCTCGCGTTTCCACCGCGATCCCGCTCGCCGTGAGGTTTGAAATGAGCCCTTCCAGATCATCTACCCTGAAATTGATCATCCATTGTTGTTCTCTTCGTCCCAAATAGTCGGTGTTCTCAGAGAAGGGCCCAAAAATTGTCATTCCTGCCTCTTGCTGCCACACGGACTTGTGCAGGTCATCAACACCAAGATGCCTCTCATACCATTCGGCCAGCCCAGCCGGGTCCGCTGCCCTGAAGAACACACCGCCTATTCCAACGACCTTTGGCATGAGCCCCCCTTGGCTTGAGAGAGGACAATGCCGGCGAAGGGGCTCACATGCAACCTGAAGGTCAAGCTCGACGTGACGTCCGCAAGGTTGCAGAACATCGGTTACCTTTTAGTACTGCTGAGTCTGGAACATCGCCTCGGATGGAAAAGCGTGTCCTGGCGTCATTGCTTGCCGATAGATGTCGGGCGGCTCCCGACAGGTAAAAAGGCGCCCCATCGGGCCACTCCGGCCCGTGGGAAATCCACTTGCATGGGGGAGATGCTTGCCGTCGAGCAACGCCACGCCTCTGGGGCCATTATGGGGCCAAACCTCATTGAAACGCGAGAAAGGCGCGTGCCAGCACGCGCCTTTTGGTTTTGGAGAATGAGACGGGTGGTGGTATCAGCGCTCCTTGGTCACGCCCTCGAAACGTGAAAGCCATGGGCTTACGATCATACCCTTGACGTCGCTGCGATACGCCGCAGTGTCGACAACTTCGGAGAAGGGCTGGATCGACATCACCGCCTCATCCATGTAGGCCTGCACGCCTTCATAGAGCTTGGCCTGCTTGGCGGGATCGCGCTCGACAAGTGCTTCCTCGATCAGCTTGTTCAGCTTCTCGTCGTAGAAGCTGGTGCGCCAGCTCTGGTAGTTGGTCAGCTTCGCCTCGTCGGAATTGTCAGGATTGTAGGCGATGGAGCGCAGGTTGTTGTCCGGATGCGGCTGCTGACCACCGCCGCCGCGGCCGACCAGCAATTCGAAGTTTCTCTCCCGCATTGCGCCGTAAATCTGGTCACCCGAACCGCTGATGAGCTCCGCCTGGATGCCGGCCTGGCCGAGCGTGTTCTGGATCGCCGTCGCCGCCTTCATGAACGGATCTTCGGACAGGACCCGCAGCGTGGTGCTGAAACCGTTCGGATAGCCGGCTTCGGCGAGCAACGCCTTTGCCTTTTCCACGTCCAACTTGTAGCCCTCGTCCGGAAGGGCGCCGAGCACGCCGGACGACAACGGACGCTGATGCAGCTTGCCGTAATAGGGCATGACCGCCTTGTCGAGGCCTTCATAATCGATGAGGTAGCGCAGCGCCTCGCGGACCTTCTTGTTGGCAAAACGCTCATCTTTCATCGAAACGCTGAGGTAGTAGAAACCTGAACCCGGCGTCGATTCGATGGCAATCGCCTTGTCGGCCTCCAGTGACTTGAGGTCCGGTGCCTGCAGGGAGTAGGCGACGTCTATGTCGCCTTTTTCCAACAGCAGCCGCTGCGACTGGGATTCCGGCAAGTGGCGCATCAACACGCGCTTCATCGCGGCCTTTTCACCCCAATAGTCATCGTTGCGTGTGAGGATGATGTATTCGTTCGACTTCCACTGCGTCAGTGTAAAGGGACCTGAACCAGCGGAATTCAGCGTCAGCCAACCAGCACCGAGGTCGCCGTCCTTCTCGTTCTCGAGCGCGACCTTGCTGTCCAGAATGGAGCCAGGGCCATTCTGCGCAAGGATCATCAGCAACAGGTTCGGGTCGTCGGGCTTCTGCAGATGAATCACGAAGGTGTGGTCGTCTTCAGCGACCAACGCCTTGTCGGCATTCTCAAGCGTGAAGCCACGCGACTTGAGGAAAGATGACTGCGCCAGGTTGCGGGCAAGCAGCCGCTTCAGGCTCCAGGCGACGTCGCCGGCCGTGACAGGATTGCCCGAAGCAAATTTTGCATCGCCGCGCAGGTGGAAGCGGATCGACTTGCGATCCTCGGCGATCTCCCAGCGTTCGGCGAGGCGAGGCTGAACGCTACGGTCTTGCGGCGAAAGGACGACCAAAGTGTCATAGATGTTGTTGAGCACCTGTACGGTCTCGCGGCCGGTAATGGCAGCGGGATCCAGCGTCAGGATGTTGCTCATGGTCGTGGCGACGACCAATTGGTCGGCCGGTGTCTCGGCGAACACGCCAATCGGCGAGGCTGTGGTGAGCAGCACGCCGAGGGCGGCCGTTGCAAAAAAGTGTCTCATGCTTCCTCCTTTTGCGGCCGTCCATGCGGATTTCGGCCTACCAGTTTCATGATCCGCCTGCCTGCTCCTCCGCAGGTGTTGGGACGGATCAGCCAAGAATTGCGCCGACGGGCGCGGCGAGCGCCCGGCCAACGGCTGCGGTCGCCGCGGCTTCCAGATGCACACCATCGACCTGTGATCCACGGGCAACCGCGCCGGCATCGAAGAACGCGTGCCCGAGTTCGCAGGCGAGTTTGTGGTAAAGCGGGGCAAGCCGCTCGGATTCTGCTACGCTTCTGCCAGCCGCCGGGTGTCCATCTGGACCGGGCGAACAGGGTGGTGGCGCAACGATCAGAAGCTTCGGTTTCGCGCCACTCGGCTTGTACGGAAATGTGTCCACGATCTGCGCCAGGCGGCGCATGCCGGAAACCGCACCCTCCGCACGACCTCCGTGCACCGGCTTGATATCATTGGTCCCAAGCATGATGATCACGAGATCGAGCGGCATATGGCTGGCAAGCGCCACTTCCAACGCCTTGGCGCCATTGCGGCAAGCGGGCCCGGCATGATCGTCATAGCAGGTGGTGCGGCCACCGAGCCCTTCCGATATGATCGCCGCCGCGTCACCAAGTTCCCGGTCGAGAACCTCGGGCCAGCGGCCCTCGGGCGGATGACGCAGCCCAGTTGCAGGGTCCGCCCCCCAGGTCAGGCTGTCGCCAAAGGCGAGAACTGTCTTCATTGCCCAATCACCTCACTGTCATCGCGCGCGGTTGTTGTCGATGAAGTCGAAATCGATATCCTCGCCGAGCCCGGGGCGATCAGGCACGTGGACGTAGCCGTCCCCATCCATCGGGTCGGAAAGTGACTTCAGATAATCGTGGCCATCATCATATTCGAGGAACGGGTGCAGCAGGCCGCGTTCGTACCAGCGGCAGTTTTTGGTGGCGGCGACCACATGCAGGTTCATCGCAGTGTTGCCGTGCACCTCGCATTCCATGCCGAAAGCTTCAGCGAGATGCATGGTCTTGAGCGCAGGGGTTATGCCGCCGACGTCGTTGACGCCGGTGCGAAGTATGTCGCAGGCACCGGCCTTGATCCACTCGGCGCGATGCCAATGCTTGCCCGCGGCACTTTCCGGCCCGACCACAGGAATGTCGAGATTGTCGGCAAGCCACTTGTAGGAAGACAGCGACTGCTCGTCCATCGGCTCCTCGATCCAGTCGAAGCCGAGCTTTTCCAAGCCCCGCCCAAGTTCGAGCGCATCCGTACGGGAATACCAGTGGAAGGCGTCGATCATCAGACGGATATCCGGACCCACCGCTTCGCGCACGGCAGCACAGGCCTTGATATCCATCTTAACATCCGGCGCCCAACTGACCGGCGGCATCCAGGTGTGTAGTTTGATGCCCTTGTAGCCGCGCTTGACCAGCGTTTCGCCAAAACGGCCGTAATCGTCCGGCGTCGCCAGGCCGCCGTCCAGTTCATCGCCGCACATGATGGAGCCATAGGCCAGTACCTTGTCGCGGTAAGCGCCGATCAACTTGTATACAGGTTGGTTGAGCGTCCTGCCTGCAAGATCCCACAGCGCACAATCGACAGCCGCAAGCGTGCGATCGGTGAGCTGCGCGGCTGAGCCCCGCTGCCAGTGGGCGAGGTCCTGCCACAGCTTTTCTCGATCACGATGGTCCTTGCCGATAAGAACCTTCTTCACGAACTTATCGATCAGGTGCGGACGAACAATTTCCGGCGCGGTGAAGGAGTGCCCTTCATGGCCGTCTTCCGTGCGAATGGTCAGAATTGCCTGCTCCACCTGATGCGGCCGGCCTGGATGCGCGTGGCCAGCACTGTCCGAATGGCGGCGCGTGGTCGTGCGGAAGACTCGCACATCGACGTCGGTGATGATCATTGTTCCTCCGGTATGCGAAAGTGGCCGGCTCCCCGCACCATTCTGTATGACACATATTTAGACAGATCATCACAGCTTTGTCAAATCTGTATGACAGATTATTAAAAATGACGGACAGGTTCGCCCGATGCCGTACGGCCAGCGGCGAGAATACTGGCCCCCGGCGGCAAGTTCGCAACGAACGTTGGCCATTTGAGACGAGGCTCAAATGATCCGAGTTCAGTTGCAGTTGTGAGAGAGTTCGGTCCGGTAGCCGGTAGAAGAGATATCTCAAAGAAAGCGGAAGAAAACCGAGACGTAATCGGTCGAGCGACCCAAAGGTATTGCGATCACCAGCTGTTTTCGCAATTTACGCCGCTCAATGCCGGCAACCCCTGCTTCAAAGATCGCTCATGCTGCCGTTTCCAGCAGATCCATTTTGCGCGTTTGATACAGTCATCCCGACCGCGGAGAATTGCACTTGGCGAGCTTGTGAAACAATACACCGAGCCCTGCCAGTTGCCTGGAATTTAATGCAACGGGAGCCAGAGGAAACCAAAGTCTCCGGTTCGTTAGGACCGGTCCACCCGACACCTCAACCAGAACTGCCGCCCCGCCCGGTAGAGCGAGGCAGAGCGACAACGAATTCGCAACGATAACAGCGCCACGCCGATATCGGTCGCGACCATCTGTCCACCGATGGAAGATGTCATGACGGAGACGCTACGTCCTCAACGCTGGAAAAGCGCGGAAACAAAATCTTGTTTTCCAGATGCATATGCGTGACCAAGTCCTCGGAAAACTTTTGAAGACCGACGTAAAGAGCCGTCCAGGATCGGCAGGCGCCGTCTGGAAGTGCAAACCCGTGGGTGAGATGCTCGATGGTGGCTAGGCTTTGGCCTTCGCACGCATGATCGTCTCGCATTCTGCCTATCAAGTGCTCGATATCGGGGTCCGGCTCGTGGCGCATCATCGGAAAGAGGGCGAGTTCCTCGCGGGCCATGTGGGGGATCAGTTGGTCTTGAAGGTCGACAAGCGCCTTCGCAAGGCCCATCGGCGCGCTGCTATGGGCGGCGTGAACGTGTTCCACTTTCTGCGCAAGCGGGATCAGCCATTCGAGGTCGTTTCGGTGTGTCTGGTGATATCGCTCCAGAATATGAGCGATAAGCTCGTTGGTGCCGTCCGGCGCATCGCGCCTTGCGGCTTGCTCGAGTGCCCGAAGGCGGTCAAGCAGGTCGCTCGCCACAACTCCGGCATCGGCCGCCGCATCACCAAGCGAGACATCGCCATCGCAGCAAAAACCGATTCCAAGCTGTCTGAAGAGTTCGGCTGCACCCGGAAGTTCGCATGCAATCGTCCCGACGGTGGCGTCCAAGTTCAAGTTCAATTCCGTCAATGTGCTCTCCTCAATGCCCGGAAGGTTATGTCAGGAGAGACGTTGCGGTAGTTCGGCCGATCGTTCTTTGTCGAAACGCAAGTTCATTGTGGCGAGGTCGCAAGCGTTGCCGCATTCTTCTTCGCTCTGCCACGGAGGGCCTGCAAACAATCGATCGTGGCTGCTGCAAAGGTCTGCGCGCGTTGCCGCAGACCATCGTCGCCCTCACGCTCGGACAGGTCGAGATAACGCTCAAGCAGGAACTCGCAGAGCACCATCGCCGAAATCGTGCCCCCCTCAGGCAGTGGCGCTAAACCCAAGGGGGCGGCGAAGGGAACATCGATCATCTGGCGGGCTCTTTGCCGGGCATCAGTTGAAAGGGACGACCATGACGCGGTGCCCTCTGCCCTTGCATCGCCTGCGTTCATTTCCAGCCAATCGGCAAGCTGCGTTTCAACCGCCGCCAGGTCGTCAGCAACGATTAATCGATGGCTCCGCAGGTCGTGAAACGCTGTTCGCCTGGCTTTGCGCAGGATGCGGACATGGCCGAGTTCCTCCAGCGCCATGCGTTCTGCTGCCTGTCTGATTTCGGTGGAAGCCGCATCCGCCGCCACATAGCTCCAAAGCATGAACGCCTGCTCCTCGTTGCGCACGGCGACTGAAAAAGCCCTGTAGGCGTTGAGCAGTTCCGGGGCCACGATAAGCGCATCCCCATCGTCAAACATACCTGCATTGTCTGTCGCGGCGAAAATCCGTGCCGGACCTACAGGTGGGTTCGCCTCTTCAATCCAAGCGGAAACCATATCGAGATGTCCGCGCTCATCAGCTGCAAGCCCTTCGAACAGATCCGCTAGATCGGCTCGATTTTCGCGGCGCATGCGTTTTGCGAGCATGACGTAGCCGTCGATGGCTTCGCGCTCAAGCCTGACGGCAAGTTCAAGAAGTTCCCCAAGCGTTGCGACCAACGGCGGATCGATCCTGAGTGTCGGCATGACGGCTCCTTCGCTTGCGCTATGCGACTGTTTTACAGGAACAAACGCACCTCCGTTTGTTGCAGCGCAAAGAAGGTGATCGGACTTTGCGTAGGTTGCCGGTCAATTCGCCGGAAACAAGGATGCCCGCCAAACCGAGCAGCCAGTCTGTCGGGACGGAACGACAAGAAATGCGCAACAACAACAAAAACCGCCACCGTCTCCGCTTGCTCTGCATGATGCTCGCGACGCTCCTTGTTTTGCTTGGAGCACACGGCTCCTATGCCGCCGGCGGGCTCGATGACTATCTTTCAAAGATAGTGCCCGCCGAGCTCTTTGCGGGTGCAGATCGCTTCGGCGCCACTGTCGGCGAACCACCGATCGCGCCGGTGTTTCGGGGTACCGAACTGCTCGGCTATGCCTATCTCAACTCGGATTTCACCAGCGCTATAGGCTACTCCGGCAAGCCCATTCACATCGCCGTCGGCATCGATCCAAACGGCATCGTCAAGGGGATCAAACTTGTCGATCACAAGGAACCGATCGTCCTGATCGGCATTCCGGAACGCAAGGTCGTCGCCGCCTTGAACGCCATCATCGGCCGCGACCTCGGTCGCGTTGCGAGGGGACAGGAGCGACCGCCACAGGTCGATATCGTCAGCGGCGCGACCGTCACGGTTCTGGTCATGGGCGACAGTGTTGTTCGTTCGGCCGTTCGCCTGATCCGCAGCAATCGCCTTGGTACCAAGGCGAGCGTCGCCCAAGAGCCTGCGCCTCCCGTCCGCAAGCTCGATCCGGCAATGAACGAGACGGCCGACTGGCAGAGCCTGCTCGGCGACGGCTCGATCCGCAGCCTTAGAATGACGGTCGGCGAAGTGTCGGATGCATTTCGCCAGGCCAATCAAACGACAGCGGCAGAACGGCCGGAAACGGTAACGCCCAACGACCGCTTCATCGACCTTTACACAGCGCCCGTGAGCGTTCCGGCCATCGGCAAAAGCCTGCTCGGTGAGGAAGGCTACGGTCGCCTTGTCAAACGCCTTAAACCCGGTCAGAGCGCATTGCTCGTCGCGGGCGATGGAGCCTACTCCTTCAAGGGTTCGGGCTATGTGCGCGGCGGCATCTTCGATCGGATTGAATTGCTCCAGGACGGCCAGGGCATGCGGTTTCGCGACCGCGACCACACGCGCCTGACATCGCTTGCAGCGCAAGGTGCGCCTCATCTTCGCGAGATCGCCCTTTTTGTCGTGTCGCCCGACTTCGCCTTCGATGTCACGGCACCATGGGAGGTACAACTTCTGGTGCAGCGAAGCGCCGGTGGGCGAGACAAGGCGACATTGCCTTTCAACCTCGGCTATGCCCTGCCACAGAAGTATCTGGTTGCCGACACGCACCCGCTCGAGGTCAGCCCTTCTGACGGCACAGCGCCAATTGTTGGCGAGGAAGCAGACGGCCAACCACTGTGGGTCAGCATCTGGCAGATGAACCGTGTCTCGGTCGCCCTCACCGCAACGGCACTTGTGTTTCTGACTGCGATCTTCTTCTTCCAGGACTGGCTCGTCCGACGCCCCATTCTGTTTGCCTGGATCCGCCGCGGTTTCCTTGTCTATGCACTTGTCTGGCTCGGCTGGTACGCCAATGCGCAGCTTTCAGTGGTCAATGTCCTGACGTTCACAAACGCCTTGATCACCGGTTTCCGCTGGGAGTTCTTCCTGTCGGCACCCCTCATCTTTTTGCTGTGGGCCGCCGTGGCGGCAGGACTTCTATTTTGGGGGCGTGGTCCGTTTTGCGGCTGGCTGTGCCCCTTCGGCGCCCTTCAGGAACTGACCAACGACATCGCGAAGTGGCTCAAGGTACCGCAGATCAAGGTTCGTTGGGGCCTTCACGAGCGTCTCTGGCCGATCAAGTACATCGTTTTTCTCGGCCTTTTCGGTCTGTCCTTCTATTCACTGGCGCTCGCCGAAGTCTTTGCCGAAGTCGAGCCCTTCAAGACCGCGATCGTCCTTAAGTTCGCCCGTGAATGGCCCTTCGTCGTCTTTGCACTGACGCTGTTGGCGGCCGGTCTTTTTATCGAGCGCTTCTACTGCCGTTACCTTTGCCCGCTGGGGGCAGCCCTCGCCATTCCAGGACGCATCCGCATGTTCGAATGGCTAAAGCGTTGGCCCGAATGCGGCTCGCCCTGCCAGCGCTGTGCCAAGGAATGTCCGGTTCAGTCGATCCACCCTGAAGGGCAGATCAATGTCAACGAGTGCATCTACTGCATGCACTGCCAGGAACTCTACCAGGACGATACGCGCTGTCCGCACATGATCCAGGTCCGGCTCAAGAGAGAAAAGTTTCAGGCCCTTTCGACCCCCACATCGCGAGGCGAAGCGCCAAGCAGGACGGCGGTTACGCACAAGGGAAAACCGATCGTGCGCGACGAGCCGCCGCCAGCCACACCCATCTGAAATCCACACAAGGAGAAATCGAAATGGCAACAGAAGACAAAGCAGTGCGCCTCAATCGACGTCAGCTTCTCGGCACGACAGCCGCGGCGGCCGTCGCCGGGGCGGCAGGTGTTGGTGGGGCGCTTGCCCTGTCCGGCACAACCGCATCACCGGCATTCGCTCAAGGCACAGGCGGCTTGCCCTTCGAGGTAAAGCCAGGCGAGCTCGATGAATACTATGTCTTCTTCTCCGGCGGACACAGCGGCGAACTGCGCATTCTCGGATTGCCATCCATGCGCGAGCTGATGCGTATCCCGGTCTTCAATCGCGACAGCGCCACCGGCTGGGGCCAGACCAATGAAAGCCGCAAGGTGCTCACCGAAGGACTTTTGCCCGAAACGAAAGCATATCTGGAAGACAAGGGCGGCATCTATCTCAATGGCGACCTGCATCATCCGCACCCCTCATTCACGGAGGGAACCTATGACGGGCGCTACCTGTTTGCCAACGACAAGGCAAATACCCGCGTCTGCCGCATTCGCCTCGACGTGATGCGCTGCGACAAGATCATCCAATTGCCGAACCAGCATACGGTTCACGGTCTGCGCGTACAGAAATATCCCAAGACGGGCTATGTCTTCTGCAACGGTGAGGACCGTGTACCAGTGCCGAACGACGGCTCGGTTCTCGACGATCACAAGCAGTATCACGCCATATTCACCGCCGTGGACGGCGAGACCATGAAGGTCGCCTGGCAGGTCATGATCGACGGCAACCTCGACAATGTCGATGCCGACTACCAGGGCAAATATGCCTTCGCCACCTGCTACAATTCCGAAGAGGGCGTCAATCTTGCGGAGATGATGGCCAAGGACCAGGATTGGGTGGTTGTCTTTGACCTCAAGCGGATCGAGGAGGCCGTCGCAAAGGGCGAATTCAAGGAGATGGGCGGCGTCCCCGTCCTCGATGGTCGCCACGGCTCACCCTATACGCGCTACATCCCCGTATCGAACGGACCGCATGGAATGAACACTGCGCCTGACGGTATTCACATCGTCGCCAACGGCAAGCTCTCGCCCACTGTTACGGTCATGGATGTGCGCAAATTCGACGACCTTTTCGCCGACAAGATCAAGCCGAGGGACACCGTTGTTGCCGAGCCGGAGCTTGGTCTCGGGCCGCTGCACACGGCCTATGACGGCAAGGGCAATGCCTATACCACGCTGTTCATCGACAGCCAGATCTGCAAGTGGAACATCGACGACGCCAAACGAGCCTTTGCCGGCGAAAAGGTAGACCCGATCCGCCAGAAGCTTGATGTCCACTACCAGCCCGGACACAACCACACGTCCATGGGACAGACAAAAGACGCCGATGGCAAATGGCTGATCTCGCTGAACAAGTTCTCCAAGGACCGCTATTTGAACGTCGGTCCGTTGAAGCCGGAAAACGATCAGCTGATCGACATTTCGGGCGACCAGATGGTTCTGGTGCACGATAATCCGACCTTCGCCGAGCCGCATGACGCGACGATCGTCCACAATTCCAAGATCAATCCGGTGAGCGTCTGGAGCCGGGACGATGTCTTCTTTGCCGATGCCGTGGCTCAGGCAAAGAAGGACGGTATCGATCTTTTGATTGATTCCGAAGTCATTCGGGATGGCGACAAAGTGCGTGTCTACATGACTTCGGCCGCACCGGCCTTTGGCCTCGAAAGCTTCACGGTCAAGCAGGGCGACGAAGTGACCGTCTACATCACCAACATCGATGAGGTGGAGGATCTGACGCACGGCTTCTCGATCATCAACTATGGCATCAACATGGAAGTGGCGCCCCAGGCGACAGCCTCCGTCACATTCCGCGCCGATAAGCCCGGCGTGTGGTGGTATTACTGCTCCTGGTTCTGCCATGCGATGCACATGGAAATGAAGGGCCGCATGCTCGTCGAGCCGAAGAAGGCCTGATGCACGCGCGCACTCTCATGCTCGGTGTTTCGATGGCGGCGCTCTGCGCCGCCATCGGCACCGCTTGCGCTGCGACGATCCGTGTCGACGCTGATGCCAGGCTGCAAGATGTCATCGAAGCCGCAACGCCCGGCGACACGCTCATATTGCCACCGGCGCGCTTTCTGGGGCCAGTTACGATCGACAGCGCGATCTCGCTGATCGGCGAGCCTGGCGCGACCATTCTCGGTAGTGGCAAGGGCAGCGTCGTCACCATCAACGCCGCTGACACGATCCTGCGCGGGCTTCGGATCGAGGGTTCGGGCAGCAACCTTGAAACCATGGACTCCGGTGTTTTCGTTGCCGCGACGGCAAAAGGTGCATCCGTTGAAGACAACGAGATCATCGGCAATCTCTATGGCATCTACCTGCATGGCGCCGCCCGATCCCTGGCGCGCGGCAATCGCATTGTCGGGACGAAGGACAGGCGCTTCAGCGAAACCGGCAACGGCGTCACGGTCTGGAACGCTCCCGGGGCACGTGTCATCGACAACACTATCAGCTTCGGACGCGATGGGATCGCGACCAACGCCAGCAAACGCAACGTGTTCAACGGGAACAGGTTTGAGAACCTGCGCTTTGCCATCCACTACATGTACACCAACGACAGCGAGATCAGCGGCAACATCTCCACCGGCAATTCTGTCGGCTACGCCATCATGTTTTCAAGCCGCCTGAAGATCATCGGAAATGTCTCGGACGGCGATCGCGATCACGGCCTGCTCCTCAACTACGCCAACAGCTCCAAGATCACCGGAAACGTCGTACGCGGGCGGCTTCAGAATTCCGACCGGTGGCTGGCGAGCGGTGGCGCCAAGGAAAAACCCGAACACGGGCTGCCCGCCGCGCAAGACACGTTTGCCGAGGGGACGACCGTCCGATTGGGGCCGGAAAAATGCGTCTTCATCTACAACGCCAACAAGAACCGCTTCCGCGGCAATGTCTTTGAGGGTTGCTCGATCGGCATTCACTTCACGGCGGGCTCGGAGGGCAATGCACTGTCCGACAATGCCTTCATCAACAATCGAAACCAGGTCAAATATGTCGGCGCCCGGTATCTCGACTGGTCCGAAAATGGCCGCGGCAATTACTGGAGCGACAATCCGGCCTTCGATCTCAACGGTGACGGGGTCGGCGACAATCCCTACCGGCCGAACGACCTGATCGACCGGGTACTTTGGACCGCACCGCAGGCCAAGGTTCTGATCACAAGCCCAGCCGTTCAAGTCATTCGCTTTGCCCAGTCGCGCTTTCCGGCGCTGTTGCCGGGCGGCGTAATCGACAGCCATCCCCTGATGATGCGTCCGGACGACGAGGACCAGCAACCATGACACCTACGGTGAGCGTCACCAATGCAGGCAAGAACTATGGCAAGACGGAGGCTCTTCGAGACGTCTCGTTTGAGCTGGGTGCCGGTGAAACTATCGCCCTTGTCGGCCATAACGGCGCTGGCAAGACAACCTTGATCAAACTGATGCTCGGCCTTATCCGACCGACGACGGGCCGGGTCAGCGTCCTTGGCGAAGACCCGGCCTCAGGCGATTTCGGCGTTCGCGCAAGACTTGGCTATCTGCCTGAGAGCGTGTCCTTTCACCTCGCCCTGACCGGTCGGGAAACGCTTGCCTTTTATGCCCGCCTGAAGCGCGCTGACACGACCACTGCGACCGAACTTTTCGATCGCGTCGGCCTTTCCAGGGCGGCAGTTGACCGGCCGGTGCGAACCTATTCGAAGGGGATGCGCCAGCGTCTCGGCTTGGCCCAGGCTCTGCTTGGCGACCCACATGTCCTGCTTCTCGACGAACCCACGAGCGGGCTTGACCCGGCGCTGAGGCACAATTTTTACGAACTCATCGAGGCCTTGCGCGCCAAGGGAACGACGATCCTGCTTTCGTCGCACGCGCTGACGGAACTCGAGGGACGTGCCGATCGCGTCATCATCGTCAACGGTGGCAACAAGATCGCAGACGGCACCCTCGATGATCTTCGCAAGCTTGCAAGGCTGCCAACCCGCATTCGCGTGACCACCAAGGCTGGAAAGTCGCTTGAGGAGGAAATCGCGGGCCAGGTCGTCAAACACCACGACGGCGATCTCGAAATAGAGGTCAGGCAGGAGGACAAGCTCGCCGTCCTGCACCGTTTGAGCGCCGCCGCATTGGGGATTGCAAACCTCGTCGTCCTGGAGCCGACCCTCGACGAACTCTACGCACACTTCCTTCAGGGTCAAAAGGATAGCCGATGAACAACATCATGATCATTGCGCGCAAGGAGATCCAGGAGGGCATGCGCAACCGCTGGGTCGTGGCGACGACCCTTCTGCTGGCGGCTCTGGCGCTCACCTTGTCGTTCCTCGGTAGTGTGCCGACAGGCAATGTCGGTGCCAGCCGGCTTGATATTGTCGTCGTCAGCCTCTCGAGCCTGACCATTTTTCTTGTTCCGCTCATCGCGCTCCTGCTCTCGCACGATGCGATCGTCGGCGAAACCGAGCGTGGCACGATGTTGTTGTTGCTCAGTTATCCCATCGGCCGCAGGCAGATTCTCATTGGGAAGTTTACAGGTCACCTGACGATCCTGCTGTTTGCAACGCTTTGCGGCTATGGCGCTGCCGCCGTTGCACTTGCAGTCGTCGATGGCAACATAGCGCGCTCAAGCTGGCTTGCTTTCGCCTCCATGATCGGCTCGTCCGTCCTGTTGGGCGCGGTCTTCATCGCGATCGGCTACCTCGCAAGCACCGTTGCCAGCGAACGCAGCACTGCTGGCGGCATCGCAATCGCGGTGTGGCTGTTTTTCGTTCTGATCTATGACATGGCCCTGCTCGGGGCGCTTGTGGCAGGGCAAGGCCAGGCACTGCCGGCGGGCCTGCTCGATACCTTGCTGCTGCTCAATCCGACCGACGCCTATCGACTGCTCAATCTGGGCTCGGGCGACGCAGCGTCGCTGTCGGGGATGGGTGGCGTGGCCGAGCAATCGGCACTCGGCAAGACCGGGCTCATCCTGGCGCTGGTGTCATGGACATTTGCGCCGCTTGCGGTAGCCACTGCGATATTCTCAAGGAGAGAGCTATGAAAACGCGCAACCTCGTCGCCGTGGCGATGAGTGCCTTCGTGCTGGTTGGATGTGCCGCCGAAGAAGCAGACAGCCCGCCTCTTCCATATTCACTGACCGACGACGCCATGGGGCGCTATTGCGGCATGAACGTGCTCGAACATCCCGGCCCCAAGGGTCAGGTCATCCTCAAGCAGATACCCGAACCGATCTGGTTTTCGTCGGCCCGCGACACAGTCGCCTTCACCTTGCTGCCAGAAGAACCAAAGGAGATCGCCGCTATCTACGTGTCTGACATGGGCAAGGCGCCGACCTGGGAGAAGCCCGGAGCGGACAACTGGATCGACGCCAAAAGCGCCTTTTATGTCGTCGGCAGCAGATTGCGTGGCGGCATGGGGGCAGCCGAGGCCGTTCCCTTCTCCTCAAGGCAAGATGCGCTCAGCTTCACCGAAAGGCATGGCGGCCAAATCGTCGGCTTTGGCAACATACCGCAAGACTATGTGCTGGGAGCAGATGGGGCATCGCCTGCGTTGACATCATTTTCCGAACCGACGGAGGCTAGTCATGACTAGGATTATCGGGCGGCGGCGTGCAATCGCTATCATCGGGGCGACCATAGGCCTGCCTCTGCTGCCATTACCCGGCGCAGCCAGAGCGGCCCTGCGTCCGGTCACGTGGAGTGGCCAGGCGCTTGGGGCATCGGCAACACTGATCCTTAATCATGAAGACGAAGCAGTGGCACGCCGACTGCTGGACAGAGTCGTGGTCGAAATTGACCGTCTGGAGGCGATATTCAGCCTCTACCGCAGTGATTCAGCCCTTTCGGTCTTGAACAGGATGGGCGCGCTCGTCGCCCCGCCGGCGGAACTGGTACATCTTCTTGAAATCTGCGCGTCCTTTCACAAAATGACCGGCGGCACATTCGATCCGACGGTTCAACCGCTCTGGACGCTCTATGCCGATCATTTCGCCAAACCGTCCTCCGATCAGCGCGGTCCGTCGGCACGCGCAATCCGACAGGCACTGGCTTACGTCGACCTCACCCGTGTCCGGTTCAATGGCGACCGGATCGCGTTTGCAATGCCTGACATGGCTCTGACTCTGAACGGCATAGCACAGGGCTACATTACCGATCGCATCGTCGATCTGCTTCGTCAAAACGGCGTGGCGAGCAGCCTGGTCCATATGGGGGAAAGCCGGACGATCGGGGCCCGCGCAGATGGCAGCCCATGGCAGGTTGGGCTGGCGGCAAGCGACGTGGACGCTGCCTCAGACATCGTTTTACCGCTCGTCGACAGGGCGGTCGCGACGTCTGGCATTGCAGGCTTCAGTTTTGATGAGGCGGGACGGCTGTCGCATATTCTCGATCCCCGCACCGGCTTGACGATGCAGTCTTATCGGCGCGTGAGCGTTGTCGCCGATGACGCGGTCACAGCGGATGCGCTGTCGACAGCCTTCAGCCTCATGGAGCCGCAAGAGATAAAGGCCCTGATCGATACCCGGACCGATCTTGGCGCGGATCTTTTGAGCCGGGCAGGCACTCGGAGGCGCTTTGGTCTCGGCGCGTAACGAGGCCGACGCACCCGATGCCAAGACAAACCTGGCGCCTGTCAGCGACGCTGGCTTGCGTCCAGGTGACGCCGGCGCCAGTTCGCCAAGCGCTCGCGATCAAACGAAAAGACTTCGTCGATGACCGTTCCGTCCGCAAACACCGTCGCAGTCCAGCAGCGACCGCCACATCGCAGCGTTAGCCTGAACGTTCCAACGTGCTCGCCCTGACCGACCTCGACCTGGCTCTTGACCTCGCCTCGGCTCAGGCGGTTTTTCAACTCCGCCGGGGGCAGGCGGAGTGCCGATGACATCGTTGGCGCCGGCACGGAAAAATCGCCCTCGGGGTCGCGTTCGACGCGGATAACCCGCCTATTGGTCAATGTCAGCATTGAACGGATCTCTCTGAGGACCAGGTTTTCGTCATGAAGGATAGAGCGCCATTCGCAAATATCTCAAGCCGGGGCCCGACATTGACGGCGTGTCGAGACGTTCTGGTATGCAAACAGCATCTAGCGATGATCTCAATGGCCACCCTCAAACGAGTGTCGTCGAGGTCGACAGGCGCGCGTCCGGCATGGTTCTCGCCCGTTCCGAGCGGTCGCGTATTCTCTCGAGGCGGTGCGCCAGAAGATCGAGTAACTGCCCGGCCTCAGCATTATACCCCGGCATGCAGGCGAACCACTCGGCGACCTCGATCGTGCAATCGCACAATGTCTCATCCCTCATCCCAAACTCGATCATGTCCTGCATCTCCGCCTAGTCCGTGAAGACGGTTTCTCCACGCGAGCTCGTCCACGTCCTTGGTAGGCGCAAAGCGGTGGAGCCTCTTTGCGCTGACGCAAGCGATCATCGTTCGACCACCCGAACGGCCTATGTCAGGACGACACCATGCCGCATGGCCGCGGATTTACAGCGCCGACCTCGTGGCCTACTGCATGTTTCCTTAAATCCTATTCGATTTAAGGATAAAACATGCAGCCATTCAAAGTGCTACAACGACCTTTGCGCGCCTAATAAGACGCGCGGCGCTGTAGGGAATGGTGAACCACAAAGCATCGGTGAAGACCATGTGTGCGACACTGCTTCCAGCCAGCATGTCCGAAGAACTGATAAGGGCGGTCGTTCACGACTTCTACGGCCGCATCCGCCACGATCCCATGCTCGGGCCGATCTTCAACGCCCGCATTGGCGAACATTGGGATCTGCACCTTTCAACGCTGGTCGACTTCTGGTCGTCGATAGCCCTGAAAACGGGACACTATGGCGGGAAGCCCCATGTCGCCCACCAGGGTCTCGATCTTGTTCCCGAGCATTTCAATCACTGGCTGGAAATTTTCGAAGGGACTGTCGGCAAACATTGCAAGGGCGAGGCCGCTGCCTTCTTTCTCGACCGAGCGAGGCGCATCGCCGACAGCCTGCAGATTGGCCTGAACATCGGACCGCATGCCATCAAGCTGCCGCTAGCCCACACCACCGGGCAGGTTTAGAGAGCAAGCTGCCAATCCGCGACCAATCCAAGCCTGGCCGGCATCCCGTCACGTCGTAAGAAGGCTAGCGCACGATCCGACCGCCACGAATGCAAACTCAGAGTTTATCGACCATGCTCAACTGCATCCTTTAATTGCCTGATGAGTTCTGCAATCTGTAAATTGTCCGGCTGCAGACGGGCCAAGGCCTGTGCAAATTGGAGCGTATCGGCATAACGGCGGAGTTTGAGACCGATCTGAATTGCCGTGCCGAGCAGACTGGCGTCCGTTGCTCCGCTTAAGGCAGCAGCATCGAAGAGCGCAAACGCCTGCTCCGTTCGCCCGACTGAATCCAGGGCAATCGCCGCTGTCGTCCTGTATCTGGAATTGACGGGATCCAGGCGAACGGCCGCGTTCAGTTCTTCTGTCGCCTCCTCCATTGCCTTCTGACGCACAAGCGACAAGCCATGCCCGTAGCGAAGGTCGGCTCGATCCGGATCGGTTGCCACGGCTTCAGCGTAGGTCTGTTCGGATTTCTCGCCCTCCCCTGTTGCGCGGTAGAGTTCGGCGAGGTTGATGCGCGCGCCCGCAAGGGTTGGATCGAGATGGATCGCCTGACGGAGCGCCTTCTCCGCTTCCTCTGGACGTCCTTGTTCAAGCAGAAACGTTCCATAACTGCTTTGTGTCTCGGCAACGTGCGCGTTCGCTTGAACATACGTTTTCAAATCGGCCACCGCACGGTCGAAATCACGACGTCGATCACCGAGCAAGTCCAGCGACTGCGTGCTTCCTAGTGCCCTGGCAGCAGCCACCCGCACTGCGCGTACGTCGTCGCTGACAAGTCCGCCGATGGCATCAAGCCGATACTCCCGCGGCAGGTTGGCAGCAGCCTCGGCTGCCCCCAGACGCACCAGCGGATCGGGGCTCTCCGCCGCCGCCTTCACGTCTGCGGCGACGTCAGCTCCAGCGAGCCTGCTCATCTCGGCAATGGCGCTTCCTGTGACTATTCCAGCTTGTTTTTCGTCCCCGACGAATGCCCGCAAGGCCTCGATCGAGGCAGCGTCGTTTTTCGCCGCGGCGGCGAACGCATGTGCGATCGTCGGGCGCTTGCGCCAGCCTGCACCAAACCAAGTATCCAGGGTCTCCGATGCCCACTTGTTCGACCTACCGTCGTGGCACGACGTACAGGCGTTCGGCGTTCCGTACATGTCGGAAAGGTCTGGGCGCGGAATCACGAAAGAATGGTCACGCCGACGATCGACCTTCATGTATGTCCGCTCGGGCATATGGCAGTTGGCGCAGAGCGCGCCAGCGGAGCCTTCCGGATGATGCGTATGGGCTGGAGTGTCGAAAGCGCCGCCCGGATCGGTGCTGGCAAAGCGCTTTGGCGCATCCTGGGTGTGGCATTGGGTGCATAGCGCGTTTCCAACGGCCTTGACGCTGCCCTCATGCGGACGGTGGCAGTCGAAACACGTCACACCTGCTCTTGCCATCTTGCTCTGCTGGAACGATCCGTATTCGAAGACCTCATCCAGAATCTGTCCGTCCGGAAAGTAGAGATCGCTACGCAGCAACGCCGGGGAAAAATTGTCGAGAAAGGAGCCTCCCGGCTGATAGCCATCGACAAGCCGGGCGCGCCGCGCGTGGCAGGCGAAGCAAGTGTTCGCATCGACCTTCGACAGGCCGAGGCCCGCAATTGCTGCCGTTTGAGCATTCCCGACCTTGGCTCTCGCCCATTCGACATGTTTTGCACCGCCGCCGTGGCAGGACTGGCAGCCGATGCTGGTCGCGACATAGGATGATTGATACTCGTCCGTCTGCGGCTGGAAGTTGGTCTGGGGATCGGTGGAATGACAGTCGATGCAGGTGCGGTTCCATCGATAGAACGGGCCTGTCCAGTGAAACGTCGAGCCAGGTTTCGCCGAGGAGCCTTCGCCGAGCCAGAACCATTTTTGCTTTTGCGTGTCCCAGGCGATGTCGAGAGCCTGCAGCTTGCCACCCCCAATATCGACCAGGTACTGCTGCAGAGGCTCGTAGGCAAACGTGTACTTCACCTCGAAGTCCGCCGGTTTGCCGTCAGGCCCTTCGGTGCTAACGAAGAAGCGGCCATCCCGGCGGGAAAAAACTGCCTTGACGCTGTTCCATTCGAACTGGGTATTGTTGAAATCGGCGAGCACCGTCTTCTCGTTGGCAAGAGCCATCGCCTTTGCATGGTGGGATTTCGCGAATGCGGCGGCTTGACCAGCGTGGCAGGAAGCACACGCCTTCTCATCTACGAAGCTATCGTGAATTTCGATCTGCGGGTCCGCGGCAGGCGGCACAGCCATTTCCGCCGTAGCGGCGGCGGCGAACACCGATAATCCGCAAGTCAGCAGTGCCGTCCGAGAAACAGCCGCTAGACAGAATGCAATCTTCAATCTCACGCCTCCCACTACTCCAAAAATGATCAGGACGCACGGAGCGGCGCAGCCGAAGCATCGGCAAAGGAACGAACCGAGGTAGCCTTGGTCAGCGATGCTTGGCACGTTTCTCGGGACCAATTGCTCTTCTGTTTACTGGAATAGGCTTCCGGCTAGTAGAAGGGAGGAAGGGGGAGACGACACAGCCTATCAAACCCGCGATGCGATTGATCCTCATTGTGATTTCTCCTCCCCATTGGAAATATCGGCGATGCCGCGTGCGAAACGCTCGGCTTCATTTCGCGGGAAAGATCTGCTTCCAGTCTGCCTTCATGTCGACCACCGTCCAATTGTTGTCGGCCGCGGCATCCAGTGCCTTGTCGAGGCGGCCGAACGGGCTGTCGCGGTCATATGCGTATTCGCGCTCCGCATCGGTATGATGGACGATCAGGCCGAAGCGAGTGGTCGTGCCGCCCAACGTGGTCCATTGGAGCATTTCGAGGTCGCCGTCAGAATTTCCGAAGGCGGCGATCGGCCGGCGGCCAATAAACTGGTTGATCGCAACAGGCTTGCCGGCCTTGTCATCGATAAAGTCGATCTGTGGCAGGCGAAACAAGGTCGACACGCCCTCACGCATCTCGAACTGCGTTTTGATGGTCGACCCGATGACTTGCTCAGGTGGGACCCCGTAGACCTGCTCGGCCCAGGGGCGAATGAACTCCACGCCTCCACCGGAGACGATGAACGTCTTGAAGCCGTTTTCACGCAGATAGGCGAGCAGTTCGAGCATTGGCTGATAGACCAGCTCGGTATAGGGTTTATTGAACCTCGGTTGGCGCGCCGTGGCGATCCAGTCGGAGGCGATCTTCTGGAATTCCTCCGTTGTCATCCCGCTATGGGTCGCCAGGACCAACTCCACAAGTCCCTTTTCTCCCGTTGCGGCAAGGGCTTTCATATCGTTGTCGAGCACGGCCTTGAACGGCTGCGTGTCCTTCCATTCCGGGTGGGTGGCAGCTTCCGTCTTGACACGATCAAGTGCGAAGGCGAGTTGCACGTACATCGGCTGCTCGGTCCACAGTGTGCCGTCATTGTCAAAGACCGCGATGCGTTCGACCTCGGGCACATAACCAGGCGTATCTTCCGCGGTTACCCTGTCCACAAAGGCAACGATGGCCGCCTTGGCCCCGGTGTTGTTCCACGAGGGCAATGGATCTGTCTGGGCGAGCACGGATGTCGTGACAAACAGGCAGGCTGCCATGCCGAGCAGCACGGTGCGGGTGAATTTAAAGAAAATACATGTTGCAATCATCAGAGCCTCCGTCGACTAACTGTGTGCAATCTCAGACCGTTAAAGAAACGGCGGCCCCCGAACGAACGGAGCCGCCGCGCCAAGGTCAGTTGCCGGTTGGCATCGGAATACTAACACCCTCCTTCGCCAAGGAGTCCCGCACCCATTGGAAACGCTCATAGTTTGAAAGCGTAATCGGGCCCGTATATCCCATGCTCTGCAGCTTGCGTGGAGGATATTTCACGTATGTCGCCATGATCTTCTTCAGTTCTTCCCCCATGACAACGCCCATCCAAGTCCGCTCAGTGAAGTTGTTCATGAAGATATCGTAGCGTTCCTGAGGGTCCTGCCAAAGGTCAAACACCTGAGGTACGGTGGCCACGTATTTCTCCGCGCCCTTCCATCCAAGGTTTGAGTCAACGGCCAGTCCGCCGGTCTGGGCTCCATCGTCGCCGCGAAGATTGAACGCGAACTTGTAGTTGTTTACGCGGATTGCGCCGGGTGAAAGTTCGTTCTCCGTGAAGTAGAACCAGGATTTGCGTGGCGATGGGCCGCTACCCGTCAGGACCGGTGTCATATCGTAGCTGTCGAAAATGATTGGCTTGTCTTCACGATCATTTTCGGGCAGTGGGACACCGCCGACCGAAGCGAACGTCGCCATGAGATCGAGACCGCCGATGAGTTCGTGGTTCCTGGTATCGGGCTTGATCTTGCCCGGCCAAACTGCGATTGCGGGAACACGATTTCCACCCTCGCGCAATGTGCCCTTGGTGCCGCGAAACGGAGTGTATCCCGCGTCCGGATAGACGTCTTGCCAAGCGCCGTTGTCGGTTGTGTAGAACACCAGCGTGTTCCGGTCCATTCCGGTTTCGCGCAGCTTGTCCATGATCCGGCCGATACGGGTGTCGAGCTCCACGACCGAGTCGGCATATTTCGACTTGGACATCGATTTGTGCTCGAACTCCGGTGCCGGCATGTTCGGCTGATGCACCTTCATGAAGTTGACATTGATGAAGAACGGCTCATCCGGCTTCTTTGCAGCCTCATCGAGGAATTCGATGGCCGCTTTCTCGACATAGCCGTCGAAGAACGGAATGCCGACAACGCCTTCCTTGCCGTCGATCACCGGAGTATCGACATACTGGCCGTTGATCTTGAAGTCTTCCTTCGCCTCGCCGCCGGCCTTGCCCGAAAGCGCGCCTTTCGTCACCTTCTGGAACATAGCCCGCAGTGCCGGGTCCATGTCAGGGAACCAGGTCGGATCCGCATAGGTATAGGCGTTGAGATGGTAAAGGCCGACATATTTCATCTCGTCATAGCCCTGGGCGATCGGAAGCGCATAGTCCGCCTCGCCGAGATGCCACTTTCCGGTGAAGTACGTATGATAGCCGCCGCGCTTCAGCACTGACGCCAGCGTCCACTCCGCTGCCGGCAGACCACCACCCTGCCCCTGGAAAGCCACGGTCGTCATGCCGCTCCGGTTCGGAATGCGCCCGGTCTGCATTGCAGCCCGGCCTGGCGTGCAGCTCGGCTGGGCATAGAAGGAGAAGAAGGTCATGCCTTCATCGGCCAGCTTGTCGATGTTCGGCGTCGGCATGCCGCGTCCTTGGCCGCCGCCATAGGGGCCCAGATCGCCATAGCCCGTGTCGTCGGAAACGATAAAGAGAATGTTGGGTTTTGACGGCGACTGGGCTTGCACTTGGGATGCGGCCCCAACGAGAAATGTCGAAGCCGCCAAGGCTCCGACAGAGCACATGAAGCGAAAATTCATATTGACTACTCCTCCGAAGGCTTGGGCGGATCGGGTTCACCAAACGCACGAGTTCTGATGCGTTTAAGGGGATCCGCCGCCTGTCCTTGCTGTATCGAAACGAAGCAAATTGAAGCAATGCTGTAGCCTGAACGCCCTCGATCGAGGGCCTCTCGTCTGGATGCCTGTGGCCAGCGCGAGGCCACCCACGACGGTGAAACTATCGGACGTCTTGCGGCGGGGATATTGTACCATCGGGCAAAACCGCACTTCGTTAGCTTGCGCTTGAATTCTAAAGCTCTGGTTGTATTAGCAAGTTCGCCTTGGTAGATTGCGCCTATCTGTCGGGGGAAAGTCATGGGCGTTCTGGGTAACCGGACCAGGCAATCGCACTGGCTGATCAGGGGTGTGGTTCCGGGCCTGTGTGCATTCCTGGCGACTGCGTCAGCGGCGACGGCCGGTCAGGCAGTTGTTGACAGTGTGCCGCGTGTGCTGGTGCTCTATCCTTATGACGAGCGGATCGCGGCGACCACCGCAGCCGGGGAGGCCGTCAGGTCGCGGCTTCTCGACGCAACCAAAGGCCGGATCGATCTTTTCTCCGAATTTCTCGACCTTTCGCGATTTCCTGAGCCGAAGCACATGCGCCGTATGGCTGAATATCTTACGGCCAAGTACGGCGATCGCCGCCCTGACGTGGTGATTGCGCTCGGCGAGGAGTCGGCTCGGTTCATCTCTGCCAACCGCAAGGAAATCTCGGGCGATGCAAGGATAATCGTCGCGGGCTTCAGCAGTTCCGCTGCCGAAGCAATGGACTTGCCCAGCGACGTGATCGGAGCTTTCAGCGAATTTGACATCGTAAAGACCGCTGAGATGGCCCGCGGTCTCCAGCCTGATGCGCGGCATCTCTTCATAGTTGGAGGATCATCCGAATTCGACCGTTCATGGCTTGCTACCGCGCGAGCCGATCTTGCGGTTTTCTCAAGAACGTTTGAAACGACATACTTGGAAGACCTGACGATCGAAGAGTTCACCAAGCGAGCCGCCGAGCTACCTCCCGACAGCATTGTACTGGCGCTGACGATTTTCAAGGACGTTACCGGGCGCAATTTCGTTCCGCGCGAAGCGATCAAGCAAATATCGAAGACTGCCAGTGCGCCGATCTACGGCCCGTACCCGACCTACATCGACTATGGCATTGTTGGAGGCAACGTGGTCACGTTTGGGTCACTGGGCAAAACGGCGGCCGACCTTGCGCTCGATGCCATCGCTGGCAAGCCAATCTCCAGTCTCCGGTCGCCCCAAACATATGTCGCCGACGTGAGGCAGCTCCGACGCTGGGGGTTGTCGGAAAAGGATCTTCCTGCAGGCACGGTCCAGATGTTCAAAGAGCCCACTTTCTGGGAACAATACTGGTTCGCGACCGTCGTCGCCCTTGCCATTGTTGCTCTGCAAGGCACAGTCATTGCCGGACTTCTTGTCGAACGCCGTCGCCGCCAGGCGGCGGAGGTCGAATCGCGCCTCCGTCTGCTCGAAGTGGTTCACCTCAATCAATCCGCAACAGCCGGCGCGCTTTCAGCCTCAATCGCGCACGAGCTTAACCAGCCGCTGGGTGCAATCCGCAGCAACGCCGAGGCGGCGGAGGCAATTCTGATGTCCGAGAGGCCCGATCTCGAGCTGATCAAGCAGATCCTCATAGACATTCAAGACGACGATCAGCGTGCCCATGACGTCATTTCGCGGATGCGAGGCCTACTTAAGAAGCGAGGAGAGATCGACTGGCAGGAGTTCGACCTCAATGAGGTCATCACAAGTGCGATCAGGATTCTCCGCGGCGAAGCCGAGCAGAGGGGCGTCGTCGTGAGTTCCAATTGGGCCCGGCGGGAACTGCCGGTCCGAGCCGACCGGGTCCACGTCCAGCAGATCATTCTCAATCTGGCAACCAATGCAATGGATGCAATGCTCGACGTGGTCGCGACCGAGCGGAGGCTTATGCTTGAGACAACACTGACGAAGGATTCCAAGGTCGAGCTGTCGATTTCGGACACCGGTCGTGGAATACCAAACGAACAGCTCGCCAGCATTTTCGAGCCGTTCTATACTACAAAGCCCTCCGGAACGGGGCTTGGCCTTTCCATCGTGCGCGCAATAGTCGAAACCTACGGCGGCACGATCTGGGCCGCCAACCGCCCAGAAGGCGGAGCAGTTTTCAGAGTTTTACTGCCTCTCGCGCAAACTGGATGAACCATGGAACCAATCGTTCACATCGTCGATGATGATCGATCCTTCCGCACCGCAGTCGGGCGGCTGCTTTCGGCATCCGGGTACCGCGTGTCTCTCTATGAATCAGGCGATCAGTTTCTGGCGCAGTTTCCGCATGACGAACCTGGCTGTGTCCTCCTTGACCTTGATTTACCTGGGCTGAGCGGTCTGGAGCTACAGAACAGGGTCACTGAGCGAGCGCCGCTTCTGCCTGTCGTGTTTCTCACGGGACGTGGCAACGTCAAAGCCAGCGTTCAGGCGATGAAAGCGGGCGCCGAGGATTTCTTGGAAAAGCCGGCGCCCAGGGGGGCACTGCTGGAGGCCGTCGAGCGGGCGTTGCGCCGGTGCGAGACGCAGCGTGTCGAGCAGGATCGTATCCAAGCCCTTAGGGCGCGCATTGCGCACCTGACACCACGTGAGTTCGAGGTTTTCGGCTTCATCGTCCGCGGCAAGCTCAACAAGCAGATCGCTCATGCTCTCGGCACATCCGAACGGACGGTCAAGGCGCACCGCCACAACGTCATGGAAAAGCTTGAAGCCCGGTCCCTGGCCGAGACCGTGTCGATCGCCGAGAGATTGCGCCTTTTCGATCCAGCCTCGGATGCGCTCCCACGATAACTTGGAACGCGGCGCTTCACCAAAGGTCAATAGCCAGCCTCCAATGTTGGTCCTACGTTCGTCGTGATCGGGGCTGCTCCTGTTCTTGGCTCCAGAAAGGCCTCAAGTGGAAAGCCCACAACGCACAGTGGCCGTTGTCGAGAACGACGCAAGCGTGCGCCGGAGCGTCGTGCGACTGTTGAACGCAAATGGTTTTGCAACCGAAGCATTTGCATCTGCCGAGGCCTTTTTAAGCCATGCCGACGCAAGTCAGTTTGGCTGTATCGTCCTCGATATTCATTTGGGTGGCATTTCAGGCATCGAACTATGGCACCGCTTAAAGGCATCGGGCAGCGAACTCCCGGTTATCTTCATCACCGCCGTTGAGGATGAGGCGCTTCACGTGGAGGCGGTTAAGGCGGGCTGCATCGCGTATCTACGCAAGCCGTTCCCCGCCGCCTTGTTGATCAATGCTGTCGACAGGGCATTGGGGCTTTGAATGCATTGCGATCCCGCTTCCCCGAAGGACAATAGGCAGGGTTCTGTTTTTGGCGCACAAACGAAACAGCGGATCGGGAGGCCAGCGGGCGATCATTTTGGAGCGGCGAGCAGACGCAGCGGTATTGAAAGATGTTCCCGTCCGCAGCAGGAGCACCCGGCGTCCGCCTGCCCGGATTTGGAAACAGTGGAGAGACGCAGCATGACTTGGCTCAAACTGTGGCCGTGGACGCGCGACGCACTTGCGATCGGAGCGTCTCTCATTGCTCAATCGTTGTTTGTCGGAGCGGCATTTGCGCAGCAATCGACGCCAAACATCCTGTTCATTCTGGCTGATAACATCGGCTATGGCGACATTGGCGCCTATGGCGGCGGGGAGCTGCGCGGCTCACCGACGCCGCGCATCGACCAACTTGCTGCGGAAGGGCTGCGGCTGACGCAGTTCCTAGTCGAGCCGTCTTGTACGCCATCGCGCGCCGCGTTGATGACAGGACGCTACTCCATACGGTCCGGGCTTTCGTTGGTGGCGGTGGCTGGCACATCTATCTCGCTGCCAGCCGACGAGATTACCATGGCAGAGATGCTACGCGACGCCGGCTACGCCACGGCGATCTTCGGCAAGTGGCACCTTGGCGGACAAATCTACAGTCAGCCGCAGAACCAGGGCTTCGACGAATTTTATGGAATCCCGCCCAGCGACACCTGGGACGCGTTCGGCATGATCCGCCAAGGTCTCCAGACCAAGTCCGTCGACATCTCGCTCGAAAATGGACCGCACATCGTTGAAGCTAAACGTGGAGAGCCGCTAACGCTGGTCAAACCCTACACGGAGGAAGTGCGTCGCGGGATCGACTGGGAACTGGTGGACCACGGCATCGATTTCATGACGCGCCAAAAGGCAGCAGGAAAGGCGTTCTTCCTGTATTTGCCGATCTCTCGCACGCACTTTCCCAATCTGCCTTCGAAGCGTTTCGAGGGAGCTTCACGCATCGGCCAGTTCGGGGACTCGCTGATGGAGGGCGATGCAATCGTCGGCACAGTACTCGATGCATTGAAAGCGCTTGGCCTTGAGGAAAACACGATTGTCGTTTTCGCATCCGACAATGGGCCAGACGGCCCTGGAGCGAGCCGGTTCGGCGCTGACATGCCCGACATGGGAACGACGGGCCCCTATCGTGGCGCGCTGGGCGATGTCAGCGAGGGCGCGATCCGCACCGCCGCCGTGATCCGCTGGCCGCAAATGATCAAGCCGCGCTCCTCCTATGCGATGTTCTCAATCATGGATTTCTTCCCGACCTTCGCACGTCTTGCCGGCGGCAAGGTCCCCAGCGATCGGCCAATTGACGGAATCGACCAAAGCGACCTGCTGCTCGGCAAGAATGACACCGGACGGCGAGAGCATCTGCTGACCTTCGTCGGGTCTGATCTCGTCTCCGTCCGCTGGAAGCAATTCCGGGCGTATTTCGTCGACGTAGGGCCTGGCCGCAGCGGCCCTGGCGGCATGATGCCAATGGGGGAGTGGGATCCAGCGCCGCGCCGATGAATGGTTACCCAAAGGTGTTCAACGTCGAGTCGGACCCGCAGGAAGAGCACAATATCGGCGAAATGTACAACTGGGTTCTTGGGCCATTGCTGAAGGCAGTGGAGGAATACAAGACAACTCTGGTGCGGTCACCCAACCCGCCCGGTGCGAACATGACGAAGTTCTGAAAGCGCTGGCCGTCAGAGCCGAAGAAAGCTCAGCTTGAGCTGCCAATAACGACCGGAACCGGAATAACTATCCCCCGGCAACCCGCACCGCTTTGTTAAGGAGGCGCACCCGAAGCAAACACGCGGTACATACCCCACCTGCTCTCGGCTCGATCAATCAATGATGTGATAGCCGCCATCGACATAGAGCACCTGCCCTGTCATCAGGCGCGCGGCATCGTGGGCAAGAAAGGCGGTGGCGACACCTACGTCGTCAATACTGACGAGTTCGCGGGCTGGAGACTTCCGGATGGTCTTTTCCAGTAGTTCGTCGAATTCCGGAATGCCCGACGCAGCACGCGTCGCTACCGCTCCCGGCGAAATCGCGTGGACGCGAATTCCCTTCGGCCCGAGTTCTGCGGCAAGGTATCGAACAGCACTTTCGAGTGCCGCCTTCGCCACACCCATGATGTTGTAGTTCTCGACGACCATCTGCGAACCGTAATAGGTCATCGTGAACAGTGTGCCTCCGTTTTTCATCAACGGTTCGGCGAGGCGAGCCATGTGGATAAAAGACCAGCAAGAGATATCCATGGTCGTGAGAAAACCATCGCGCGGCACGTCGACGACCCGACCACCGAGCGTGTCCTTTGGCGAAAAGGCAATTGAGTGGACGACGAAATCGAGCTCACCCCAGGTCCTTTCAATCCGATCGAACACAGCTTCGATTTGCCCGGGAATGGCCAGATCCACCGGCATCAAGATCGACGCCCCGACCTCATGCGCGAGAGGCTCCACATAGGGCTTGGCCTTATCGTTCAGATAGGTGACGGCCAGCTCGGCACCAAAGGCGCGAAAGGCCCGCGCGCAACCCCATGCAATGGAACGATCGTTCGCGATACCGACAATCAGCCCCTTTTTCCCTTTGAGAAGCTCCGCTTTGACGACCGGGCTGGACATTGATTGCTGCTCCTGTGAGATCTGGTTTCAGGGCGTACTGCATGTTTCCTTAAATCGTATTCGATCTAAGGAAACATGCAGCCACTCAAAGTGCTACAGCGACCTTGGCGCGTCTAATAAGACGCGCGGCGCTGTAGTGGTCAGGGCCTGGTGATAAGCGCATGAACGTGGCGCGCGATCATCAACTCCTCATCCGTCGGCAAGACATAGAGCGCTACGCGGCTCGTCTGCGTCGATATACGGGTTTTACCCGCGTTGTTTGCTGCGTCATCAAGCTCAACCCCGAGCCAAGAAAGGCGCTCACTGATACGCGCGCGAATTGGCGCCGAATTCTCACCAACCCCGCCCGTGAAGACGAACGCGTCGAGACCTTCGAGGGCGGCGGCAAGCATGCCCACGCTGAGCGCGCAACGATGGACGAAATGATCGATCGCGAACGCGGCGCGCGGATCATCGCTAGCCAGAAGATCACGCATATCGCCGGAGATGCCTGAAAGACCTTTGAGACCAGACGCACGGTAAAGAAGATCTGTAACCTCTCCCGTTGTCATTCCTTTCTGATCGATCAAGTAGAGCACGACGCCCGGATCCATCTGCCCTGGCCTGGTGCCCATCGGCACACCATCAAGTGCTGTAAAGCCCATCGTCGTCTCGACGCTGCGCCCTGCCTTCATTGCGCACATGGAAGCGCCGCTGCCGAGATGAGCAACCACGACCCTTCCTTGGCCGACATCGGGCGCTAGGTTGCCGATCCGGTCTGCGATGTACTCGTAAGACAACCCGTGGAAGCCATATCTTCGTACACCTTCCTCGTAGAAAGCCATCGGCAAGGCGTAGCAGTCCGTATGAGGAGCATGGCCGCGGTGGAAAGCCGTGTCGAAACAGGCGACCTGCGGAACCAGCGGATTAATCTCCATGGCAAGCCGGATCGGCGCGAGGTTGTTCGGCTGGTGCAATGGCGCAAGTTCTTGGAACGTGGCGAGCTTATCGAGGATGTCGTGATCGAGCAGGATCGGTTGCGCATAGTTGGGTCCGCCATGGACGACGCGGTGGCCAATCGCCCGTAGGACGAAACCATCAAGTGACCGCAGCCAGTCACCTGCTTCAGCGATGGCAGCGGGCAGATCGCCCATCGCGGCCTGCTCGTAACTGCGATCGACGAGGACCTCGCCCGAAGCGGTCGCCGCACGCAAGCGGGGCCGCGCCCCGATCCCGTCGATCTGACCACGGATGCGCCGCTCCAACTCTTTGCCCACGATCTCGAAAATCTGGAACTTGAGGCTGGATGAGCCGGCGTTGACGACAAGGATCGCGTCCACGCTTCAAGCCGCCACTTGTGTAGAGCGACGGCGGGCCGTCGCATAAAGGGTTGCAACTGCGCATGATGCCAGGCGACTGCGCACTGTGTCTGCCCGCGAGGTAAGAATAATGGGAACGCGCGCACCAAGCACGATCCCCGCGGCGTCCGCATGGGCCAGGAACGTCAGGTTCTTGGCAAGCATGTTGCCGGCTTCAAGATCTGGCACGACGATGATCTGCGCCCTGCCGGCTACGGGCGAGTTGAGCCCTTTGATACGGGCGGCCTCCGGGCTTATCGCGTTGTCGAACGCAAGCGGGCCGTCGAGCAGGCCGCCGGTGATCTGACCGCGCTCTGCCATCTTGCACAATGCCGCTGCATCAAGGGTCGAAGGGATCTTGGTCGTCACTGTCTCGACTGCTGACACGATCGCGACGCGGGGTTCGCCGAGGCCAATGGTGACCCAGAGGTCGATCGCGTTCTGCACGATGTCGCGCTTGACATCGAGGTCGGGAAAAATGTTGATCGCCGCATCGGTGATGAACAGCGTGTCCGCGTGACCAGGAACGTCCATCACGAACACATGGCTGATGCGGCGTTCCGTTCTAAGACCGGTGGCAGAAGCGGTTACTTCCCGCATCAATTCGTCAGTGTGCAGGCTACCCTTCATCAAGAGCTCGCCTTTCCCCTCGCGAATGAGTGCCACGGCTTTCGCCGCTGCGGCGTGGCTGTGTGGCGCATCGATAATCTCGCATGCCTTGAGATCAAGTTCGGCCTCGGCTGCGACTTTGCGGAGCTTCGCCTCGGGCCCAATCAGAACCGGAACAATCAGCCGGTGCTGGGCTGCTTCCAAGGCACCACGCAGTGAGGTCTCGTCGCAGGGATGCGCTACGATGGTGATTGCGGGAGGAACCTCTTGTGCAGCCGCAATCAGGCGGTCGTATTTTGATGGCTCCAGAGTTGTCGCGCTAGAGAAAGCCACTGATAATCTCCTACAATCTTGATCGCACGGCGCCGCGGTTGCGCGCGGCAGGTCTAACAGCCATCGGCGTCGGCTTGACGCCCACGCGCCCCTTATCCAGGCTGAAAAGCTCGGTCACGTAGGCAAAGCGCTCCGCCGCAGCTTCCGTCAACGCGCCGGAGGCCTCGAGCACGCCCCGCAGGCTCTGCAAGGCGGCCTGACGCTGTTCAAGCTCGTTCGGCAGCATCGCTGGAATGGCTGCGAGCGCTGCCGCCTCATCGACAAGCAGGATGTAGTATTGATCCCGAACCAGCGCCTTGAACTCCGAAAGGTTCAGTTGCCGAGCATCTCGATGGCCACGCCGAAGCACGCGAATGGCCTGAAACCCGCGTTCGTCGGCCCCGCCACGGGCCATCCCCACGAACAGCAGCGATCGAACGAGAGCCTCCAGGAGACCGCCAACGGATATTCTTTCCTTCAACGCCGCAGTGCGAGCTTCGACAAGCGCGTTGATCAGCTTGCTCTTCGGCGCCTTACGTGGTGGCAGATTTGACTTTGGATCGACGCCAAGGGCGGCCTGAAGCGCAGACGAGCCATAGATCGCACCGAAGGTTTGCTCGGCCAGCCGTTCCGTCATTTTACGCCAGGACTCCAGCCCTTCGACGATTTGGCCGGAAACCTGCTCTTGGAGGGCGCTGAAGGGATTGTCCGTCCATGTGGGGCGACGGTCGGCGCGAACGCGCTCTGCTGCCTGGGGAACCCAGTCGAGAAAAGGATTGGAGGGGCCGAAAATCTCGTAACCCAGGCGGAGGGGGTGAAGTCGTCGCATTGTCTCTGCCGATGAAGGGGTCACGGCAGCGCGCACCCAAGGTTGGGCAAACGCACGGTAAAGTGCAAGATTGACCTCCGAAAGCTGAGCCGCCGCCGCAAATCGCTTCTCATCGTCAAGATCGTTACCGCCGAGAGCACGAATATCGTCGAGGGTCCGTGCCTCGCAACGCATGATCCACTCCCCGGTGACCAGTTCCGGATGATCGAGCGCATCTGCTTTCGGCTCGAGAACCGCTTCATAAAGGCCAGGTGGCAGCACATCGATCAGATCGATGTTTGACGCGAATTCATCATGCTCCTTACGAGCAACCCCGGCGGAGACAAAAATCCCCAGATGGCCGACGCTTTCGTGGACGACATAGACAATCGTCTGGCCAAGCGCGCGAATTTCATCGACGCTGTCGTAAATGTCGAGAATCCAGTCGAGGGCCTGCTGAGGCGGTGTTATGTTGTCCCCCTTGGAGCAGAAGACCACAATCGGCGAACGGATCGTGCGAAGGTCGATGGCCATGCCATCAGATGTGCGGATCTCCCCTGCTGCGAGCTTGTTGCCGACGAACAGGTCATCGACGATGAACTGCATTTCATCCGCCGTCAGAGTGACGTGTCCACCCCACCAACGCTCAAAACCGAGATAGCGTTCGGCTTCCGTATCCACCTTTGCGTAGAGATTATACTGCTTGGTCCACAGAGTGTTGGCTGGGTTCTGGTTCTCGAAATTCTGGACAAGCCAGGCGCCGTCGAATTTTCCCGCGCCAA
The DNA here is from genome assembly GCF_017488845.2 of Ensifer canadensis. Taxonomy (NCBI): domain Bacteria; kingdom Pseudomonadati; phylum Pseudomonadota; class Alphaproteobacteria; order Hyphomicrobiales; family Rhizobiaceae; genus Ensifer; species Ensifer canadensis. Next base: position 569,175 of record NZ_CP083374.1, read on the forward strand.
GATCGCTGACCAATGCTGTCAGCCAACTTCCACCGAGAAGTCCTCCCGAATAACGCATCGGATTTTGCCCGTGGACACCCGCCCAGTAGGCAAGCGGTGAACCGGCGATGATAATAGGCCCGAAAAGCTCGGGCCTGAGCGCGGCCAGCATCATCACTGCCCATCCCGCTTGGCAGTTGCCGATGACGCAGGGCTTGCCATCCGCTTCTGGGTGGCGGGAAATGACCGTCTCCAGGAACTGCGCTTCCGCGTACAGGACCTTCTCGATCGTCTGTCCGGGCACTGGTTCCGGCAGGAAACCGACAAAATAGCAGGTATGACCGGCCTTCATGGCCACGCCGATTTCGCTGTCGGCCTTGAAGCCACCGATGCCTGGCCCATGCCCTGCCCGTGGATCCACAACGATGAATGGACGCTTGAGAGGATCTATCGTGCAGTCGGCGGGAGGTATGATGCGCACGAGAGCGTAGTTGACCGGCTCTTTCAGGGTCCTGCCGTCTAAGATGAGCTCGGCTTCATAGTCCAGCACATGAGGCGCGCTGCGTGCAGCGTGTTCCTCATATTGCTCGCCGCGCCTGCGCATTACATCAAGGAACAGGACCCACCGTTGCCACGCATCCACGGAGTACTCCGTCAATGCATTGCCAGGCATGGGTAAGGCCGGAAGACTGGAAAGCTTGGACATCGCACCCACTCCGTTAGACGGTTCAAGGGATTAGTTCTTGACGCTGCCAGTAACGACTGCCTGCCGTCGTGACCGAAGCCCTGCGGGGCTCACGCGCAAGGGCGAGGTTTTTGTGCAGTCAGAAGAAATTGCAGCATACCGCTCGATCGTGTCACTGGTGTAACCTTATAGGGCCACCATCCGTTAGCAACGTTGATTTCGATCAAACGGCCGCCTATGCGACAGACCGGAAGAACATCCTCGCGTTTCTGGCAACTAATCCAGGACGACACTCCACTTGTCATCCGGATTGAAGCGGTCGATAAACGGCACGATCGCTTCGGTGCTCGTACCCAAATCCGCTTCATAGACAATGCCCTGTTGGTTGACGACGAAAGTCTTCACACCGGTTTCAGCATATTTCACCGGCCAGGCGATCAACCCGAAGCCTCCGATCATATTGTCATTGATGATGAAGTCGTATTTCCCGCCGGCAATATTATCGCCTTGTGACGTCAGAATGCGGAAGCGATAGCCGAAATAACCCTCTCCAGCCTTCGCCTTCTCCAGAGCTGCTTCGCTGATCTCGTCGCCGACCGGGCTCTCACCATCGCCCTGCTCGGCCGGCCAGTACAATCCATCGGTCTGGCCTGGGCTGCTGATCAGCTTCTGGGCATATTCGAGCACGCCGTCGGCGTCGCGGTCCTGCGAGGCATAATCCTTCTGTGCTTCGACATAGGCGCGCACGGTCTCTATCGCCTCAAGTTCGTTCTCCCCGACGCGGCGGTTCACGATCTCCTCAAGCCCGACATAGGTGTCGAAAGCCCACTTGCCGTCCCGACCCTTTGTGATCGGAAACGGCAGCGGCCAGAGCCGATCACCGATTTCGAGAATCTTGCTTTCGCCGAGGTCGCGCACCACGACATTGCGTGCCACACCTTCGCGAATAAGCGCGAAGGTTTCCATCGTCCCTTCGCCCGTTTTCAGCTTTGCGGCGTCAAGGCCCAGAAGCTTTGCAAGACCATCGAGGTCGTTGGCGGCGAGCGCCGACTTGAACATTTCCACCGCCTTGGCCGGGTCGTCGAACAGCGGCGGATCCTCCGCCGCGGCATAGTTCTCGATGTCGCCGGCGTCTGGTACCGCCTGGGCACGGGCCCCGTCGACAGCGAGCGGAAATGCAGCAACGGAGAAGGAAATGGCCGATGCCAGAAGAAGAGTCTGAGAAAGCTTGCTCATGATCGTGCTCCTGTCGCTCCGTTAACGCCTGCCACCGCCACGGCCGCCACCGCCACGGCCCCCGCCACCCGATGGCCTTCCACCGCCACTTCTCATCTGAGGCCGCCCGCCGCCGCGATGACCGCCGCCCATACTCTGTCCGCCACGCTTCGAAGAGGCGACCTCGCGACGACCCGAGTTGACGTTGCCGAGGCCGGACGGCTTCTTGGGCCGGTTCTGTGCCTTGGCGGCCATCTTCTTCTTGCCGGCGGGTCGGTTTGCCTGCGAGGGCTTGTTGCCTTTGGGCCTGTTCACGCTCGGCTTCGAGCCGCCTGGCCTGGCCTTCGCTACCGCCTGACCGCCGCCTGGGCGTGCCGCCGGTCGCTGCTGCGCCTTCAGCCCATCGAGCGTGCTCTTGCGCACGTCGTTGAGCTGACCGCCACCTGCACCGCCCGGTCGCGCCTGCGGCCGGTCGCGATTGATCTCGGCGGCGCGGTTACGAATGTTGTTGTTGCCGTTGGCCTTGATGTTGTTCTTGATGTTGGTGCGATCAAACTTCTGCAACTGATTGCGGTCGAAGTTGATCTTGCTGCGATCGACATTCTTCCAGTCGACGTCGTTCCATTTCATCTTGCCGTCGAAGTCGATGTTGTTGAAACAGTTATTGCAATCGACATCGATGTCGCCGCCCCAATTGCCACCCCAGACGCCCCAGTCATCCCAGTCGACGATGGCCGCGAAGGCCGCGCCGGTGACTGCTCCGGCGAAAAAGGCGGCGCCCGGGTACCAATAGGCAGGATAGGGATCGTCATAATAGCCGATCGGTACCGGCGCATAATCGGGCTGGTAGAGCATTTCCGGCGCATACTGCGGCACATAGATCGTTTCGGGATTTGCCGACTGGATGACGACGTTGTCACCCTCCTCGACGACTTTAATCTTGTCGTCGGTCTTGATTATATCCTTGGCAACGGCTTCGTCACGCAGCTGCTGTATCGCTATGAGAACATCTTTCTGTTGGTTGGCGATCGCCTCGCCGAAGCTTTGCGTCCACTCGAGGTCGGTGCTCATCATCTTGACGATCTCGGGATAGTTGAGCAGCGAAACGATGCTGCCGTCCCAGCTTTCCTTCGGCTTCAGATCGCGATTTTTTGAACTCTCCTGAAGAAAACGTTCGGCCTCGACCACCTGCAAAGGATAGAGCGATGCAGCGGAGATGAGCGCGACCAACTCGTCGGGATAAAGCGCGATCCGGGCAACGAGGATCTCGAGCTCATCGTCGCTTAGCGGTTCTGGAGCCGCCTCCGCGGGCGTGGAAGGCGCTGTGGCGGTCTGCTGGGCCAGCACAACCCCAGAGGGCACAAGCATCGACAAAACGATCACCGTCGCGCGGAAAAACGTAAACACCCGCTCAATCGCCATTTCTTCCTCCAAAAGAGGCTGGAAGGCCTCTTGCTCAAAACACTTGCGGGCGCAGGATCAACGCACCAGTTTCTGAACCGGGTCCCGATCGAGCACTTGAAGCTGTCGTCCCCATAACGGATGCTGTGGCGAGGCAATGTTGCGCGCACCCCAGAATCCGAACTTGATAGAGCGTTTCGACACTAGAGTAGACACGCGCCAATGAGCTCGTGTGCCATTTATATAGCTGCGATTTCTGTCGGCGTCCTTCGCCGTCATTACCAGAACAGTTGTCTGCCAAAGATAAAGGACAGGTATGTGAGCCTTGCGGTAGAATAAACTAGCACAGAGATCAGAATAGTCCATTTTCAATTCATTGCGTTCAGTTTTTTCCACTCACTGGCTTTTGATTGCCGCCTAGCGTTCGCTGGTCCGTCCGAAGTAAGGACCGCAAAGACACCGCCACGCCATCTGCCAGGGCGGCCCCGATTGTTTTTGCTCCGGGGTCGTTTTGTGATGGCGAGCCTTGCCGGGCGAGCGACACAACAATCGACCTCACCCCATTGATCGACTTCTTCTTGGCGTTCGAGCAACGCCGCAATACATTTCGCGGCTTCTCCGATGAAATTCGGCCTATTATTTGCGTAGCGCAGTTAACTTCCCTGAAAACTGTTGTGTAGATTTGCAAATACGGTACGAATGCACCCTGAAAATGTTGATTTGCGCATCATACAAATAAGTCTTAACGTATTGTTCGAAACCTCAGTGTGGAGGAGGACGACTTTGCCTAATATCTCCCTGGTTATCGCAATGCTGGCGCTTATGGCGATCTCGGGCTGTGCAACGAGTGGAGGAGGCAATACCACCTACGCTCAATGGCAGGGTTCTTACCCCGATCCAAGCTTCGCCGCGATCCGGTCAGGCGGCGTCAATCCGGGGTATTAACGATGTCGTTGAAAGGCGAGGAGCCGTAGCCTTCTAGGCTGCGGTCTTGGCGTTGCCAGCTTCGAAAGCGGCGATCGCGTCCTCCAGGTCGTCGAAGATCATGCCGTTGCCGATCTTGTCGATGACGCCCGAGCGCAGCAAGGTTTCTCGAGGTTCGCTATGGAGCTCGACAATGCCGAACTTCAAGCCGCGCCCCTCGACGAAATCCCGTAGATCATCGAGCATCGCCGCTGCGGTGCTGTCGATCTGCGCTGCCGCGCCAGCATCAAAAATGAACCATCGCGTATCGGCAGGCAGGTTCTTGACGATCTCTTCCACGCGGCCGCGCACATGGTCGGCATTGAAAAACAACAGACTGCCTTGCAGAAGATAGATGGCAACGCCAGGGATCGGTCTTACGTCCTTGTAGCGATGCAGCTTGTAGAAGCCTTCGCGTCCGGGAATGCGGCCGAGAAGCGCATCGCGCGGCGTCAGCCCCTTCATCAGGATGTAGAGCAACGTCGCTCCGATAGCGAAAATCACGCCATGCAGCACCCCAAGGGTCAACACGCCGGTGATGCTGATGAGTGCGAAGACGAATTCGATCGGGCTGATGCGCCACAATTCTCGCAGAGCGCGCAGATCGATAAGGCCGATGGCTGCAGACGCCAGGATGGCGCCGAGCGCGGGGGTCGGCAGCAAGGACAGAGCGCCGGTGAGAAACAGCACCGTCAACGCCAGGGCGATAGCCGAGAAAATACCGGCCAGTTGAGTCTTGCCGCCCATGGAATCATTTATAGCCGTGCGCGAATCCGATGCTGTGACGGCAAAGCCCCCGAACAACCCGGAGGCGATGTTTGCTGCGCCGAAGCCCAGCAGTTCTCGGTTGGCGTCGACCGGATATTTGTTCTTCGCACCGAAGCTGCGAGCTGTCACGATGCCCGCGCCGAAACTGACGATCAACACGGCGACAGCGCCCAAGAAGAGATCACCGATCGAGACCCCGGTGGTGATAGGTAGCATCGGCGTCGGCAGGCGCGACGGGATCTCACCGACCACACGAATGCCCGCGGCGGAAAAATTGAAGGCGGCCGACATGGCCGTTGCAATCGCCACGGCCACCAGAGGTCCAGGAATGCCGGGTCGCCAGGTGTTGAGCAAACGCAGGAGGATGAAAAGGCCAACGCCGAGGGTGAGCGACGGCCAGTGGATCTGGTCGGCCTTGTCCAACAGTTCCATGATCGGTCGAAGCACGCCTTCGCTTTCGATCTTCACGCCCGTCAGGCGCCCGATCTGACCTATCAGGATCGATAGGGAAATACCGGTCATGAAGCCGGTCAGGATCGGCCGCGATAAAAAGTTTGCTATGAAGCCCAGCCGTAGCGCGTAAGCGGCAAAGCACAACCCGCCGACGATGACAGCGATTGCTGCGGTCGCGACGAGCCGATCTTCTGCGGTCGGAAGATTGAGCGACAATAGCACGGCGGCCAGCACCGTAACCGTTCCGGCGTCTGGGCCGACGATGAGTTGTCGCGAAGATCCGAGGAGAGCGTAGCCCAGAAGCGGCAATATGCTGGAATAAAGGCCCACCTCCGGCGGCAACCCGGCAATGGCCGGATAGGCGATGGCGCTCGGCAACCCGACCGCTGCAATCGCTAGACCCGACGTCAGATCATAGCGAAGCCACTCGGCGCGGTACTCTTTCAAACTCGCGATTAACGGCAAGGTCGGCATGGCCCAATTATACCTCATGATCGGATCTTCGCCATCGCTCATGGCAGGATCCCCTACAGCAACCATCGGAAGGGACCCGGTGGATCGCCCAACCCGCTGGTCGTCACGTCACAGGCAATTGATTTGATCAACCGATACCTGTCCGGTTGACTGGCTTAATCGCCTATTTTGCCCAGTCTCTTTCCATCCTCGACTGGTGCCATAAGTCTTGGTTATGAGCCTGCCCCAGCGGCTCCATGAGAAGGATGCATGGACATGGTGACTTTCACGCTCAATGGTAAAAATCGGACGTTCGACGGCGACCCCGATACGCCTCTCCTTTGGGTGATCCGAGATTTCGAAAAGCTGACCGGCACAAAATACGGATGCGGCATCGCGCAATGCGGCGCCTGTACGGTGCATCTGGACGGCATGCCGCGACGGTCCTGCATCACACCGATTGCCATGATCGATGGTTCCGACGTGGTAACGATCGAGGGCATTGCCGGCAAGGAAGCCGAGGCTGTCCAGACGGCATGGGCGGGGCTGGATGTGCCGCAATGCGGCTACTGCCAGTCCGGCCAGATCATGTCGGCGGTGGCGCTGCTGCAGATGGTGCCCAAGCCGACGGACGACGAGATCGATGGCGCCATGACCGGCAATCTCTGTCGGTGCGCCACCTATCATCGCATTCGAGCAGCGATCCACAACGCTGCCAATTCGATGGAGGGCTGAGCAATGACGATCCATGACATCAAAACCAGCCGTCGTGGCTTCCTCGCCGGCACCGGCCTGATCATTGGCGTGGCGATCGCGCCGAAATTCCTCTCGGCGGCACAGACCGGGGTGCCGGCCGGCGGGAGCGGCGAACTCCGGCCGCTGAACGCCTTCGTCAAGATCGGTACGGATGACACCGTCACCGTGCTTTCCAAGCACATCGAGTTCGGCCAGGGGCCTTTCACCGGCCTTGCCACTCTGGTTGCCGAAGAACTCGATGCGGACTGGAGCCAGATGCGCGCCGTCCACTCGCCGACTGACAACAAGATCTACGCCAATCTCGCTTTCGGCCTGCAGGGCACCGGCGGGTCGAGTTCGATTGCCAACGCCTACGAGCAGATGCGCAAGGCCGGCGCCACCGCAAGGGCCATGCTGGTTGCTGCGGCTGCCGAAGAATGGAAGGTACCGGTCGCCGAAATCACCGTCGAAAAGGGCCGCGTAAAGCATGCGTCTTCCGGCAAGGAGAGCGGCTTCGGCGCGCTGGCGGACAGTGCCGCACGGCAAACTCCGCCTGCAGATGTCAAACTCAAGGATCCGAAGGACTTCGTGCTGATCGGAACCGAGCTTCCAAAGCTCGACACCCAGGGCAAGATCAACGGAACGGCGATTTTCACGCTCGATATCACGCCGGACAATCTGCTGGTTGCCGTGGTCGCCCATCCGAAGCATTTCGGCGCCACCGTGAAAACCTTCGATGACAGCGAGGCGCGCAAGGTCATGGGTGTGGTCGATGTCAAACAGATCCCTCAAGGCGTCGCGGTCTACGCGGACAACACGTTCGCGGCACTGAAGGGCCGCGAAGCCCTCAAGGTCGAATGGGATCTTGCAAAGGCGGAAACCCGCTCATCACAGGAGCTCGCTGCCGAATACATCAGACATTTTGACGAGCCGGGCCTCGAGGCGGCGAATACCGGGAATGTCGACGAGGCTTTCCGGAAAGAAGGCCTCCAGACGGTCGAGGCGGAGATCGTTTTCCCGTTTCTCGCACACGCCCCGATGGAGCCGCTCGACGCGGTTTTCATCAAGGCCGCCGACGGCTCCGTCGACATTTACAACGGTGCGCAGTTCCCGGGCTTCGACCAGCAGGTGGCGGCCAAGATTCTCGGCCTCGACGAAAAGAAAGTCCGCGTGAATACCCAGCTCGCCGGCGGCAGCTTCGGCCGTAAGGCGCAATTCGGCTCGCCCTATATGCAGGAGGCGGCAACGACCTATGCTGCAATCGGCGGCGATCGACCACTCAAGCACATGTGGACGCGCGAGGACGACATCCAGGGCGGCTTCTATCGGCCGATGTATGCCCACAAGATGCGTGGGGCGATCGATGCCGAGGGCCATATCACCGCCTGGGAACAGATCATTGTCGGACAGTCGATCATGGCCAAGGCGGACCTGGATCAGACATCGGTGGAGGGCGCATCCAACCTTCCCTATCAGATCCCCAATCTCAAGGTCACGTCACACAACATCGTGCTTCCGATCCCGCCTTTGTGGTGGCGCTCGGTCGGCCACACCCATACCGGCTTTGCGGTCGAAACCTTTGTCGACGAACTGCTGGCCCGCGTCGGTCGGGACCCGGTCGAAGGACGGCTTGCGCTGCTTGACAAGGGGTCGCGTCACGCCGGCGTCCTGCGCAAGGCATCGGAAATGGCGGACTGGGGATCAACACCTCCTGACGGGCGCGCCCGTGGTGTCGCCGTCGTCGAAAGCTTCGGCTCGTTCGTCGGTCAGGTCGCGGAAGTTTCGGTCGGCTCCGATGGCGCCCCGCGTGTCCATAAAGTCTGGTGTGCGGTCGATTGCGGCGTCGCGGTCAATCCCAACATCATCAAGGCACAGATGGAGGGCGGCATCGGCTATGGGCTCGGTGCCGTTCTGTTCGACGCCGTTACTCTCGGCCAAGGCGGACGGATCGTGCAGTCGAATTTCCACGACTACCGCTCGATCCGCATCAATGAAATGCCCGATGTGGCAGTGGAGATCATCAGATCTGCGGAAAAACCGACTGGCGTCGGCGAGCCCGGCGTGCCGCCCATAGGGCCGGCGGTCGCCAATGCGTGGCGAAAGCTGACCGGCACCCCCGTGCGGCAGCTTCCCATCGTCAGTGTCATCTCATCGTGAGGGATATCGTCAGATGACAATCAAGCTCCTGTTTGCAGGCATAGCAGTGCAGTGTCTTATCGTCGGGGCGGGCGTGATGCTCGCCCCGACGTCCGTGGCCCAGAACGCCAACGCACTACGCTCTGCAGAGTCGTTCCAGTCGATTTCCGACAAGCAGGCGCGCTCGGTCGCCCTCTTCGAAGAAGCCGGAAAGGTCATCCAGCATCCGCGATGCGTCAACTGTCACCCGGCGACGGAACGCCCATTGCAAGGAATGTCGATGCATCCGCATCAACCGCCGGTGTTCCGCGGCGATGGCGGCATGGGTCTCGTGGGCATGCAGTGCAACACCTGCCACAGCGAAAAAAACACGCCGGTCATCGGCCAGGCGGACACACTGAAGAGTATTCCAGGCAATCCCGCCTGGCATCTCGCCCCGATCGAAATGGCCTGGGAGGGCAAGACCCTTGCCCAGATCTGCGAACAATTGAAGGACCCGGCTCGCAACGGCGACAAGACCATGGCTGAAATGGTGGAACACATGGCGCATGACGAGCTGGTTGGGTGGGGGTGGCACCCCGGCGATGGCCGCGAACCGGTGCCCGGCACACAGGAAGAATTCGGCAAGATCATTCAAGCCTGGGTGGATGCCGGGGCTGCTTGTCCGTCGGGCTGAAGGTCGACCTTCAGCCCGAGGCAAGGGAAACGACATTCTGCGGCTCAAATTTCATCCCGAGTTTTCGCACGGTCTGCAGGTCGGGACAATCGGAGTAGATATTCGCGGCCGTTGAATGGATCGACACCGGAACGCTTGCGCGAACGCTGCGGGTCGGCTGCCGGGGCATAGTGGTGGAAGGAGGTTTCCATGGTCCCCATGCCGCTTGTCAGTCCCGGCAATTGCTGCTGAATGCCTTGAACCCTCTCGGAGGCGACATGCCCTTCCAGCCGCGCTACGCCATCGGCCACAATCGATTCCTTGGTGACAGCGCCCGACTTGGCAAGCAGGGTCAGCAAGCCACCCAAAGTCTGCGAAGGTGCTTCGAGGTAAAATTGGTCGATCGGCTCACAGACGACCGTTTTTGCCGTTGATAAAGCCGTTGCGAGGACCCACGGCGTCAACTGCCGAAAGTCTGCAGCGGTGCTCGACGGGGAACTGTGCCGCGCAGCGGTCATGGCAACGTGGCAATCGATGACTTGCCAGCCGAAGATGCCCTGCCTAAGCGTCTCGAATACGGTTTCCTCGACTGCCCGGTAGAGGCTTGCCGGCATCTGGCCAACGTCCACTTCCAGCGTGAAGCTGTTGCCCGCCCCTTCCGGTCGCGGTTCGACGCGCAAACCAACGGTCGCCAGGAATGGATTCGGCTCCTTGAAGATGACCTGAAGGCCTGTGCCGATTCCGGCGAGCCTCTCGGCGCAGATGACTGTACTATCCTCAAACGTTACTTCGAGACCGAAATCCGTCAACAGTGTCGACTGGATCACCTCCTTCTGCACCTCGCCATAGAGAGACACGAAGATGTCGTTCGTGTCCTCGTTCTTGCGCAGGTCAATCAGCGGGTCCTGTTCGGCCAACTGGTTTAGCGCCAGCCAGAGCGCCGCACGCTCGGAGGGACGCTGCGCTTGGGCCCGGGATTCCAACGTTGGAGGCGCAAAATGGTGCGGGACGTCTGCGAGGCGGGTGGTGCCGACCACGTCGCCGATGCGGGCGCTGCCAAGGCCGCTGACCCGAGCAATCTGGCCTGCCTTGAAGCTGTTTGCGCTGTGAATTTTGCCGGCGTCGAAAAGTTGGATTCCGGTCACCCTTGCCGACCCCTGAGGCAGGTCGAGATATTCCCGCACGCGGACCGTGCCAGATGAGAGATAGAGATAGGAGAGCTTCTCACCGCCCCATCCACGCTCGATCTTGAAGATCCTGCCGGTGACAGCAGCATCAGGATCGAGGTCGCGGCAGGGCAGTAGGGTCGCAATTGCCGATGTCAGAGCTGGCAGGCCAACGCCGGTTACCGCCGCGCCAGCAAATGCCGGCTGCAACAGACCGCGAGAAACCTGATCCCGCAGCGAGCGGTCAAGTCTTTCGTCGGTAAGACGATCCGGCGCTTGCAGATAATCGCGCAGCAGCTCGTCATCGTTTTCCGCCAGGGTCTCGCACAGCGCGGTGAAAAGCGGCTCGCTTCCCGGATCGAACGCCTTTACCTGAGCGAGTTTACTACCGGCATCAATGACGGCCGACATGGCGATGGGTCGAACCGGTAGTTGGCCGGCAATGGCTTGCAGCACTTCGTCGTAGCGCGCACCGAGACGATCGACCTTGTTGATGAAGAATAGGAAGGGAACCCCAACACGCTGCAACGCCCGCACCAGCACTCGCGTCTGCGCTTGCACGCCTTCGACTGCAGAAACAACGACGACTGCAGCGTCCAGCAACCCAAGCACGCGCTCGATCTCGGCGATGAAGTCGGGGTGACCGGGCGTATCAATGAGGTTCACCACCGTGTCGCCGATCGTGAATGAAACGACGGCAGCTCGGATGGTGATGCCACGCTGCCGCTCCAGAGCGAGGCTATCTGTCTGTGTATTGCCGGCGTCGACGCTGCCTAGCTTGTCGATGACACTGGCGTCAAAAAGGAGTCGTTCGGTAAGGCTAGTTTTGCCTGCATCCACATGGGCCAGGACGCCCAGATTTAAGGTGCGCATGAATCCTCAACTTCTCAGAAATTCCAACGTGATTTTCGTGAGAAGGGACTCGGCGCATTGGGACCTCTAAGAGCTGATGCCGCATGTTTTGATCCTTGAATCGGATAGGATTTAAGGAACCATGCAGTAGGGTTTCCGCACAACTCTGCTGCTTTGCAGAGCCGCTCAACAAACTTAAAAGCCGTATCTGAATACATGTCAAGAACCGCCATACCTCCCGTTGTGTCGGCAATTCACAGACAACGGTTGATTATCCGAATGCCGGATGGATGCGCGCTTGCTGTGTTTGCCGCCGGCGGCTTTGCGTAGTCGTGCCTCGGCGGTCCGTCGATCTGTTCGTCGTTGAAGACACCGCCTGATGGTGCACTGGTTACTTGTGGGCCAAACACTCCACAAGGGCGACCTCGGGCTCGGTCAGGCGCATACGTCACCGTACGGATAGCGTCGGCCGGTCGGGCCAACAGCAAACGCCATAGCGGTCGCACGTCGGCCCTAAGTAGCCGGCGTGCGTCAATTCATCGGCCCGCAGGACCCATTTTTCTACCGCTTTGGAAAAACGAACTCGACGCGCCGGTTGAGAGCGCGCCCTTGGGGATTGTCCGCTCCGTTTTTCGTATTGGGTTCGATCGGACGGCTATCACCTAGCCCTTCGACCGATAGCCGCGCTTTATCTGCTCCATGTTTCACAAGCCATTGCATGACGGCACTAGCTCGCTGAAGGGACAGTTCCTTATTGTACTGAGCCGACCCTTTGGAATCGGTATGACCCTCGATGATGATCGTGCCGGCGGGGACGGATGTGATGAGACGCGCGATGTCCATGAGTGTCGGTTCGGCCGCCGATTGGATGTCGGCCTTGTCGAAATCGAACAGCACATCGCCCGTCATGGACACCCTGACGGTCGTTGCGTCTTGTCGTACGGAAAGACCACCGTGCTGAGCGGTAAGCCCATCGGCTTTCGCAGACAGATCAAACACGGCGCTGTTCAGATCGGAGGGTAGCCCCTTCAAATCAAGAACCGTGGCCTTAAGATCACGTATTTCGCGATGGTAAGGTGACACCTGCGCATAAGAACCGCTGGCCGCTATCATGATCACGACCATCGCGAGGGAACATTTCGCTGGACCAGCCATGGCTATCGGTCGGTAAGTTTGATCGCGTCGAGTGTCTCGACGCCCGGGATCGTCAGTGACACCTCGGTGACGTCCTTTGGCGGAGCAGGGAACCTACCATGCCAGGAACCCGCGATCAGAGAATCCTTGTTAGCTTTGATAACGAGGTTTGGATTTGTCAGCGGCTTATCACTGCTGTCCGTAAGCAGCAGGTATTTCTTATTGCCAGCAAGAACGTAGAAGCTGTTTTCATACGCGTCCTGGCTAATCGAATCATATATTCGTTCCAGCTGGTTCGTCGCGAGCGGCTTGAAGCGGAGTTTGATTGTTAAAACGTCCCCGGCGCGGACAGCTTCGACGACCTGCGCTTCCGCGGCCCCGCCATCGGTCAAGCCTGTGGCTAAGGGTGCGACAGAAGTGGTTTCAGCCTGAGTTTGGGCGAAGGCCGTTTGAGCCAATCCAGTTGTTGCTAGGAGGGCACCAAGAGCACAGACAGTCGTGGCAATTCTGGTCACTTTTACCATATCAATCCTCGATTTTTACAAAATTGCAGGCAGTGCATACGAATCACAAAACAACCTCCAGTAACTTTCTCGCATGGGAGAAATGTGGCGAAGTCTTGAAATTCCCACATTTTCGCCCCGCTTTCATTCGCTGCAGGACCGAGGGCCTGTTCTCTTTCACTGATGAACTGTTGCGATCCCACACAGTTTCCCTGCAATTCGGTGATGTCATCGCTGGTCTGTCAAACCGCTTACGCAATTGTGATTGGAACCATTACTTTTCCCTGCGGTTGGTCAATCAACCAAGGGAGTTGCGCAGAGTTCGTTCGTTGAAGTGCAGCGCTACTCTGTCCCGGTGTCAGGCTCACAGGCACCAGGTGATCGTATTGGCTGTTCTCACAGCTGCGCACGCGACCCTGGCGCACAATGGAGAAAACCATGTCCATAACCGCGATCCTGATCGGTGCTGCCCTCGTGATCGCCGGTGTACTCGATTTGTTTTGGGGTGCGCTCAGGCGTCGACCTCTCAGCGATCCTCACCGATCCATTTCAGATGCCAAGCCGACCCTGGAGCCCAGAGGACAGGGGCTTAGATTTCTTGGTTTGGTGAGGAACTGGCTCGGTATAGGCATGATCGCGATCGGCATGGCAATATTGATCGCCTACACATAGGATTTGACCTGCAACGGAGAGTTTCCTCCGAAATGAGACGGCCCATAGAAGGACGGATCGATAAAAGAATAGAGGTTTACGGCAGAGCAGATCGTTGCGGGTTAAAGTAGCTCGATCCAAACCGGCGCGTGGTCACTCGTGTGATCCCAAGCTCGCACTGACTTGTCCACCTTGGCCCGCTTGAGATCGCCAGCAAGCGCCGGGCTTAACAGGAAATGATCGATGCGAAGCCCGGCGTCTCGGGCAAATGCGTTTCGGAAATACTTCCAGAATGTATAGATCCGCTCATTCGGATGGAGATGCCTCACCGCATCCGTCCAGCCCTGATCAAGAAGTGCGGCGTAGGCCGCCTTCACCTCCGGTCTGAAGAGCGCATCGTCTCGCCACCGCTCCGGCTTGTAAACATCCAGATCGGTTGGCATGACATTGAAGTCGCCAGCCAAGACAACCGGGATCTCCAGGTCTATCAGTTGCGCCGCATAGTGCTGCAGCCGGTCAAACCAACGCAGCTTGTAGTCAAACCTGGGTCCAGGGGCGGGATTGCCATTCGGCAGATAAAGGCATCCGACGATTATTCCCTCGATTGCCGCCTCGATGTAGCGGCTGTGACTGTCATCAGGATCGCCCGGCAAACCGCGACGCGTCTCCATTGGGGTCCGTCCTCGAGCCAGGATGGCCACCCCATTCCATGATTTCTGTCCGTGCCAGATCGCGCCATAGCCGGCTTTCTCGATTTCCCGATGAGGAAACCTGCTGTCGGGCGCTTTCAGTTCCTGCAGGCACACGACGTGGGGCTGCCTCTCCTCGAGCCACCGCAGCAGCACGTCGAGGCGACCGTTGATGCCGTTGACATTGTAGGTGGCGAGTTTCACCAGAATGATCTGCGCTGCCGGCATGCGATGGGCAGCGACGACGAAGCTTCGTTGCCCTTCTTGGACTCGCGATCCTCCTCGCGCCGCCGACGGCGTTCACCGCTGCCGGTATCGATTGGCTCGCGCATTCTCATGGCAGACCTCCCTTGTGATTTTCCCCTCCACAAACGCGGCTGCGGCGCAAAAGATGCATTCGATTGAGAACGGTCGGGAACGAAACGCCGGCTGAGCGGTTGAGTTCCGTTGGCCGCGTCAGGAGAACTTGTATCATGGTTGCCCCAAGAGCGAATTGGAAAGGCTACATCAAGTTCGGCGAGGTGACCTGTCCCGTGGCGCTCTATACGGCGGCATCAACTTCTGACCGCATCGCCTTCAACACTCTCAATCGCAAGACGGGAAACCGAGTCAAACGCGAATTCGTCGATGGCGAGACGGGAGATACGGTTGAGCGTGACGACCAGGTCAAAGGCTATGAGATGGAGAATGGCCAGTACGTCGTCCTGGAACCCGAGGAAATGGCCGAAGCCGTTCCCGAGAGCGACAAGACCCTGAAGATAGAGGCCTTCATCCCCTGCTCCCAGATCGACACAATCTACTTCGACAAGCCCTATTATCTCGCTCCCGACAAGCTGGGCACCGATGCCTTCGTGCTGCTGCGCGACGGGATGAAACAGGAAAAGGTCGCCGCGATTGCGCGAACGGTACTGTTCCGACGGGTGCGCACCGTCCTTATCCGAGTGCATGGCAAGGGGCTGATCGCCTCCACGCTCAACTTTGATTACGAGGTCCGTTCGGCCGACAAGGCTTTCGAGGATCTCCCCGACCTCAAGATCGAAGGCGAGATGCTGGATCTTGCCGAACATATCATCGAAACCAAGATGGGTAGCTTCGACGCCAGCAGCTTCGACGATCGATATGAGGCTGCGGTGGCCGAACTGGTCAAAGCCAAAATCGAAGGACGCTCGCTTCCCAAAAGGAAGGCGCCCGCTGCGTCGAAGCCTGGAGATCTGCTGCTGGCACTGCGCGAAAGTGCGGGCATGGCTGCGAAGAAAACAAAAGCAAAGCGCACCGCAGCGAATGTCAACAAGGGCGCCGCTCGCAAGCCAGCTGCAAAATCTGCAACTGCCAAATCCAAGCCCGCTACCGCGCAAAAACGGCGCGCCAGCTAGTCGGAGGACGCTTTCATGGCCGTTCGGCCCTACTGGAAAGGTTATCTCAAGCTGTCGCTGGTCACCTGCCCCGTGCAGATGATGCCGGCAACGTCCGACGAAGAAAAGGTCCGTTTTCATACGCTCAACCGCGCGACACAGAACCGTGTTATCAGCCACTACGTCGATGCGGTCACCGGGCACGAAGTCAAGGAGGACGACCAGGTCAAGGGCTATCAACGCGCCGAAGACGAGTACGTCATGCTGGAGGACGACGAGCTCGAAAATGTCGCGCTGGACAGCACCAAAACCATCGACATATCCACCTTCGCACCCCGCGACAGCGTCGAATGGATCTGGTTCGATACCCCGTACTTTCTCTCCCCGAACGACCCTGTCGGTCAGGAAGCCTTTTCCGTCATTCGTGAAGCGATGGAGGCCAAGCGGGTGGTTGGCATTTCGCGACTGGTCATCTCGCGTCGCGAACGCGCCGTCTTGCTGGAGCCGCGTGGTAAAGGCATCATCCTGTGGACTTTGCGCTACGGGGATGAGGTCAGGGACGAGAAAGCCTATTTTGAGGATATCGGCAACGAGAAAGCGGATTCCGACATGATGCCGCTCGTCCAGCAATTGATCGAAAAGAAGACCCAGGACTGGAACCCGAAGATAGTCGTCGACCCGGTCCAGGATCGGCTGCTCGACATCATCAACGCGAGAAAGAAACAGCTGAAAAAACCCCAGAAGGGCAAAGCGAAATCGCCAGCGTCGGAACCGAGCAATGTCATCAACATCATGGATGCGCTGCGCAAATCTGTGGCCGCCGAAACCCGACCCCGTAAATGAGCCGCGCACCATTGCCGAGGCTTCCGGTCCGCTACAGCCATCGCCCACGATCCATGTCGGGGTGAAAAGCATCCGCAATTTCGGCGGATGACTACGCCGCAGCCCTGTTCGTTTTGCTCAGGCGCTTGATCGCCTGCTCCAGCGAGCGCTGGCCTTCACAATAATCCTGCCAAGCGGTCCCCGCTCTCAGAAGCTCTGGCACGGTCCGGATCGTGAAGCGTTTGGGATCGAGACCCTTTTTGACCTGCGTCCAGTTGAGCGGCATCGACACCGGGGCGCCGGGGCGCGCCCGCGGCGACAGGGGCGCAACAGCGGTCGACATCCTGTCGTTGCGCAAGTAGTCGAGGAAGATGCGGCCCTCGCGCTGGCTCTTCGCCATCCTGATCAGGTAAAGATCTGGATTGTCGCGGGCCATCCGCTGACAGACATCATGGGCAAAAGCCTTCGCCTCTTCCCAACTCAATTTCTTCCGTCGCGACACGGCAAGCGGCGTTACGACGTGCAGTCCCTTGCCACCCGTCGTCTTGCAGAAGCTTACCAGCCCGAGTTCTGCCAACCGGTCGCGAATTTCCCGCGCCGCGTCAATGACGGTGGAAAACTCGACTTCGGGGCCCGGGTCCAGATCGAACACCAGGCGGCCGGGCACCTCCGGTTTCCCGGGCTCGCAATTCCAGGGATGCAGTTCGACACCACCGATCTGGGCGATCGCCGCAAGCCCCTCGACGCGGTCGATCTGCAGGTAGGGCTTCTTGTCCCCGAATACGGTGACCAGCTCGAGCAGGTTCGATGTTCCCGGCATGGCATGTCGCTGGAAGAATTGCTCGCCGCCAATCCCGTCGGGAGTGCGAATGATCGAACAGGGCCGCCCTTTGATATGATCGATCAGCCAGGACCCGACCGCCTCATAATATTGGGCAAGCTCAACCTTGGTCACCGGCTTCCCATCGCCACCATCCGGCCATAGAGGTTTTTCCGGGCTGGAAATCAGCACGTCCATGACCTCGGCCTTCCCGCCCTTGCGAATACGATTTGGTACTGGCTTTACCGTCGAAGGATCGGACACGGCAGCCTTTGACGGTGACGCCGGTTTTTCCGCTTTCACCTCGCCCGCGGGTTTGTCTTCCCTCAAGCCCTTGAATGCGGCCTGCCGCACCTGGCCATCGGCCGTCCAGCCGGCGAACTCGATCTCGGCAACGAGATCCGGCTTGAGCCAAACGATATTCCGATCCTTCTTTGGCGCCCCGTTACCAGTGAAGGGTGACTTGGAGGCCTCTAGCTTTTGCAGCTTCGGCAACAGCGTTTGGACGGTCTTTGCGCCATAGCCTGTCCCGACCCGGCCGACATAGACGAAATGCTCGCCACGATTGACGCCAACAAGGAGAGAACGGAACTTGCCGTTGGTCGTTGCATAGGCGCCGATGACGACTTCATGACCTGCGCGGCATTTGGATTTCGCCCATGTGTCGGAGCGGCCGGACTGGTACGGCGCATCCGCTTTCTTGGAAACGATGCCCTCAAGGGAAAGACGGCGGGCAGATCGCAGCACGGCATCACCGTCGGTTTCAAAATGCTCGGCGAAGCGCAGATGCGGATCGTCGCCCGCATCCTCCAGGATCGCTGCGAGCCGTTCTTTCCGCTGTGTCAGCGCGAACTCTCGCAGGTCCTCATCGCCGGTAAACAGGAGATCGAATGCAAAGTAGACCAAGGCATCGGTCTCGCCTTCGGAAAGTGCTGCCTGAAGGGCAGCAAAATCGGGTGCTCCTTTTTCGTCAAGAGCACAGATCTCACCATCGATGATGGCATCAGGCAGAGCTGCTGCCGACTTGGCGATGGCGGCAAATTTGGCTGCCCAGTCGAGACCTTTGCGGGTCTTCAAAGTCGCCTTGCCATTCTCGACCCGCATCTGAATGCGATAGCCATCAAATTTGATCTCATGGATCCAGCCACCGCCGTTCGGAGGGCGCTCCAGTGTTTCGCATAACTGCGGTGGGATGAAATCAGGCATTCTGGATTTCGGGCGTCTGGCGGACACAGACTTTTTTCGGCTCCCCGCTCCCGCCTGGCGTTCCTCGGCGGCAAGACCGTGGTTGCTGTCCCACACCGCGTCGGCCCCAATAGCGCCGCCCTCCACCATGAAGGGCTTTGGCTTTCTGCCTTTGCCCGACGCGATCGCGTCCATCGAGCGTCCGGAGGCGACTGAGGTGTCGTTTTCCTCAAGGACAGCCGCTCCGTTCTCATCGACCGAAAAATCGTCACGATGTTTGATCAGGAGCCAATTCGTTCGTTTTCCACCATCGCGATCATGACGCATGCGCACGAGCACAAAGCTGCCGTGGAGCCGTTTGCCCTCAAGGGTGAACTTGAAATCACCTTTGGCCAGCGCCTCTTCCGGCGTCCGATTTCCTTCCGGCTCCCAATAACCGCGATCCCACAGCATGACAGTGCCCCCGCCATACTGGCCTTTCGGAATGGTGCCTTCGAAATCGCCATAGTCGAGCGGGTGATCCTCGACCTCCACCGCAAGGCGCTTGTCTTGCGGATCGAGCGATGGCCCCTTGGTCACAGCCCAGGATTTGAAGACACCGTCGAGCTCCAAACGAAGATCGTAGTGCAGCTGGGTGGCGTCATGTTTCTGAATGACGAAGCGACGTCGATTGGAAGGGCTGAGCTTGCCCGCTCCGCTTGGTTCCTTGGTGACCTTGAAATCGCGCTTCTGTTTGTAGGTCGAAAGCTTGTCGCTGGCCATCGCTGTCCCCGGTCTCGTCCGCCATCCCCACCGACTTCCTTGAATGCAGATCAGATGCGTGCAGGCTCGCCTGCCAATCGTTGCTCATGGCAACACAAGGATTACGCGCCCGTGTTCACCGTGCTGTCACGTCTTGGAACGGCTCGCATCCTCGCGAGACAAAAACATTTTCGGGCGCGTTTGGTTCCTCTCGCGGTTAATGTCGGCGGGTGGAGGGAAGCTGCGGAGTATCGATCTTCAGCAAGCCGCTACCCTGTCAGCCGGACTTTGCACACTGCCCGAACGTCCGACAGCAGGTCTGGATAACGATCAAGATGCAGAGCAGCTTTACCAGTGGCACTGGCGGCTTCGCCCTGCGTGTTTGAGGAGGAACTTCGATGTTGCGGTGGCCACTTTGGAGTTTCTTAAGCGTCGAGAATGATCCGTGCGCGTCCGAAACGAATGCGTTCGCTCGGTCATGACCGTCCGGCGACAGACGGCCATCCCAAGGATGTCGCGGAAACAGCCCTGGGATGGCCAGTTCCCGCACGAGGCACATCATGTCTCTGTGCGGAAGATGCGAATTTGTTCACTGTTCTCGAAAGGCCCGGCTGAATTGGTCGGTAAGCGGCTTCGATAGGAACGACAGTGCCGTTCTTTGCTCCGTTGAAACGAAGACCTCCACCGGCATGCCGGGCAAGAGTTTATTGTCACCAAGCTTGGCCAACTCCGCTTGGGCAACCCCGATATCCGCCAAGTAGTATGTCTCACCGGAACTTGGGTCGTTGCTCGTAGCGGCCGACACATAGGTGACGTGTCCGGAGAGCTCGGGAGTAGTGCGTTGATTGAAAGCCGAAAAGCGAAGCTTCGCCACCTGACCGGAGAACACCTGATCGATATCGGTGGGAGAAAGCCGGGCCTGGATCTTAAGTGCAGCGTCGGTAGGGACAAGCGTGACCAGCTTTTCCGCCGGCGTGATCACCCCACCAATCGTGTGGACGAAAAGCTCGTTCACGGTTCCCGACAAAGGGGCGCGTATATCGGTGCGTTGCAATCGATCTTCGACAGCCACCTTTCGTTCACTCAACTCCGAGATCTTCTGTTCGACGGTCGTTAGATCACGCTGTGCTTCGGTCCGAGCGGCCTCGTCGATGGCGATGATCTGAAGCTCGATTTCGCTGGTTCTGGCCTTGGAGCGCGCGATGTTGGCTTGTATCTCGCCGTACTCGCCGGTGATCTTCGCCATTTCGCGATCAATGATGTACTTGCGGGAGGTCTCGAGCAGGTTCTTGTCGGTGAGGCGCTTGATCTTCTTGTGCTCGGTTTTGATCAGCGCCAGTTCGTCCTGCTTTGCGGTGAGCTGAACCTTCAAGCCATTGACCTCCTCTTCCAATTGGGAAATTCCCAATTGGAGCTGTTGCTTCTGGCTTTCCCGGTTCTGGCGGTTCCCGTAGAAAAGCCGCGCCTCGCCCATGAAGACCGTCGGAACCACACTCATTGCCTCACTGAGGTCTGCTCCAAACTGCAATTCCGCCGCGTTGTCCCGTTCGGCGACAAGCCTCGTTTTTCGCGCCGCCAGTTCGACGAGCTGGTTCTTGACGATGGACAGTTCCGCTCGGGTTTGCACGTCGTCAAGCCGCAGCATGATGTCGCCTTTTCTGACGGCGTCGCCTTCCTTGACCAGGATCTCGCTGACGATGCCGCCGTCACGATGCTGGATTGCCTTCAGGTTCTGATCGACCTTGACCATTCCCGCCGCAACGATCGCGCCCGTAAGCTGGGCCGTGGCAGCCCATCCGCCGGCGCCGGCAAAAAGCAGAACGCCAAGCATGGCGCCGACGATAACCCGGAAGGTTACCGGGAACGCGGCGTCTGCCTCATCGTCGCCGATGGCTGGAGGATTTCGTTGTGATTTGAGCATTTTATTTTTCCCCCCGGGATTATATTTGAGCGGTCTCGACGACCACCAACATGTGATGACCGCTCAAAGTGACAGCCACCTCGTATTCCTGGTCGTTGTTGGTATCGAATTCGATCCGCGTTACGCCATGTTCCTCTGTCCCCTCATGCCGCATTCTGATGGGAAGCGCGTCTTCATCGACATCTTCGCCATAGACAGCCTCGAAATGGTCCTCGAGGTTATCGACGATCTCCTCGAAGATCTGATACCTCGACATCTCGATGCGGTCCCCGACCATGAAATCGAGGATGTGATGGATGGCGTCGCTGGTCGATGAACCCGCCGGCATATTGAAACGGAAGACGTCATCGCCGCTGCCTCCCTCGAGGATCAACGCGGTTTGACCGACGTGGAAGACGTCCGCCTGGGCGCTGCCCACGATCTGTTCAAAGCTCGTGACAATGTCGGTTCCGATATCGACACCGGTCGCGATGCCGGTCTCAAGGTCGATGACAACCCCCTGCGTTGCCGCAGAATAATCCAGGGTGTCCAGACCCGATTGGCCATCATAATGGTCATCGGCGCTGTCCGCCGCGGCCATGACGGTATCGTTTCCCGCTCCGGCCGAAACGACATCCGCGCCTGCTCCGTCGTGAATGGTATCGTTGCCGGCCCCCGTGACGATCGTCTCGGCGTTGTCGCTGCCGATCACGCTGTCATCGCCTTGACCGGTCAGGACCACCTCGAAATTCGCGACGGTGTCCTCGCCGATTTCTGCGCCCGAGGCTTGGCCTTCGCTGAGGTCGATCTCGATCGACCGTGACAAGCTGGAATAATCGAGCGTGTCGGTGCCATCTCCGCCATCGTAAAGATCGGGGAGAAGATCCCCTCCTGCATCTTTAACCGTATCGTCGCCGGCTCCGGTGGCGATTGTCTCGGCCCCAAGGCTGGCGGTCACGCTGTCATCCCCCTGACCGGTCAGGACCACCTCAAAATTCGAGATGGTATCTTCGCCGATCTCTTCGCCGGCGGCGTTGCCTTCGCCTAAATCGATGATGATTGATTGTGACACGCTGGAATAATCGAGCGTGTCCAAACCGTCGCCGCCGTCATATTGGTCCGAGACGAGATCCCCTTCGCCCGCAATCGTGTCGTTACCAGCACCTCCCATGACGATATCCTCGTCGCCGCCCCCCACCAGAACATCCGCGCCTTCGTCCCCGACAAGATGATCCTTGCCCGCTTGCCCGAGCAGAGTATCGTTGCCGCTACCGCCGGACAGGCGATCGTCGCCGCTGCCGCCGTCGATGGCGTCGTTGCCTTCATCGCCGGCAACCAAATCGTTGCCGTCGCCGCCGAAGGCCAGATCGTCGTCAGCGCCTCCATGCAGGGCGTCGTCTCCCTCGTCCCCAGACAGAATATCGCGCCCCTCCTCGCCAAACAGACGGTCGTTGCCGCTGCCGCCGTGAATCTGATCGTCGCCTGTGCCGCCGAAGACGACATCGTTTCCGATCCCTGCGAAAATGATGTCGTTGCCCCCGCCCGCGACGATGTTGTCGTTGCCGTCGCCACCATCCACCGTATCGGCACCACCGCGGGCATCGATGCTGTCATCGCCTGCCCTGCCGTCGATGGCATCGCTGCAATTGGTGCCGAGCAGCAGATCGTCACCCAGGGTCCCGACAATCGGCGGGGCGCTGACCACGGAAAAATACGCAGTCTGGGTAATCGAAAGCTGGCCATCTGTGATCTGGTAGGTAATCGTGACCGGACCAAGCTCGGTCCAATCGTAGAGCCAACCTTCTGCGGTCCTAGTGATTGTGCCGGATGTCACCGTGATATCCCTGACGGAAAGCAAGTTGCCGTCCGGGTCGGACGCACCGCGCAATAGATCGGAAAGGCCGATGACGACCGCAGCACAACCGGAAGCATCCTTCAGCGTGACTGAGCCGTTCACGCGCGGTGCGCGGTTAACGGGGTCGTTATCTTCGTTGTCGTCATCATCGTCATCGTCATCACCACCACCCGGCTTGTCGTCTTCCCCATCCTTTACCGGGAAAGATTTGACGGGAGAGCCGGCAACAGACGGCGCCGACGCGACATTGTCGTTCGACGCCCTCAAGACGGGCGACGGGCTTTCCAGCTCCCACCGTTCAGACATCGAGGTCGAGAAATCATCCGGCCGGAATGAGGGCGATCGAATATCAACGGCATCCATTTCTTCGTTCTGGCTACTGTAGTTTCGCATGGCGCCGCCAGCCTTCTTTTTGGCAGGCGCTTCCTCTTCCTTGACTTCTTCCGGCTTGTTCTCCGCCACCAACTGCAAGGGGGCCATATCTTCCTGCGGCTCCCTTGCTTGCGGAGGCTGCTCCTCCGCCGGCTCCGACGCCGTGCTGAAGGCGCTCTTCAGATAAAGCGCAAAGCCCGTCAAAAACATCGCGATAACAGCCGGTGCTCTTGACGGCGCTTCCTCGTTTTTCAGGCTGTAGCGCTGGTGCGGGTCTTCCTCTTTGACCGTTTTTGTTCCCTTCGCCTCGATCATTCCGACACCTTTGACGTCATGCGCGCGGGCAGTGCGGGTCGGCCACCGGCGTCCCCTATCGCGGCTGGTTTCAGGATTTCGTTCTTGGGCCCAAACGCGACCAGCTTGCCGCCTTGAACCACGGCAATCAGGTCGCAGGCGGTAAGCGCGCTCGGGCGATGGGCAATGACAATGGCGATGCCATTGCGGGCGCGAACGGCTTGTATGGCCTGCGTCAGTGCGGACTCGCCCTCGCCGTCGAGATTGGAGTTGGGCTCGTCCATGACGACGATGAACGGATTGCGGTACAACGCCCGTGCAAGCGCGATCCGCTGCCTCTGACCGGCAGACAGGGATGCCCCCTGAGGCCCGAGCGCCGTACGGTAACCGTCCGGCAGACGCACGATCATTTCGTGAATGCCGGTGGTTTGTGCCGCTTCCACGATTGCCCGTGCGTCGACATCAGGATCAAGGCGGGAAATGTTTTCCTCGACCGTGGCATCCAGGAGTGCCACGTCCTGCGGGAGATATCCGATGTGCTGTCCGAGACAGCTGTCTGACCATTGCGTCAGCTCAGCATCATCCAATCGAACACCACCGCGAAGCGGCGGCCAGATCCCGGTCAGCGCGCGCGCAAGTGTTGTCTTGCCGCCGCCGCTTGGACCGATAATGCCCAGAACCTGTCCGGCTTCGATGTCGAAACTGACATCGCTCAGAAGAACCCGGCCGGAACCGGGGGCTGCAACCGTGAGCTTTTCGACCTTCAAGCTCTTAGCGGGCGCAGGAAGGTCCATCGGCGCAACGGTACTCGTCAATGCGACCACCGTTTCCTTGAGGCGAGCGAAGGCGGTTCGTGCCGTGACGAAACTCTTCCAGTTGCCGACAGCAAGATCGACCGGGGCAAGAGCACGCGCCGAAGCAACGGATGCAGCGATGATGGCGCCGGCAGACATTTCCCCCTGGATCGTCAGCCACGCTCCCAGACCCAGAACCGCAGACTGCAACACCATCCGAAGCACCCGGGAGATCGCCCCAAAGGTGCCGCTGATGTCGTTGGTCCGGGTTTGAAGCGCCAGGTGCTCCTTGTTGGCAACATTGAACCGGCTGACCGCACGCGGCGCAAAGCCCATGGCCTTCAACACCTCGGCATTGCGGGTGTTTGAATCGGCAATGGCATTTCGCTCAATACCGGCCTTGTGGGTGGCGGCGGCCCATCTGCGCGTCATCACCTCGGTCAGGATCGCGAGAATCGTGAGGACAAAGGCGCCGCCAAATGTCAGGGCGCCGAGATAGGGATGCAGCATGTAGACGAAGATCAGGTAGAGCGGCATCCAGGGAAGGTCGAAAAAGGCGATCGGCCCCTGGCTGCCGAGAAATCCCCTGACCGTATCGACGTCGCGGCCGCGCTCGAGGGCCTCTGCCGTGGAGAAGCCGAAACGGGGCATGTCGATCGCAACTTCATGCGCCAGAGGGGCGATCTTTGCATCCAGCCTTGCGCCGACGCGCACCAGTATCTGTGAGCGGATGATGTCGAAGAGCCCCTGGAACAGATAGAGCCCGATCGCCAGGATCGAGAGCCCGAGCAGGGTCGGGATGCTGCCGCTGGTCAAAGCCCGGTCGTAGATCTGCAGCATGTAGAAGGAGCCGGTCAGCGCCAGAATGTTGATTATTCCGGAGGTGATGAAAAGAAAGAGGAATATTCCTTTAAATCTCTGCGTAAGCTTCTCAGCGTTCTTACGTTTCGTGCCAGTCAGTGGGGTCTTGCGCATGATACTCACCAATCCGCGTTTGATGGAGTAAGGCCGGCGCGCCTTGGTCGGCGCGCCGGAAAACGCTGGTTACAAGTTGAAGTCAGAACCGGTGAGGTTGTGGTTCCCCTTGAGGTTCAGGCGGAACTCTGCGGCTCCGTCACTGTCGACGCTACCCGAGACGACGGTGTAATCGCCATCGGCCCTGGTTTCATGGGTCACGGCGAGTTGTGCCGGGCCACTCAGGCTCGATCCCGAGACCAGGGTGAAGGATTGATTTCCCGCCACCCCATTATTGGCATCGGTACCGCTGAGGTCGATCTTGTCACCGGCCTGGAAGCTGGTGATCGTATCGCCATCAGCATTGGCTTCGGACTGGAACCGGAACGTATCGTTGCCGGCTCCGCCTTCGATGACGTTGACGAAGGCATTGGCGACAATCGTGTCATTGCCCGAGCCGGTCACGACATTTTCGATCCCCCACAGGGTATCCTGCCCGGTCTGACTGCTGGACACGCTCCCCTGGTTCATGAACCCGGAGCCGATATCAACGGTCAGATTGGCGGTTATGGCCGACATGTCCAAAGTGTCGTTGCCGGCATCGCCGTAGTAGATGTCGTCACCATCATCCTTGGCGGCGACAATGATATCGTCGCCGGATCCCCCGGATACGAAGTCGCTGCCGGCACCGGTCTGGATCATGTCATTGCCGGCATCGGCAAAGATACGGTCCGATCCGGCATCGCCGTAGAGCATGTCGTTGCCCTCACCGCCGAGAATGTCGTCGTTGCCATCGCCGCCGAAGACCAGGTCGTTGCCGCCACCGGACGTGATGAAGTCGTTGCCGTCATCACCTCTGATGACGTCTGCACCCTCGCCACCGATGACGGTGTCATTGCCCCCAAGGGCAACGATCGTTTCGGCATTTGCCGTACCAAGCAGGACGTCTGCACTGGCTGTGCCGGCGATCGGCGATCCAGCGGACGGAGCAGGAGTGTTCGGCGTTTCACCGGTATCGTCGTCCGTCCCGGTAATCTGCGGTCCGCCGCCTTCGTATTTCTTGAACGTGACGGAGTTCGTGCCGTTGCTGACCGTGACGTTGCCGTTAGCCTCGGTGGTCACGAAGTCCGTCAGCGTGCCCCCGAGCTCGATCACGTCCTGGGGACGCAGTTGGCCGACAAGCGTGTCGTTACCGCCATTGGACCTGAAGACGATCCGATGCTCGGAGCTGAGCCCAGTTATGTCGACCGTGTCGTCGCCGGTGTTGCCGTCGATGGTGATCGTGCTGAAGTTGAGGCTTGTGAACGGCGCATTGAAATCGCCGAACACCTGGATCGTGTCACCAACGATGGGGCCGCCGCCGTCAGGCTGGTTCGGGTTGTTGCCGTTGTTCGCGGTCGTATTGAAGGCGTTGACCGTGATTTCTTCGATGTTGTCCAGTTCGGCGATAACAGTGGTGTTCAGCCCGACTGTACGGGTGATGACGATCTCGGTATCCGTTCCGGTGACAGGAACCCCTGCGGCAATGGCAGCTGCCTTAGCATAGATACGGAACGTTTCTGCTTCACCATTGCCAGTGAGCTGGAAGGTGTCGGTGCCGGCGTCGCCATCAACACGGTCAAACCCTTCGGTGGAACTCATGTTGATGGTGTCGTTGCCGGTACCTGCGTCGATAATGTCATTGCCGGTGCCGCCGTTGATCGTGTCTCCACCGTCGCCGGCATCGATATTGTCATTGCCGCCACCGCCGGTGATCGTCGTTCCCGCGGTATTGCCGATGATGATTTCAGCAGCCGCGCCGCCGGTGATGTTGCCGATCACGCGGTTGATGTTGACCTGGGCCGTATCCGTCAGGCCGCCATCGGTAGCGGTGTAGACGAACGAGCCGCCTGCTCCGCCTGTGTCATTCAAGGTGAGGATGCCCGCCCCGATCACCGGAGTAGTGACGCCATCCGGGCTGCTGACGGCTGTGAGCGTAAGGGCACCGCCTTCCGGGTCGGTATCGTTGGCGAGCAGGGCAGCGTGCGAGATGGTGAAGTTCACCCCTTGCGCAACGTTGGTGATGACGGTGTCGGTGTTGACGGACGGAGCATCGTTTATGGCGTTCACTGTCACGGTCGTGGTCGCGACTGCGCTGGTCAAAAGCCCGTCATTGACGGTGACCTGAATGCTGCGGGCGGCCGTGCTCGGGTTCTCCGAGGTGTTGGCGTAGCGCACCTGCTGGATCGCCGTGCGATAGTTTGCAATCGAGGTTGTGCCGGAGAGCGTCAGGGTAATCTGACCCGCAACGGAATTGTCTACCGCTGCGGTAATGCCTCCCGGCAAGCCGCCCTGCACCGTCAGGGCATCGCCGGCGCTGGCATTGGTTAGAACCACCCGGGCAGAAGCCAGGGACGTACTATCGTCGGTAATGACAGGGCCAAGCGCAATGGCAACGGCAGGGGCATTTTCGGTATAGCTGGTCTGGTAGTTATTGCCGGGCGCGCCAGGCACAGGCGTGATGGTATCGACCTCGGTCTGGATATTGACGTTGTCGATGTAGAGGTTTTCACCACCCTCGAAAGTCCCCGCCGCTCTGAAGCGGATTTGAGTATTCGCGCCGATCAAGCCTTGGGGGATTGGTGCCGTGAAGACGTTCGTTTGATTGCCGCCGACGGTTCCAAGCGAAGTCCAGCCGCCGTTGGTTGTGTTACGAACTTCGACCACGACATTCTCGCCGAAATCCAGTTCGTCTGCGACGTAGTTGAAGCTTAGCGTCGCCCTGGTAATGCCTGTCAAATTGACAGCACGCGCAAGGGTCTCATTGCCATCGGTGCCTTCGATGAATTGCAGTCTGCCAGCGGCGAGACTGACACTGACATCACCCCCTGTGGCGCCGCCGGTATCGTTATCTTCGACCCATGGGCCTCCCCAGTTCGAAGCGCCGTTGTTATTGGTATAGGTGGCTGCGGTGAACGTATCGCGATAGGCCTGCGCGACTGTCGCTGTCGCCGTGGAGGTCGAGGGGCCATGCAGATCCAGCGTCGGCGCCTGCAGTGAGATATCCTGGTCGGTGAAATCCAGGATTTCGACGTTGCGGATGGTGTCCGTGCCGTCGGTCGCCAAGCCACCGACATGGGCCACCGTGACCGTACCGTCGACATTAAAGTCAATGTCGTATTCCGCACGGGCACCCGAGAACACCGCCCTGTCGATATCTGCAATCCCATCGCTATCAGCTTGGTCGTTGCTATCGCGGATGGTTCGCACGATTGCCAGCTGGCCCGGATTGATGGTGCCGTTGAACATGGCGGCGGCAAGCGTCGTCATGCTGTTGTGCAGAACAGGCGTGCCCGTATGTTCAGGATCGTTGGCGGCATAGACGCCGATCTGTACGTCGAGCCATTTGTCGCCGTCGATGATGTCGTCACCGGCGTTGCCGATAATACGGTCGCTGCCGTCGCCGCCGAGGATAATGTCTCCGCCGTCGAAGGAGGTGACGCCAGCGCCAAGCAACGCCTGCAGGCCATTGACAAGCGCGATACCTTCAGCGTCGAGCGCGCTCCCGAGATACCCTGTGGTCCCGCCTTGGGTCAGAGGCGCCCTATCGGCCGCCACGTCTTCGGTGCCGGCCAACACGTCGTTGAACCTCGTCCCGGAGAGACCTTCCATGGATTCGTACTCGTCGAGTGCAGCGTTCTCTGGAAGCACCGGAGCTTCGTCGAACACGATCGGGATCGACAGGTCGGCATTTACCCCAAGGGCGTTGTCCTTGTAGGTCGCCCAGTCGAAGCCGGACATGCCCACCATTTTTCCGCGGCCGGCGCTGCCGACCATGATGTCGTCGCCACCCTCGCCGATGAACTCGTCAAAGCCGCCATCGCCGAGGAACACGTCATGTCCGTCAACGCCGTCATGGGCAAAGACTTCATCGAAGTTATCGCCAGGCGCACCGTCAAATGTACCGGTTTCGATCCAGTCGTTGCCTTCGTTGCCGAGGATGCGTTCGGCGTTCTTGTTGCCGTAGATGAAGTCGTTGCCGGTTCCGGCGAAGACCTCCGATCCCATGTCGGTGCCGAGGAAGATGAAGTCCTGGCCGTCATTGCCCATGACCAGGTCGAGGCCGGGTCCTGCATGGACGACGTCATTGCCCGCACCAGCCTTGATGTTGTCGTCGCCGCCGGAGTCGACGATGATATCGTCGCCTGCGCCGGCATTGATGATATCGTTGCCGAACCCACCTTCCAGCCGGTCATTGCCGCCGTCGCCATAAAGGGTGTCGTCACCGATCCCGGCGATCAGGATATCGTTCTGCTCGGTGCCGCCAAGGACCACGTGGTCGCCGCCGGTATATTTGAGATAATTGGTATCCGCGCCCGGTGTCGCCGGGTTGTTGCGTTGGACGAGTGGTGTGAGAATACCACCGCCGAGGGGGTCATTGCCCAGATTGTCGGCACTTTCGTCGACGCCGGTCCCGGGATTGTCATCCATGATGCCGTCTGCGCCGGCCGTCTCGCCGAGACCGGGATTATACTGCTTTGTCCGGTCGACCTCGAGAATGAGGCCGGGTGTCGAGAAGACGTCGGACGGCAGGTGCGTCGCGTCGGTATTGCGCATGATCATGGCTGCGAAGGAGTTGTTCTCCATCTCGCCAAAGAGGTGCAGGCCGTCGAGACGCTGCAGGTAATAGAAGCGGTCGCCGCTCTGCAGTTTTTCCATCTGGGTTTCGAAGACGAAGTTGAAGGTCGAGCCGAGCATGCCGCCGAAGGGCATGATCTGTTCGGCAAGGCCGCCGATCCATAGATCGACATCGTTGAGACCACCAAGCGATCCTCCGGCAAAGCCGCCGGTGGCATTGAGAAAGTCCTCGGCGTTCGCCTGTACCGCCAGTCCGCCGAAGGACTGGTTGAAGATCAGGGTCATCGCGGCGTCGCGCTTGCCTTCGATCGTCGTCTGGCCGGTGATCAGCGGATGCGTGCCGTAGGCGGCGATGAAGTTGATGATCGAGGCTTCGTGTTTGAGATGGCTAGCGAAGTCGACCCAGCTCTCATAGGGCTTGAGCAGGGCATCCTGGTTGGTCGCCGCATAGAACTGAGCGCGCGCTTCATTCAAGGTCGGCACACCCGTGTCACGACCGCGAGCCAGGTTGATGGTCGCCAGATCGAGCGGCAGCCCCAAGAGATTGTTGCGAAGCGCGCTCGTCACGAACTCGTCGATCTCGTTGCCCACCTGCCGGGTCATGCCACGGATAATGGCGCCGGCGGCGACATCGGCATCAACCACACCGGCCGTACCATTGTTCTTGAACTGGATCGGATTGAGGAAGCCCTCGATCAAGCCGATATGGTCGGCATTGAAGCTTTCGTCGAAGCGGTCGATGGACTCAGTCAACATCGAGTGACCGAAGCGATAGACCACGTGGGCGAATTCCGCCACGATCGACGGGTCGATGGTGACGTCGAAACCGTCCGGCACCAGGAACACGTTGATGTTGGGCTGGATCTTGCGTGCAAATTCTTCAAAAACAAGATGCTGATACTGCATTTCGGTGCCGAACTTGGCCGCCTGGAACAGGCGTTCGCCGTCCCAGATGAGCCCAGTTGCGCTTGCCGGAACTTCCGTGACGTCAACAGCCAGCCATTCGTTCAGAAATGCGACCGCCTCCGCCTGCGAAGCACCATTGGTGAGCATGGCAGCGGCGTCGGCCAACACCACGTCCTTGGTGTGCTGCACCAGGCGATTGTGTTCGGAGTGGAAGACGTGGTGGACGGCTGTCAGGCCGATATTCTCGTTTGCACGGCCGTCACCGGCGATAAAGTGGGCGTCAAGCAACTCGTTGTCATACTGACCATCGGTCGGCGTTTGGTCCGGATTGCCGAGCCCGATTTCTAGATCGCCGTCGGCAAGACCCGTAGGGACCGCATTGTGGGCGATGTCGGCCAGGAAAGCGTGACCGGTCCGCACGGCCAGATGCTGTACATCGGGAAGCGTATCGGCGTCGGGACCGTCTGCGACAAGATTAAACAGGCTGAGTGGATCGGTTGGCGTGCCCGATTGCAGTGACTGCGGTGGCCCAGCCATGACAACCTGCGGGAAGCCCGTTGTCGGGTTGGGGATGAAGTTGCCATAGGCGTCGGTCGCCAGTAGCGGCAGGTTGCCGACATGAAAGTCGGTCAATTCGATGCCGAGGATCGTTCTTGCCTGGGCCTTGACGTCGGCCCAGGTGGCCATCCCGCCATTGACGCCTTCAATCAGCCGTCCGGTTGCAACCGGAACGCCATCCGCATTGAGCACATATTGGCGCAGGAATACCTGATGGGAGGGATGCGAGGTATAGGTCTGGTTCTGGTCGACGAATGAGGTCGTGTTGTTGACCGGACGATCCGTATCGTCTGCGGTCCCCATCACACCATCGGCGCCCGGCCCGGCCAAAGTCGCGCGGGTCAGCACCATGAAGTTGGTCGTACCCCCTGGCACATAAAGCGGGTCGTCGGGCATCAGCGGTATGAACACGGTGCCGTTGCCGCCCTTGGCGACAAGATCAAGACCGTGGTCGAAGAACTGGCCAAAGAGCGTGAACCAGGAGTTGAATGAGGCCGACAAGCCTTCGTCCGGCGCCAGGTTGGTGATTTTGACGTTCGCGCCTTCAAGTTCGATGCCGTTGTCTGTGAGAAGAGTCATCAGACCATCGTCGACAGCATCAAGTGCTGCGCGTGCCGCGTCCAGTTCCGCAAGCGCATCGGCTGCCGCCTGTTGCAAGGCTGCGTTGCCGGGACTGGCCGATGCCGCCGCCGCCGCTTCCGCATATTCGCGCTCTTCGGTCGCGACAGCTCTGAACTGCGGGATCAGCGGTGCATAGGCCGCCGAAATCGCTGCTGTGACGGCCATCTGCTGTTCCGGAGGAACGATGCCTGCCCTCTGCAGGCCGGTCAAAATTGCCGACGGATTGCCAAGTGTCTGGTCGACGAGCAGGTTGGAAATGGTACGCACATAGGGGTCGAACACGTCACCGGGGCCGGCTGTTCCGGGGCCGTCATTGTCGATGCCTGGCTGGTAGGTGACGGGGACCATCGGGGCCGGACCGGGACCGTCGGGGTCGACCATGATTGTGCGGAAATCGGTACCCAAAGGCTCTGGGAATTCATTGTCGGCCGCACCCCATTCCGGGTGAAGCGGGTTGTTATAGGTGCCGTCAACCGTTCGCAGGCCCCAAGAAACATTGTAGCTTGGAATCGAACCGTTCGGGCCGAACAGCGACTTGCCCTGAGTGCCACCCGACTGCTCGAAGAGCGCGTGATCCTCTGCGATTTTGATCTGCTTCAAGATGAAATCGAGGTCAGAACGAATATAGGCAACCATTTCTACTCTCCCCTTAAAGCCGGCAAATGCGGCTTGGCCTGACCGGTGAAATATTATTGATGACGTCGATCGTCCCGCTGCGCGGGGTGTTGCCCGCACATCGTCGACAGAAACATTCGTTTTATCTAATTTGCTAATAATCAACTGGTCCGATGCCTCTTGGCCAGTTGCCTAAGTCCAGTCATTTTTCAGACTTTGGTGCCTAAAGCGCGCATGACATTGGTCGCCTAACCCCCGGGACCAAGGTCTTAATCACAGCGCGCAGCAGCATTGCTGTTCTGGAGGTCAAACGGTTCAGGCGATGGTTTGCCCAACAGACGGCTCCAGACCGTTGGGGCACTACAGATTTAGGCTTACCTACATAAGCGCATGGACAGGAAATGGGCGCAGGCGTATATCTCCCGTCAGAGGGTGGGAGATCAAATATGAGATCAATTGCGCTGGCTCTGGCCGATGATCATCCATTGATGCTCGCGGGTCTTGTAGATCTGTTTAGATCCAAGGAAGAATTTGTAGTCGTCGCGACTGGGTCTTCCGCCGAAGAAGTACTTGAGATCGGACTACAAGCAGCGCCGGATGTTTTCATCGTCGACATTATGATGCCTGGCAACATCTTCAATACTATCCTGGACCTGATGAAACGGGGTTGCAGGACGAGGTTCCTGGCGTTCAGCGCTATGTCGAAATCTGACATCGCAGTCAATGCGCTCAAGGCCGGCGCCAGTGGCTACGTCGTCAAGGGGACCAGTCCACAGGAGCTCATTGATGCGGTTAAGGCCGTTCAGCGAGGTGAAATCTTCATAAGCCGGGATCTCGCCTGCAAGTTGATTGAACACCACAGAATGGCGTCGCTCCGTGCCGCAGCCGGGCCACCCGTCAAGTTCAGCCTCAGGGAAGGCCAAATCATCGCAATGCTGACGCGGGGATGCACCAACCGCCAGATCGCCGTGGAATTGAAGATTGGCGAAAAAACCGTTAAGAATCATATGACTGCGCTCATGCAAAAGTTAAATGTCCGCAATCGCCTCGAAGTGCTGATTGCGACACAGAAACTTGATCGGGACGAGCTGTCCGCTCCACGCCACTGATGGTGATATCACAAAGCCTTGCCTGATCTGATACGCGCCTGCCATTAACGGCCTCAATTAATAGCTGTATTTCGAAACGTTTCTGAGGCGCTAACTCGCTCTATCTCTCCAACGGATTCACCTGATCCGGAAAGACACCACGCTCACCGATTGCGCGCGCTGGAAGCGTCGGGTCTCACTCCGCCCTACCACTATTGACGAATGCGAAGTCAGAGCAGCTCACCGCAAGTCGCACACAGCAGCCGATCGTTTGAGGATTGTACCGCAAATGGACGGATTGCAGAGAATTGTGCGCAACAGCACGCTCAATTCAGACATTCGTCGCTGGAGGTGCAGTGCCATGCCAACACGCGTCAACGCAACAGCTGCGCTTGCGGAAGAACTTGGCGAACGCCTACGGGCCGTGCGGCTTGATCACCGGTTCTCGCGGGATAGGCTTGCCGCCGCGCTTGGCGTCACGCTCCACCAAGTCCAGAAATATGAGAATGGCAAGAGCAATATCTCCGTGCCGATGCTTATTCTCATGTGCGAGGCGCTCGGCGCTCATCCAATGGAGTTGATCGGCACGATGGTTGAGGCTCGAGTGACCGTTTGCAAGACACAGGATATCGCGCACGAGCGTCTCGTCATGGCCCAGCTGAAACTCGAGGAGATCTGCAGGGAGATCGCCGCAGGGACGTGATCGGTCATGTCGCCGGCCTGCTCACCGCCGCGACGGCTCAAAGATCGAAAGACTGGCAAGCCTGCCGATCAGAGACTATTGGGAATGATAGTTGAACATGGTTCGTTCAGCGTTCGCATCTCGGCCAGAAACTTGGCCGGCGATCTCTCGGACCTTGGCGAAGAGTTCTACATGATCGAGGCGCTGAGCGTCGATCTCGTCTAACTGCCGACCCTCGACTACGACGTTGTGATAGCACCCCAGCAAGACAAAGTTGCCTACCTCCTTGTTTCCGTCGATTCCATCGTGGCCGTTCGATACTGCGGACGCCCGGTGGGACGGTAGGCTTGGATGATCACCCCGCCGGCAGTGGACCGCGATGCGACCAGTTCGAGTGCCCTGTCCGGGCCGGTTTCGGGAAAGAGCCGCATGCCCTGGCCGAGGATCAGCGGGCAGGTGAAAAGGTTGATCTCATCGACCAGATCGTTGTCGAGCAACCAGCGGATGAACGTGGTGCCGCCCTGCACTTGCAACTCGCCGCCCGGCGTGGACTTCAGGTCGCGGATTGCGGTCGCGACGTCGCCCGAAAGGACAGTGGTATTCGCCCATTTCGGGTTCCTGAGCGTGTTCGATGCCACGTATTTGGGCCGCGTGTTCAAGGCGAGTGCGACGGGGTTGTCACGCGGGATCTCCTTGACCGCTCCCCAGGAGCCGGCAAAGACCTCGTACGTCCACCGGCCGAACAGAAACGCGTCGGCGCGCGCGTAGATCTGGCCCAATGCGGCCCCCGCCTCTTCGTCGAAGAGCGGCGCAATCCATCCGCCGCGCTCGAAGCCACCGCGACAGACCTCGTCGAGCCGAGCCCTTGGATGACTCCATCAAGGGAGACATTCGTCATGGTAATCAATTTCATGATCGTCGTTCCTTCCGGTTGGTCACCGCACGCGCCTTCACTGCATAGACGAACGGCTGATCCGGAATTCGACAAACCATTCAAGAAATCTTTTCGGCCGCCGTCAATCTTGCCCGCATACCGCCAGGCCGACGGGTCAGGCTTGCAGGAAGGTGCGCGCAAAGCCGGGTTCCGTTACCTCGATCGACCCCTCCGGAAGCTTCAAAAAACGCTCGATCGCGGTGCCATAGGTTCGCATCCAGCTGTCCAGCATCGCCGCTGCCCCGTCGAGGTCACCGGCCTCCGAAAGTTGCAACGCCTTGTGCATCATCTTGGCGACGCTCAATCGCAATTGCAGAAGCATCATCGCGGCAGTTTCCGGATCAGGTGCGTCCAGCGCTCCCTGCGCATGACCGCGCCGCAGTATCTCCGTGATAATTGGCAGACTGGCTGCCTGGAGAGCCTCGTCGATGCGGTGATACAGCACGACGTTTTCCGGCTTGAACAGGGCGTTGAAGGTATTCTTCAGCTGCGGCGCCATTTCAAGTTTTAGTCGCCGCGAGCCGGCGAAAAGCGCATTCAACTGTCCAACGGCATCAAGCGAAGGGTCTTCGGCGAGGAGCTGCAGTTCCTCGAGATTCCTCTTCGCCAGTCGGGTCGCGACCGCCTCGAGGAGCGCCTCCTTCGAAACGAAGTAGTGATAGAAAGCACCCTTCGAGACATCGGCCTCACGGATGACGTCGTTGACCGTCGTATCCTCGTATCCATGCTGAAAGAACAGCCGTTCGGCGCAATCGATCAGCTCCTTCGATCGGACCTCGGGCGATTTCTTTATTCTAGCCATAAGTGCTCCGAGAACTGCGCCTTAGCACGGTTTGCAATGTGTTCCACGATGCCCACGATAGGCAAGGTGGTGTTCACCCTTGAAACAAACCGACCGTCGGTCTATTTTTACTGCATGGATTGGAAGGTTTCAAGGAGCGTTTCGTGCAGCTAGCTCGTTATGCAATCGCTGCTGCCACCATAGCCGGCATCGGCGCGGTGGCCACCTGGTATTTGTTTCGTGCAGTTCCCGTATCCGTTGTTGCCCCCAAGCGTGGCGATGCGGCAGAAATCGTTTACGCGGACGGTGTCGTGGAGCCGCGCACCTGGGCGAAGGTCACGCCGACCGTGGCCGAGCGGATCGTCGAACAATGCGACTGTGAAGGCGAACGCGTCGCCAAGGGACAGGTGCTCGCCCGCCTCGACGACACGGAGGCGCGCGCAGCGCTCAGCGAACTCCAGGCGCGCCTGACGCTGGCGCAGGAAGAATATCGGCGTAAGCTGACGCTGGCCGAAAAGCGCACGATCAGCGAACAGGAGGTCGACCAAGCGCGCAGCGAACTGGGCCAGCTCGAAGCTTTGGTGGCGGGTCGTCAGGCGCGGCTTGCGACCTACGTATTGCGAGCACCGAGCAACGGCCAGGTGCTGCGGCAGGATGGCGAGATCGGCGAAGTCGCCGGACTCGGCACGGTGCTCTTTTGGGTCGGGGAACCGAAACCGCTGATCATCACGGCCGACGTCAACGAAGAGGACATTTCGCGCGTCGACGTCGGGCAGCGGGCGCTATTGAGATCGGATGCTTTTCCCGATCGCAAGCTCGAGGCGACTGTCGACAGCATCACGCCAAAAGGCGACCCGGTGACAAAGACCTATCGTGTCCGCTTCCGCCTGCCCGACGACACGCCGCTGCGCATCGGCATGTCGACGGACGTCAACGTCATCGTGCGGGTATCGCATGGCGCCTTGATCATTCCAACCGTGGCTCTGGAAGGGACAAAGGTCGCTCTGCTCGACGGCGGGCGTATCAAGATACAAACCCTGAAGACGGGCATACGTGGCGCCGAAGGCGTCGAGATCCTGTCGGGTCTCGAAGGCGACGCCCGTATCGTCTCGCCGTTCCCGACCGACCTTGCCGACGGTGCTCGCGTCAAGGCCGCGGCCGAGCCGGAGAAATGAGTTCGCCATGCGCCTCATCCTCGACATCGCGCTGACCCACATTTCCGGCCGGGGACGGCAGACGGTCGTCGCGATGCTGGGAGTTGCCGTTGGCGTCGGCTTTTCCATTGCCATGGCGGCCCTGATGCAGGGCGGCCAGGATGATTTCGTCCGTCAGCTCGTCGACACCATGCCGCATGTGCAGGTGACCGACGAGCAGCGCACGGCCCGGCGGCAACCGGCAGAGGACCAGTTCGATGCCGCCGCCATTTTCGGGCTCAGGCCGCGAGACGACCGCCGCGGCATCATCAACCCAACCGCAGCCCTCGCCTGGCTCAACGCCTGGATCCCGGGGCGCATTGCAGCGACGCTGAATGCACAAGGGGTCATTCGCTATTCCGGCCAGGAGGTCGGCGCTGCAGTCCTCGGTATCGACCCGCAAGCTGAGCCCCGCGTCTCTCCGATCATCGAGGATTTCAAGGCGGGAAGCTTCGCGCCCCTCGCCGCCGGCGGCAACAACGTGGTCATCGGCGATACCATGGCCTCACGGCTCGGCGCTGGCCTCGGCGATACGATTACCGCGGTCTCGTCGGAAGGTCTTAGCCGCCGCTTCAAAATCGTCGGGCTGTTCCATACGGGCACCACCGCGCGTGACGAAGGAGAAGCCTACGTGCTGCAGAAGAACGCACAAATCCTCTCCGCGCGGCCGAATGCGATCAACCAGATCAATATCAAACTCGACGACCCGAACGCCGCGCCTGCGGTGGCGCGCCGCGTCGAAGCGGAGCTTGGCTACAAGGCGATTGCCTGGCAGGAGGCGAACGAGTCGATCCTGGAAGCGCTCGTCGTTCGCAATGTCATCATGTACACCGTCGTCGCCGCGATCATGTTGGTTGCAGGTTTCGGCATCTTCAACATCATCTCTACGATCACACACGAGAAGGCGCGAGACATCGCCATCATGAAGTCGTTGGGTTTCACCGAGTCCGACATGCGCATTCTCTTCGTGCTCGAAGGTGTGGCCATCGCCACGGCCGGCACGCTGCTCGGCTGGGCGCTCGGCTTTGCGATGGTTTATGCGCTTTCCCTGGTGCGCTTCGAGATATCCGCAACCGGGCAAGAAATGACCCGGCTGCCGATCGCCTGGAGCATGCTTCACTATCTCATCGCCGCGGCCTTCGCACTCGGCTCGGCCGCCGTTGCCGGCTACCTGCCCGCAAGGCGCGCGTCCCGCGCAAATCCGGTCGACATCATCAGGGGCGCGACATGAGTTCACTCATCGAAGCCAAGGATCTCACGCGCATCCTCCAGGAAACGGTGCCGGTCACACTGGTCAAGGAGGTGACAGCGACGATCGCCGAACGGGAATTCGTCGCAGTCACCGGCCCGTCCGGCTCTGGCAAGTCGTCGCTTCTCTATCTGCTTGGCTTGCTCGATCGGCCGACCACCGGCACGCTGATGATCCGCGGCCGGGACACCGATCTCATGGATGAACAGGAGCGGGCCGCCACGCGCCTGGAGAATATCGGCTTCGTCTTCCAGTTTCACTTCCTGTTGCCGGAGTTCACTGCGCGCGAGAACGTCGAGATCCCGATGCGTAAGCTTGGCCGTCTCGCCCGAGCTGAGATGCGCCAAAGAGCAAGCGATTTGCTCGACGCACTGGGCCTTTCCGATCATCTCGACAAGCGTCCCGATCAGCTTTCGGGCGGCCAGCGTCAGCGCGTGGCGGTGGCAAGGGCACTCGCCAACGATCCACCACTGATCCTCGCCGACGAGCCGACCGGCAGCCTCGATAGCAAGAGCTCTGAACAAGTCTTCACCATCCTGGAAACGCTGGTTCGCAAGCAGGGCAAGACGGTGGTCGCCGTGACGCACGATCTAGACATGGCCGCGCGCATGGACCGGCGCCTCAATCTTGTCGATGGGCGATTGCATTGAGCGATCGCTTCGCTTGACTCGCCGCAACAACCTTTGCCCACCGGATCGAAAGCCGGAGCGCATTTTCAAGCCGAGATTGCGAAAGTTGGTTGTCCCAGTTCCAGCGACAAGTTCCACTCAGCGCCTGCAACCAAACAGTATATGCCAGAACATACCGAGACCACCGGCTTCCCGGCGGATAGATTCATCGCCAAAACGGGCCCTAATCGTCACTTCGGGAACAGGAACGTTACTGCCGCTCTGAAACCCCATCCTTGCGGCCCGTTTTCAGGTGCCTGTGCCCAGTACCGCGCACCCGCTGTGAAGCTCACGGGCTGCTCACCGAATTTCACCAACTTTGACACCTGAAAATTGACCGGAACCGACCACTCGTCCTGGATCCAATCGTACGTGCTTTCAGTATTCAGCGAATAAGTCCATGCATCGGGCGTAGTATAGGAAACAAAAGGCTGCAGATACGTCGAACTGACATCCTCCCGGTCACTCTGGCCGGCGAAAGACCAGATGTGGTTGGCCAGTATCCCGTATGTCCAAGGTCCTTCCTGTTTCAAGGCGACAGCCGTAGGACCAGCTCCCCATTTTCCACTCCCAAGTAGCTCATCGGTCGCCGTTGGGATCAGGAAGACCGGCCCAGCGCCCCAGATGATCCCGCCCGGGCCGGGTTGCTTGGGGGAAACGAAAAGGCTCTGAGTGATATCGCCGAGACCGAACTGGTGGCCGGATTGCCCGGCTATGTCATTTTGCGAGATCACCGGCAAGATTGTGCGCGAGATGATGTTCCAGTCTTCGTTCAGCGAGATTGGGATGACTGGTTGGATATTGAGGACTTCGCGATTGCCATTCTCAGGGCCGTAACCGCGATCATAGTTGAACTGAAAGGGCACGCTGATGAGCGAAGCAATCGGATTGCTGAGCTTCTTGGCGAGCTCAGCGCCGGACTCTTGAGCAACAGCTGACCCGACGGTAGCCATGAAAGAGACAGTCAAACAAATAATTCTGTAGTGCGGCTTCATATTGTGACCTCGGCCCCTGGATTCGAAGGTTTTCTGTGCTGCTTTACCTCAAGACGGCAGTGGTGCAGCTCGCATTACGGCACAGTGAGCGGACCACGATCGGTCCGCTCGTTGTCTATAAACGTCCGCTGAACGTGGCGAACGGCACATCAGCATCCTAAAACCGTACGACCAGGCCGAGGATGGGGCCCTGCTGAACGGTGTCGAACACGAACCCATCATCGCTGTAGTCGACGCCCAAAGCGCGGTAACCGGCCACTGCCGAAATCGTGTCGCTAAACCGGTAGCCAATCGTCGCAGCGACGTCCCAGTCGAGATCGGCACCACCTGCCCCAATGAACCCCCACCCTGTCAGATAGATTTCGGGAGTGAGCGAATAGGTGCCGCGAAGGCCGGCTAAACCGTCCACCCACGTTGCACCATCGCTTCTGGAACGCCCATCGAGAATGCCACCGCTGAACGAAAGCTCGCTTTCGACGGACCAGACGCGCAGACCGCCGACGATTTCGAGCCGCGCGCTGTTGTCCTCAAAAACCGAATACCCCGCACCAAGCATTCCGGCGAAGGTCTCGGATTTGAGCTCGGCGTCTGTGGCAAGGATGCCTCTTGGCGTACCGGCCTGCCCCGAAATCTTGGTATACATGACATCGCCGAAGATGCTGTAAGGTCCATTACGGGCCTCGCCCATCGCCATGGCGCCGAAATCGAGGTGATCGAAGATGTCGCTGAAACTGGCGTCGACGTCCACGGCAGGCAAGCCGAATTGCCCGAGTTCCCCCGACAAACCAGCTGCCCAGAAATAAGGCGCAAAAGTAAAGGTCCAGCCACTCTCCGTGGTCGTCTGCCGAGCCTCTGGCGTCATCGGCGAATAGATGTCCGCAGCCATTGCTCCATTACTAACGAGACATGTTCCGATCGCCGCCAGAGCGCGAAGTAGGTATAATTTCATGCTAGCCCCTAATAGCGGCCGCCGATGCGGCCAACTCGATTTGCGTCCGCGATTCAGACCCAGACGGAGATCGCTGTTTAACCCGTTGCTGTTTTCGTGAAGGTCGGTCTCGTTCGACCCGACGCGCGGGCGTCTAATAAGACACGCGGCGCTGTAGAAGAGATACTTGGCGCAGCCCAATGGCAAACGCCCAGCGAGAACGCACCGCCTATGCAAATGCCGGCTGCCGCCTACTGTCCTCGGTCAGAGGACCACAAGAAGCAGAGGCGCCAGCCGAGCATCAGCACAATGGGGGGAGAACTATTCGGCCACAGTGATGCCGGGCGGCTGCCACGTCCCTTCGCCCGCCGGCAAGATCGAAGGCGCTTCCGTCTTCGGCCAGTACAGGCGCATCACGAGGTAGATTTTGTCATCCGGCGCCGGAAGCCAATTGGATTCCTTGTCCGCACCGGGGCTGTCCTTTTGGAGGTACAGCGTCAGCGAGCCGTCCGCGTCCTTTTTCATCTCCGGCAACATCGGAGAGTTGATCAGGTAGCGATTGATCGGATTCTTGACCAGGAGCTGGCTCTTGCCGTCGTACATGGTAACGGACCAGAACGCATTTACTGGTGGCAACTGGCCGGCCGGGAAGGTCAGCGTGTAGTTGTGCTTGCTGCCGTCGAGCGGCGCACCGGCCGCGTCCGTTCGGGTATAGGGGTACATGGCTTCGACGGCATCATTGCCCAAGAGACCGCCCTTGGCGGCGCCTGCCCGCATCACCCAATCGCCATTGTAAAAGGCCTCGTCGCCAAAGAACGAGCCAACGTTCCAGCCGTTGATGTCCTTATTTCCGCTGGCCAGCCATTTGTCGACTTTGTCATTTCCCTGCTTCATGGCCACCAGGATTTCGGCTTTATGTTCGAGCGATAATTCCTTGAAGTCGAAGGTCTTGCCGGGACCGATGCCAATCCTCGCAAGTTTCGCGCGAATCTCCTTGTCCCTTGCCGTCTCAGGGACGAACTGCAGGGCTGCGTCGAGATATTGGAAGAAGTTGTCCTTGATCCCGGCGGTGGTGGCAGGAAGGAACTCGATCGTGGCCGCGGCTGGCGGGGCCGGAGTTTTAAGAAAACCAGATAGCGGCTGGGCCTTGTAGCCGGCCTGAATCTTCTCGACGTTCGGCATGTCGTCGGGGTTGAAGAGCTGCGTGCGGATAAGCGCGAGCGTGAACGGCGTCGTCGATTGGAAAACCTTCTTGATCCCGGAGGGCGTTTCACCCTTCCAGTCTGGGCCAACGACCAGATAATCGCCTGGCTCGGTCCCCGTGGCGCGCGTGCCGATGTAGCCGTAGTTGTAGGTGTTGCAATCGATCAATTGGACCGAGTAGTAGCGGTCCTTTTCGATCACCGGCACCGAGATGACCATCGGCTCAGCGCGCAAATCCAGCCAGATGAACGAGTAAGGCGTGTCGCTGTTCGGCGTAATGACTGCCGTGTCAGCCGGGCTGGCGACATGGTGCATGTTGTTGATTTCGTTGAACGGCGCCTTGAATTGCCCCGAGTTTTTGTCAACGGCGAACTCTTGCATAACCGCATAAATCATCACCAGCGGCAGGCCGTAGATGAAGCCTTCCTCGGCGATGTCTTTTGCCTCGATAATGCCCGGGTGGCTTTGCGCCATCAGCAGGCTTGGCCTCGCGATCACGGCGCTAGCGGCGATCGCCGCGGTGGATCGAAGTAGATCTCTCTTCGTCAGCATTTGCCGTACTCCTTGTATTATTCGATGAGTTATCGAAACGGCGCGAGCTGTGGGGCAGCTCCGGAACCCTGGACGGAATCGTCCGGTTGCATTGGCTGTTGGTGAGGTATTCGCAAGACCTGATGCGGCTGCAGTCAGGATAATACCGAGCCGCAACCGGCAGGTGCTAATATAGAAAGGCCCGCCGGTAGCCGCGCCTGGCCACGCCCGCATAGGAGAGCGGCGTCAACGGCATGCCGATGATGTCGATGAACACAGAGACCTCGGAGCCCTTCTCCGGCATTTCGCCGCCAACAACCTTGACTGTGTAGGTCAAGTTATTGTCGTTCAGCTCCGGATTCTCTAGGACGACGACGACCTGCTTCAGCTTGTCCCCTTCGAGGATCGACAGGTCGGCATTCGGCGGATCGGAAAGGAAGCTGTCCTTGCCCTTGCTCCAGAACGGCACGAAAGCGGCCGTCTCCATGTTCCCGGCAATGCGCTCGGGGCGGTCAGAGAAAAACAACGTGGCGCCGCCAACACCTTCGAGCGTCAGCTTGCTCGACGCCTTGTCAAATTTCATAGCACTTGCCGTTTGAACGAACAGGAAGTCGGCGACTTCTTCGGTTGCCTGCGCCAGTCGCGGCATGAACGGCACTGTCGTCGCCGCGACAGAGGCTGCCAGCAGTAGGTTCCGTCTGGTTGTCATAGTCGCACCCCTCCTATAGGTCGCAAAACATGTGGGTCTCTACTTGTGCTACTCACATGTTTTACGGCACTAAACAGTATTCGCAATACGAAACCACTCATTTTGCGCCACGGTTGTCTTATTTCTGGAGTGTTGCATACATGGCTGAAATCCCGGTCATTTCCAATCGCATCCTGTCTGGCATGCCGGCCTTCATCCGGCGTGAAATGGGGCAAAAGGCGCTGCTGCAGGCCAATCGTGCCATCGGCTTCGATTTCGAACTGACCGAGGGAGAGAACTGCTTCATCCCGCACGCGGCGGTAATCGGCTTCGTCGAAGCGGCCGCACGCGTTGCCGGTGAGGCCAACTTCGGAATCCTGATCACGCCGATGATGAACGTCGCCAACTATGGCAGCTTCGGACACTATGTGTTTGGCGCCGACACCCTGGGGCAGGCCATCGAGCGCAGCATTGCTGGCCTTCGTTATCATAGTACGGTTGATAGGATGTCAGTCGCAGTGGTTGGCGATGAGGTTCGGTACAGCTATGTGTTCGCTTTGGCCGGCCACTCAGGATATGCCAGCATTGTCTGTGCCGCCGCGGGTGTCCTGCTCAGCCTCTTCAAGGCTTATCTGCCCCCTGACTGGCGACCGCTGCGCGTCGAGCTTGATACCGACAGACCGCGCCAGGCAGGCCTTATTGAAGACGTCTTCCAGTGTCCGGTTCTTTTCAACGCACCCGCGACAAGCATCGTCACGGATCGCCATCATCTTTCCGCTGCTCCGAGGCCCGCTTCCTGGCCAATGGTCACCATCGAGGATGTAGCGCGTGACCGGCGAGGCGGCGCTCCACGGGATCTGCTCGAAGTCATCATGGAGCAGGTCCGGGTCCAAGTTCTCACCGGCAGCGTGTCGATCGATGGTGCCGCGCAATCGTTGGACACCAGCGTCCGGACCCTGCAACGGGAGCTGAACAG
Source organism: Ensifer canadensis (assembly GCF_017488845.2). NCBI lineage: Bacteria > Pseudomonadati > Pseudomonadota > Alphaproteobacteria > Hyphomicrobiales > Rhizobiaceae > Ensifer > Ensifer canadensis. Next base: position 613,935 of record NZ_CP083374.1, read on the forward strand.
GGCCGGCACCGATTTTCGCGGGCTGGCGGGCGCGGCAAGGGTTCAGCGAGCCATTGAACTGCTGTGGCACACGAACGGCTCGATCACGCGCGTTTCGGCGGAGTTAGGGTATTCATCCCCAGCCAATTTCGCCCGGGCCTTCCGAAAGGCAACCGGCAACGGACCGCGGGAGTTTCGCTCGAATATCTCGCGTTGAAGTTACGGCGGTTTGCCGTTCAGCAGCGCGAACGGCGACCAAGATCAGAAGTACCTGGTCAGTCTTGCTCCATGGGAAATTGGTCCATTCGTATTTGCCGCAACAAGTTCCGTCCGGCGATCAGCAATTCAGACAAGAATGCGACAAGCGATCCGATGAGCGAGACTATGGCACCACCAAAAAACCAGAAGAGATTTTCTTGGCGCAGTCCGATGGCAAGCGCACCAGCAAGTAGATTTAGGATTGCGCCGCCCGTGCAAATGCCGGCCATCACCCCAAGCACGACCGCAACTTCCAGAGCAAGTGCCCTTCGCCGCAGATACGCGAGCTGCATGCGAAACAATTTGCCCTGCTTACCCCTTTCCGCGACCTCGTTCAGCCGGTCCGATACTCTCCCGAGGCGAGTGGTGTAGATACTGACAAAGCCTGCGGTACCAGCCAACAAAAACACCGGCGCAAGGGATGTTTGTATGACAGAGGCAAGGTCGTTGACGATCGGCGGTGTGTCCATAATTCCTCTTAGAGAATTTCCAGGAAAAGCGCGAAGCGGTTTTCCGTCGGTAAATACGCAAAAACAAAGAGATAGAGCGTTTCCCGGCGCTCCGTTTAAACCGGAACCGCTCTTAAGAAGCTGGCCCATTCGGTCCCGGTAGAGCAGTGGTGCCTTGAAGTTGCCGCGTGGCGTGAGCCGCAGCAGCTGAACCTTTGTCATCTCCGCTCACCTGGACGACAGGCTGAGCGAAATCGATCCCGTTGTCGCCAAACACCTGCATAAGCATCGTATATGCCTTGCGGCGGATCGCGGTTTGATCGCCAGGCTTACAGGTGAAGCCAACGCCGAGTTCGATGCCGTACTCGCCAATTTGCTCGACGCCCTTGAGCTTGAGTGGCTCGATGAATGACGAGCCGAGCTCCGGATCGGCCTGCAATTCCCCGCCGATTGCCTTGATGAGCTTGCGGACCTTGTCAAGATCGGTTTTGAAGGGGACACGGATGCGGAACTTATCAACCGACCAGTCACGGCTCAAGTTCTTGATGGCGCCAAGCGAACCGAAGGGCACCGTGAATATCGGTCCGCGATGGTGCCGCAGCCGGACCGATCGCAAACTGAAGGACTCGACTGTGCCTGTGTAACTTCCCGCCTCAATATACTCCCCGACGCGAAACGCATCGTCTAAAAGATAAAAAACACCGCTGACGATGTCCTTGACGAGCGTCTGTGAGCCGAACCCGATGGCCACGCCGACCACGCCCGCACCGGCGATGAGCGGGCCTATCTGAACCCCCATCTGCGAGAGGACCGTAAGCGCGGCCACACTAAGAAGCCCCGCGGCCAACGCGTTGCGGAATACAGGCAGCAAGGTGCGAAGCCGGCCTTGGCGGGCGATCTCATTCGGTGTGAGTGCTCTTCCATCGCCAACGCGGCCGAGCTGACGGCCAATGTAAGCATTCCCCAACTGCCAAACGAGGTCGATGACCAGCAAGATGACGACGCTGTTGAAGGCGCCGGTTATGATTGTCTTGGCGAGCGCCAGCTGACCAGTAATGGGCTGGAAATTGTGACGCCAAACGAATGCGATCCAATCCACTGCGATGATGATGATGATCGCTCGCGCGCCTCGTACAAGCAGCACTGTCTTCGGATCCGTCGCATCACCGTCATTCCAGCGTGAAGCCGCAAACGCGTGGGTCAACTTGTCAGCGATTGACAGGACACGGGGCACAACGACAAACATAATGCCGAGCCAAAATAGCGCCAGGAAACCACCGCACCAGAGCAGCCAGAGCGTTACGGCGCCGGCAATGCCGGTTGTCCGAGGCACGCGTCGGCCCAAAAGCTGTGCATCATCGCTGGAGCGGTTGCGGCCGATAGCTTCGATCGCGATCAGAAGAAGCAGGCCCGAAAATCCAATGGCAATCAAGGAACAGACGTCCTCGGCAACGGCGAGCCGCTCGCATATGGCCGAGAATGCCATCGCCGCTGCTAGCACCGCGACGAACAGCCGGACACGGGGATATGCCTTAGCCATCGGCACGGAAACGGTCATCGCCAGCCGGCAAAGCGCCAGCACGCTTCGGTAGGCGACTGTCGCGACGAGCGAATAAAGCACGACCACACGCATGAGCGGCGGCCAAGGAAAGATGAGAAAGACGAAGGCAACCGTCGCCGTGAAAATCAAGAGTGGCGCAAACTCCGTCTGCATCTGCGACAAGAGTTGATTGGGCAAGGTCACGGCTGGCACTGAACGACGAAGGAACCATTCCGTGCAAAAGCCAATGCCCGCGATGATGCCAATCATCAGGATCCCGGGGGCAAATCCACTATCGTGCGCCTCTTGCCGGACCGACGAGGCTGCGCGGTAGAGTTCGCTGCCTACACGTGGCACGGCAGACAAAAGGACGTTGAGGCGGGTACGCGAGCGGGCCTCTAAGTCGTCGATGACCCGCGCTACCTCGGCGGCCCCTTTTTCGGGAACTGCTGCTTGCCTTTGCGCCAGCCATGTCTTCACGTCCGCGTCTTCGAGAAGACGCAGCAGCTCGGCCACCTTTGGCGGTTCTGCTGTGCTCGTTGCCGGCGCCTGCGCGTACGACAGGGAAACAACCGACAGGCAGATGAGCAGGCTCAGTAACAGGAAGCGAATGATGAACATGTAACCCCGTCGCAGCCACCGCGCTGACCGTTCTCAAATACGGCGGTAAATAACCCCGAACTGATGCTGATCCGACAGAATCAGTCGGATCAGCTTGGCAGGCGGAACCAACCGGAAAACACCTTTGTTGCGATCAGTCCATCGAAAATATTCTGTATTCACTCGGCCAGCCCGACTTCACCTGGCTTCCAGGACTTATCGAACCACGGCTCGAGCGGCCTGCAGGCGCAGAAGGAAATTCCACCCTTTGCAGGCAACTGGCCGTGCCCAGTCGGCGCTACTGTCGCTCGGAACATCGCGGGCGACGCACGAAGTGGGAAAAAGGGTGAAGATTTAAATCGAACTGGTGCAAACAAGCTCTGGCATCAGTCGATGTAGACCACGACGTAGCGCCCACCATAGGGCTGGTAATAGACCCCGCCGCAGCGCCAAATCACAACGCCGTTGACACTGGTCCTGACACAGCCGGTGGGCAGCGCGGCGACGTAGACAGTGGAGCGGCGGATTACGCGGCGGGTGGTGCGACGCGCAACACCGGCAACGCTGCCCGGGGTCGCGGGGTGCCCAACGACCGCCTGGGCCTCCGATACGAACGAGCCGAACGGCATCGGTACAAGATGGTCGCCGACGAGCAGGGCGAGGCCGACGACTGTGGCGCAAAGGATCTTTCCGTACATCTTGCGCATCTTCATTCTCCCACCTCCAGCGATATGTCGCCGGTGACGTCTGCATGTATCTGTTCGAGTTTCCTAGCGTTCGCTGGCGGCGTGAATTTAAACTGAGCGCCGCCGATGGCGCCTGCCTTCCAGTCGCTGAGCCGGAGCGAGTATTCCGGCGCTCCGGTTACCCATTTGGTCGTGATGACATATTTGAGCGGCAACGGTTTGTTGCCCTTGCTGACCCAGATCTGCCAGTCGACAATATCTGTTCTGAAGGCGAGGTGATCGCACTCGACCCCGCCAAGGAATGCCGACCCCACGTGAGTACCCTTGGTAACCCCGTCGGTAAGGACGGTATAGGGGTCGCTTGCGAGCAGGTCGGCTCCCGGTGCATCGAGTCCAGTAGCGGCGCGAAGTTCATCTGCTGCCTCTTCAACACTTGGTCCCGAACTTTGCAGCTGCGCGTAGACGTTCATGCCTTTGCTGTGGAGCGAGATCGTGCTGCCGTCGAACACCACCTCCGCATCGGCGAATGGCCCTTGGCGCGTCAACAGAAAACCCTTGGTGCGATCGAGCGCAATAGTACCCGATGCGCTGTACTGGATCTTCTGTCCCTCAAGGTCGACGATTTCCTGGTCTGCGTCATAGGTGACGCTAAGAGACGGCATCGATTTGAGATTGTCGCTCATCGCAGCGAGAATCTTGGCAGCTTCGGGTTCTATCGCGTCCTGGGCCGAAGCGGACCACGCCGCCGCACAGGCGGCCGCCGCTATGATCAACGTATACGGGCGCCAGGTTGCATCAGGCCATTTCAGTTTCAATTTTCTCATCCGCTATCCTCAGACATCGCTCCTCCGACTTGGCACGTCCACCAACGGCCGTTTCGGGTCTCGCTTCCAAAACGCCTTCCGACCGAAAGCATTCCAAATCAATAATATACTGCTATAGCAACGCTTCTTACGTCTTGCCTTTTCACGCCAATTTAGCGTTGTGAGTGTTGAATACTGCACCTTCGATCAGGATCAGGACGTTCTTGGCCATCGCGCCGTATCTGGCGAAGCACGATGTCTCGGCGATTGAGTTCTGCAAACGCCTCGGCATTTCGCCAAACGTGTTCCAGAATGCCGATGGCTGGCTTGCGCGCGCGCAGTGCTTTCGCTTGGGCAATGAGCTGGCGGCTGTCGCGGGGGACCCGTTCGCTGGCGCGCATATCGGCTCGTCGACCGACCTGCGTGAGTTCGGCGGGTGGGGACAATCCGTTCTGGCAGCGAGGGATGTGGCCCACGCTTGCGCGCTCGCGTCCGACAATGTGTCCTCGATCCACCGCGGTTCGGATGTACGCTTCCTGGTGGAGGGCAAAACCGCGCGAATCGTCTTTCGCTTCACGGACCGTTGCGAATTCGATCCCAGGCAGTTCATCTTCGGCAGTCTCGCGGTTCTGCGAAAAGTGCCGCTTTTGGCGGGCGAAGCGTCCGGAATAAGGGTTCGACTGACCGCGACAAAAACACGAGGGGCCGAGGCACTCGAAGAGTGCTGGGGTCCCAATATCGAATTGGGGTGCGAGCACGACATGATCGAAATTGATCGGGAGTTGCTCGATCTGCCTCTCAAAACGCGGGAAACCGGCCCCTCAAAGGCGACGGCGGCCCTGATCTCGACGGTAGAGGTGGCGCGGCTGCTCAGCGACAGACTCTCCCTCGAGCGTGAACTTAGCTTGAAGGCCGTGGCAGCAAGAGTTCGGATGTCCGCCCGCACCCTGCAGAGGCGCCTGAAATACTGCGGCGTCGAGTTCGAGGAGCTGCTTGATGAGACTCGGCGAAGCGAGGCTATCCGGCTCATCCGCGAAGGAGGTCACAGCATGACCGAGATCGCCTATAGGGTAGGTTACAGCGATCCCGCTCATTTCACGCGCGCGTTTAGACGTTGGACTGGGATGGCGCCATCTCGATTTCCTCCAGACCATCAATGAGATAGATAAATGGAAGTCGTGCAAACATTGGCTTCCCTCCTTGCATGATTGTTTGGCGTTTTATGGTCTTAGGGGTGCCCCCCTCGGGATGCGAGCCACGACACTCCTCCCAGAGGACGAGCAAGGCGACACCTGGCTTCTTGAGCTCGACAGCAAGATCGGCCCAGTTCGGCTCGACGCGTCTTCAGGTGAGATCTAGCGCCGTGCCGTCGCACTGGCTGGCCTCGATGCGCTGCAGGAGCTTGCACGAGCTACTGAATGTTTCCTTAAACCGTATTCGATTTAAGGATAAAACATGGAGTAATTCAAAGTGCTACAGCGGTCTGTGCGCGTCTAATAAGACGCGCCGCGTTGTAGGACCTTAGTCCGAGACGGACCGGCAAAGGTCGTAGGTGCGTTGCCGAATCTCACTCCCCATGCATACTCGGGCAGGCAAAGCGCCCACGGAACAACGGCCCGCCCCGCCGCCGTGAGCGCGAGTGGTCCCAGAGCGAAGGCCCCCAAGCCCAATACCGCAGCGCTCTGGGACCCGCCTTCTGGCGCAACTGCCCGCCCTCTAGAATCTCTCGCATCACTTTCAGGTCTCCCGACTGCTGACTACGGTCGGGGCTTTCTGGCGCTGAAGATTGGTTGCGGCGACAGGATTCGAACCTGCGACCTCCAATTTATGAGGCTGGCGAGCTACCGGGCTCCACGCCGTAGACCGGTCAGATGGCCGTTCCGCGCCTCGCTATCAGGCATGTGCCCCCTATTGGAGCGCCTTGCCTGTCGGCTTTTCTGTTTGCAAACAGCCCCGATTAGCCGGAAACGCGCTGTCGCTAGCCGGGGAGTATGCCGAGCTGGTGCACTACTCGGGAAGCCAGTCTTTCGCCGTAACGCGCTTGTGCTGGGCGACGGCTCAGCGATCAATCCGCATCGGCTTTCGCCTTCCTGATTTGAGTGAGGCATTGCCTCGAATTGTTGTCGGATCCATCCACCTCTCCGGCGGAAGGCAAAGGTCGCCATTACCAATGCGGGATCAGAAATAGGTGGGCCACTTTCAAGCGACTACTAAAGCGCGCGAACGAGCCGCGAACAACCACAGGACGAAGAGTGTCCACCTACCCCGAGATTAACCTGCTTGCAGTAGGAACAAATAGTGAAAGGCGATCACCCTACCGCATAGCCGGCGGTCATTGAGGTTTGGAACCGATGACCGCCGCCCAATGGCAGCCTGATCAATAGTATGGCGACACGCACTCCTGGCGCGGCCCATAATACGGCTGGAAGGTATTGTCGTAGGCGCTGTATGAACGATAGCGGTCATAGCACCATTCGACATGGGCTGAGGGCGCGTTCGAATAGGCTCGGCGGGGCGGCGACGCGATCGCACCACCGATAACGACGCCTGCTCCAAATGCAGCAAGAGGATACCACCAGCCGTCACTGTGCCGACGATACCCGTCCCGCCGGTAACGGTAGCCGTTATAGCCGTTATAGTAGCCGTATCGAGGCCCCGAATTGTAACGGTACCCGTTGTACCCGCGCGAATGCGGCGGGCCACCATAGTGACCTGGCTTGTGGTGGATCAGTTCCACAGCTTGGGAGTTCGGCTGCGCTACTGACACAGGAGATACAGGCAGAGCCTGTGCCGGTACCGTCGTTAGGGCCGTGGCAACTGCGACGAACACCGCACCTATTCTTTTCATGACATCATCCGATCGTTCTTTACCGGATCATTTTCCGGCACCTGCCATGAACGCAGGATGAACGCGGGTGGTTTGGCACAGCATCGAGCGTTAAAGCTCCAGTCACCGGGCTCGCTGGATTTCATCCAGGAGCCATTCCCTGAACGCGCGAATCTTGCGGGAATTCTCCCGTTCCTCCGGATAGACAAGCCAAAGGCTGGTTCCGTTGCGGGCGATGACATTGAAAAGCTGCACCAAACGTCCGGCCTTGATGTCCGGCGCGAAGAAGGCTGGCGTAAGCAGTGCAACACCTTGTCCGGCGAGCGCGGCCTGGCTGACCACTATCTGCGTGTTGAAAAAGACCGCCGAGGAGATTTTTGGCTCGGAATCCGCAAATCCTGCCGCCTTGAACCAAGCTCGCCACCAGTCATCATCTCTTAGCAACGGCAGCGCAAGGAGATCAGAAGGTGCCGATATGTTGCCAGCCCCTGCCAAGAAATCTGGGCTGCAGAATGGAGCGAACTCCTCGGCCATTAGCTCATGAGATACCAGACCTGGCCAGCGACCGTTACCCGCGCGAATACCGACATCGAACGGCTCGCGCGCAAAATCGACCACGCGGCTCATAACTTCCAGTCTCAATTCAAGATCGCGATGGGCGGTCTGGAACGCCCCGAGGCGCGGTGCCAGCCAATTGGTCGCGAAGGTGTGGATCGCGGTAATCGAGAGCAAGTTCTCGGATGTCCATGGTATGGACACGCGAAAAGCATGTATGGGCCTGGCTATGTTCTTTAGCCTTTGAGGTCCAATATCCACGTATGGCAGAGGCAGCTTTCGTTCGACATGTTCATAGACACTGCTGGACAGGCAGACTCCGCCTGGTTCTGCCACTCCCTCCAGACGCACGGCGATGTTGACACCGTCTCCAAAGAGATTGCCGCCATCGGACAGGACGTCACCGAGATTGATGCCGATGCGAAATCTCATCTTGTTGTTCTCGGGAAGATCAAGAGAGCGCTCAGCCAGATCGTTCTGAATATCGACCGCAGCCCGCACTGCCTCGACCGCACTGGCGAATTCCGCCAGCACGCTGTCGCCTGCCCCTGCGAATATCCGACCGCGATGTTTGGAGACTAGCTCAGCGATAACAGTCTAGCAGATGCAGAACGCGGCGTGAGTCCGTTCCTCATCAACCTCCATAAGTCGGCTGTAGCCGACAACATCGGCAGCGAGGATAACGGTTAGGTGGCGCTCCATAGCGGGAATGAGGATACCGAACTACGAGGCGTAATGCCATTGCCCCGGCAATCCGCCAACGGCATAGATTTCACCTCCAACGCGATTGACGTGCTATTGTGCTGCGTGCGTCTACCGTCGACGTAGCGTTGAACCGTGGCGGCGACGGCCTCGAAATCATCGGCGGAGATGGTCTTGATGTTTTGCGCCACGACTGGCTCCCTTTTCTGCGCCAAGGCTGGCGGCAGGACAGCCCGCGTTGGCCGAGATAGACGATTGTCCGTGGCTGTCGTAAACTGATTGATGACGGCAACGGTCCCTTCGGGAGCGAGCGAATGCCTATCTTCATGGACCGGCACGATCTTGCGGGCGCCTCCGCTGCGGATGTCGCCGAAGCGCACCTTAAAGATCTCAGCATACAGGATCAGTATGGCGTCAAGTTCCTGACCTACTGGTTCGACCACCGGCGAGGAACGACCTTCTGTCTTATAGATGCACCGGACGCCGAAACCGCGCAGTGCGTCCACCGCGAGGCTCACGGGTTCGTAGCCGGCGAAGTCGTGGAGGTAGCGCTATCGGCTGTCGAGGCTTTTCTGGGCCGAATACAGGACCCGGAGGCTGCGGGGCTGTCCGCGAAGGAAATGGATGCCGGTCACCGGGCGATCCTTTTCACCGACATCGTTGGATCAACCGAAATGACATCACGGCTTGGCGATCGCATGGCAACTGAACTCGTGCGAGCTCATGACGCCCTCGTTCGTGGTTGCCTGAGCCAAACGGACGGCCGCGAGGTCAAGCACACCGGGGACGGAATCATGGCTGCGTTCCCCTCGACGGCATTTGCAGTCGATTGTGCGAGGGAGATCCAACGCGAGTTTCAGCGCTACAACGCGGGCAATGGCGAGCCCATTCACATTCGCATCGGGCTGGACTGCGGCGAACCTGTCGAGGACAGCAATGACCTTTTTGGCACCACGGTCCAGCTGGCAGCGAGGCTTTGCGCGGCCGCGCGAAGCGACCAGATCCTGATATCTGAAAACATATTCCGAGAATATGACAACGCGGCCGTCTTCACCCATGGCATGCGCCATCACCTGAAGGGATTTGCAAAGCCTGTCCTGGCGTATCAGTGCGAATGGCTGAATGCGTGAAGCGGATAGCTTGAAGCCCTGGAACGGCGTCTTCTGGCCCGCAAAGCAGCTGAGGCGCGACCTGCGCCGGGCCTCATCCCTGACGGATAAGCAGCGGGCTTACTTGCTGATCGTGATAATCCCAAAACTCTTTTTCGAACCGATCGACGATGCCCGATCTACTCTGCCCTGAAGCACGAATGGCCAGAAAGCCGGCATCGATAAAGATCGAAAAGGGGCGAACGGTCACGCCTCTTCCGACGAATTCGCTGGCCGACGTCGGATCGATGATCGCGATGCCGGCACCCTCGGCCACCAGCGCAAGGGCGGTGTGGGACAGCTTCGTTTCCAGCGTCGACAGCTTGGGAATTCCGGCAAGCGCCACTTCCACACGCATGGCGAAAATCGTACCGGGCTCAAGGCTGATCATTCGCTGTCCCTTGAGATCGTCCGGACAGATCACTTGCCTTGCACACAGTGCATGACCATCGGGAATGGCGACGACCCCGGGCAAGGGGCGGGTCTCGATGGTAAAGCCGGGTCGATCGAGCGGGCCATCGGCATAGCCTATGTCGGCCTGGCCCGCAGCAACCGCTTCGATGACCATCGACGATGGAAGGCCGCTTAGCGAGGCGTGAAGGCTCGGCTTGTCACGCAGGAAGCGCGCGAGGAACCGCGGCAGGAAACCATTGCCAAGCGCCGGCATCGCCGCAATGCGCAGGGTCCCAGCCGACTGCCTTGCTATTTCTTCGGCGACGGCCGCGATCCGGTTCAGCCCGACGAAGGCCCGTTCGACTTCCTTCCACAGCGTGACGGCTTCCTGAGTGGGATTGATCTGATTGCCGCGGCGATCAAAGAGCCGAAGCTTCGTTGTGTATTCCAGATCGCGGATCAACCGGCTGACCGCCGGTTGAGTGATCGACATGAGTTCTGCCGCCGTCGTCATCTGGCCGGTCAGCATGACAGCCCTGAAAGCCTCGACCTGTCTGAGATTCACATCGGCCTCCATAACATTTGCTTATTCTCATGCCGAATTTTCGAATTTGACGTCATGGATCCCCCATGCAAATTTCGTTGTCAAGCGAGGGCACTCCATTGGCTGGCTGAGGACTTTAGACAGGGTCCGGCTGGCGGCGGCACCTTCTCATCACAATCGAAAACCTTAAGAACCGGCGCTCCATCGGGCGCCGAAACGATGACGCATGCAAACATGCGCAGGGAACCGAAAGGCTGAATTGGTGGGTTACTTGCAGCTCATGGGCTTTAGCCCCGAAGGGTGGGGATACGATATGCTGGCGGCGACCGGCATGACGGTCTCGGTCGCAATCAGCGGGTTTCTTGCCGGCGGCATCCTGGGATGCCTCGGCGCGGCGGCGACGTTCTCGCGGTTCGCCGCGCTGCGTTTCGTCGCTGCGTCCTATACGACCGTGCTTCGCGGCATTCCCGACCTGCTCGTCATCTACCTCTTCTATTTCGGTTCGAGCTCGGTCATCTCAACGGTAGCGGCGATGTTCGGCGCCCAGGGTTTCGTGGGCGCACCGGCCTTTCTGACCGGAACACTTGCGATTGGCGTCGTTTCCGGCGCCTACCAGACGCAAGTGCTGCGAGGAGCGGTTCTGGCCCTTTCCAAGGGCGAGATCGAGGCAGGCCGGGCCTATGGCATGCCGCCATTCCTGCTTTTTCGTCGCATCATCCTGCCACAGGCCGCCCGTTTCGCGATACCCGGTATCGGCAATGTCTGGCAGCTGGTGCTGAAGGAATCCGCGCTGATTTCGGTGATCGGGCTGGTTGAACTGATGCGTCAGGCCCAGATCGGCGCCGGATCCACCCGCCAGCCGTTCAGCTTCTACCTGACGGCGGCAGCGCTCTATCTGACGATCACCTTTGTCTCCGGCCGCGGGTTCCGTATCGCGGAACAGCGTGCAATGCGCGGTGTGAGGAAAGCTGTGTGATGGCGCTCGACCTTCCTTTCCTCGCGGACACTTTCCTGGCGCTTCTGACAGGCATCCCACTGGCGCTTCAGCTCGCCGCAACGTCCATCATCGCCGGCGGCATCCTTGCCTTCGGCCTCGCACTGATGCGGGTATCCGGGAGATGGTGGCTCGATGGCCCGGCCCAGATCTACATCTTCATCTTCCGCGGAACCCCACTCCTCGTGCAGATCTACATCATCTATTACGGCCTCAGCCAATTCGAGATGCTTCGGCACAGCTTCGCGTGGCCGTTCTTGCGGGAGGCCTATTGGTGCGCCGTCATCGCGCTTGCGCTCAACACCGCAGCCTATAGCGCGGAAATCATCCGCGGTGGCCTGATCTCGGTTCCTGCCGGCCAGGTGGAGGCGGCGCGCGCCTGCGGAATGTCGAACACGACGCTGTTCCGGCGCATCGTGCTTCCGCTCGCCCTGCGGCAGATGCTGCCCGCCTATAGCAACGAAATCATCCTGATGACGAAGTCGACGGCACTCGCCTCGACGATCACGCTGATGGAGATCACCGGCATCGCCGCCAAGCTCATCTCGGCAAGCTATCGCCCCGTCGAGGTCTTCATCTGCGCCGGCGCCATCTATCTCACCATCAACTTCATCGTCGCACGGCTGTTCGCTGGCCTGGAGTACGTCTCGACGCCGGAGCGACGGACCCCGTCCGCGATGGGTTGCGCCTCCGAAACACGGAAGGAATGTCATGTCTGACCATGGAAGTGTACCGGCAGTCGAACTATCGGGAATCCGTAAACGCTACGGCCCGCTGGAAGTTCTGCACGGCATCTCGCTCACTGCCAACGAGGGTGACGTGATCTCCATTCTCGGATCGTCGGGATCGGGAAAGTCGACCCTGCTTCGCTGCATCAACATGCTCGAAGTTCCCAACGCCGGATCGGTCGCGATCCATGGTGAAACCATCCGGCTCCATCAAAGACAAGGCGCCACGCCACGCCCGCACGACAGCCAGCAGGTCAACCGTTTGCGGGCCAAGGCCGCGATGGTGTTCCAGTCCTTCAACCTTTGGTCCCATCTGACCATTCTCGAAAACCTGATCGAGGCCCCGGTGCACGTGCAAAAGCGGGACCGCAAGCAATGTCTGGCGGAGGCGGAGGCCCTGCTTGAGCGTGTCGGCATTGCCGACAAACGCCACCATTATCCCGCCCACCTCTCCGGCGGCCAGCAGCAGCGCGCGGCCATTGCCCGTGCATTGGCGATGCGTCCGAGCGTCATGCTGTTCGACGAGCCGACATCAGCGCTCGACCCCGAACTGGTCGGCGAAGTGCTGAAGGTCATGCGCGACCTGGCGGCGGAGGGGCGCACCATGCTGATCGTCACACATGAGATGGCGTTTGCCCGCGACGTGTCGACCCGCACGGTCTTTATCCATCAGGGCGTCATCGAAGAAGACGGCCCGCCATCTGAGGTTTTTTCCAACGCGCGTTCCGAACGGTTCCGGCAGTTCATTTCACGGGAGGAAAGAGCCGCCGGCTAGAGCATTTCAGGAAAGGCGGCGGCAATGCCCGAGCGGATCTGCCGTCGACAGAAATACCAACCAGAAAACACATAAGAGGTGAACTGATGAAAGTGCATACGATCCTGACAACTCTCCTTGTTGCGCTTGGCGGAACTGCCGCGGCCCAGGACAAGGTGCTGACGATCGCAACCGAGGGCGCCTATGCACCGTGGAACTTTTCCGGGCCCAACGGCACGCTCGACGGCTTCGAGATTGATCTCGCCAAGGTGCTTTGCGAGCGCATGAAGGTGAAGTGCGAGATCGTCGCCCAGAATTGGGACGGCATCATCCCGTCGCTGACGGCGAGGAAATACGACGCGATCATGGCCGGCATGAGCATCACGCCCAAGCGTGAGGAAGTGATCGCCTTTTCAACCCCCTATGCCGCGGGCATCAACGCGTTCGCCGTCGCCGCCGACAGCCCGCTTGCCGAAATGCCGGGCACGGGCGAGAGCTACTCGCTGGATAGCCAGGCGGACGAGGCCAAGGCTCATATCGACGAAATCGCCAAACTGCTCGACGGCAAGGCCGTGGGCGTACAGGGGTCGACGACGGCATCGGCATTCATGGAGAGCTATTTCAAGGATGCGGCCGACATCAAGGAATACAAGTCGACGGAAGAGCACAACTTCGACCTGGTGAACGGCCGGGTCGATGCCGTGCTCGCCAACGCGACGGTTCTTACGGAGTCGCTGGCAAAGCCGGACATGCAAGGTGCGAAGATATCCGGCCCCCTCTTTTCCGGTGGAATCTTCGGCTTCATCGCCGTCGGGTTGCGCAAGGAAGACACCGCACTGAAGATGCAATTCGACGAAGCGATCGAGGGCGCGCTTGCCGACGGGACCGTGAAGGAGCTGTCGATGAAGTGGTTCAAGATCGACATCACCCCCCGGCTCTGACGGACCCGAACCGGGTGCGGCGGCCTTAGCCGCACCCAACTCGCTGACAATATCGAGAATACTTCATGGCACTTCTGGACGAATGCGAGATGGCCGTCGTGGGCGGCGGCCTCGTCGGCGCAGCATTGGCCTGGGGCCTTGCGCGATCCGGCACCCAAACCATGGTGCTGGACGGGGAAGACCTGGATCTCAGAGCATCGCGCACCAACTTTGCGCTGATCTGGGTGCAGGGCAAAGGTCTGGGCGCGCCGCATTATGCGCATTGGTCGAAGACTTCGGCCGAGCTCTGGCCCGAATTCGCGCAGACGCTTGCCGCCGATACCGGCATCGACGTGGCCTTGAGCCAGCGCGGCGGCTTTTCCTTCGCGCTGTCGGCTGAAGAACTCAGAGACTGGCGAATTGAGCTCGAAACCATCGCCGCGCAATCCATCGGAGAACCCGCCCCCTATGAAATATTCGATCCGCAGGCCCTTCGTGAACGCCTTCCCCTGATCGGTCGCGACGTCGTCGGTGCGATCTATTCGCCGACCGATGGCCATGTGAACTCGCTACGGCTCTTTCGCGCCCTTCATGCGGCCATGAAACATCGCGGCGTCGAGTATCGCGCCCATCGGCGCGTGGACCACATCGAACCGATAGCGGGAGGTTTTCGCCTGACGGGCGAATGGGGTGGCGTGCGCGCGCGCCGCATCATCCTTGCCGCTGGTGTGGACAATGAGCGCCTCGCACCGATGGTCGGCCTTCGCGCGCCGCTCAAGCGCAGCAAAGGCCAGATTCTGGTGACCGAGAAATGCGCGCCGTTTTTCAGCTTTGCATCGACGACCATCCGCCAGGCCGACGAAGGTGGCGTGATGATCGGTGACAGCGAAGAGTGCACGAGCTCTGCCTTAACCACCAATCAGGACATCACCGCCGTGCTGGCAAGCCGCGCGATCCGTGTTTTCCCGACGCTGGCCGACGCCAATGTCGTCAGAAGCTGGACCGGATTTCGCGTCAAGACCCAAGACGGCTTGCCGATCTACGAACAGTCTTTGACCCATCCGGGTGCCTTCATCGCCATCTGCCATTCCGGCGTGACGCTGGCCGCCAATCATGCACTCGCCGTGGCCCCGCAAATCGCGGCGGGGACACTCTCAAGCGCCCTGTCTCCCTTTCATTCGCGGAGGTTCGATGCTCCTAAGAACGCGTGAAATCACCGACAAACTATCCTTCACCTTCGACGGCGAGACGCATTGGGCCGAGCGCGGCGACACGCTGGCACTCGCGCTCCTGGCAGCCGGCGTCGACGTCTTCCGCAAGAGCGCCGTCGGCGGCGTCCCGCGCGCGCCCTATTGCCTGATGGGCGTCTGCTTCGAGTGCCTGGTGACAGTCGACGGCGTGCAGAACCGGCAAAGCTGCCTGATTGAAGTGCGTGAAGGCATGGTCGTTGCCAGCCAACAGGGTGCACGCACTTTGACGGAAAGAGAGTGCAAATGAACGCACATACCGTCACCCATGCCGAGCAGTTGGCCGCGCGGTATGACCTCGTGGTCGTCGGTGCCGGCCCCGGGGGTCTCTCGGCCGCGATAGAAGCCTCGACCGCCGGGGCTCGCGTGCTCGTCGTTGACGAAAATCGCTGCCTCGGCGGGCAGATCTATCGCGCAATCACCCGCAACACGCCAGAGCGGCAGCCGTTCCTCGGCGAGGATTACTGGAAGGGCCGTTCGATCGCCGCAGCCTTCCTGGACGACATGGCGGTGGATTATGCACCATCGACCACCGTCTGGGATCTTGTGCCTGCCGATGGAGCCAGGCCCTGCGATAATGCCGTGGTGGGTCTGTCGATCGGCGGGACGACCCGCAGGATTGAGGCGCGCGCGGTCATCCTTGCAACCGGCGCCATGGAGCGGCCGATGCCGGTGTCGGGCTGGACGCTGCCCGGCGTGATGACCGCGGGTGCGGCGCAGATTGCACTCAAATCCATCGCGGGCATCCCGAAGGGCAGGACCGTTCTGGCCGGTTGCGGCCCGCTTCTCTATCTGCTCGCGGCGCAACTGCTTGATGCCGGGGCAGATATAACCGCTCTCGTCGACACCACCGACAAACGACAGCGGCTACCGGCGCTGCGTCATCTGCCGGACTTCCTGCGCTCACCCTATGTCGCAAAGGGACTGGCTCTTCTCATCAAGGTCCGCAGGCGCACACGGATTATCTCGAACGTCTCGCAGCTGTCGATCAACGGCACAGACAAAGCGCAAGGCGTGGCCTTTCGCGCCGGCGGTCGCCACCAAACGATTGCCGCCGACTGCGTGCTCCTGCACCAGGGTGTCATTCCGAACATCAACCTTGCAAGTGCGGCAGGTTGCGAAATCGAATGGAACGATCGACAGCGCGCCTTCCAGCCGCGGACGGATCGCCAGGGACGCACGACCACGACGGGGATTTTTGTCGCCGGCGACGGCGCCTTCATCGGCGGCGCCCAGCATGCTGCGGTCAGTGGACGGATCGCTGCACTTGCCGCCCTATGCGACCTCGGTCTGACCACACCCAGCAGCGTAGGTGAAAGGGCCGGTCGGCTGGAAGCGGAGCGCGAGACATATCTTCGCGGCAGGGACTTTCTCGACGTGCTTTATCGACCGGCGCAGCAATTTCGAGCGCCACCGGACGAAGGCACCATCGTCTGCCGCTGTGAAGAGGTGACCGCCGGAGCGCTACGCCAGGCAATCGCCCTGGGCCCACCGGGCCCAAACCAGCTCAAGACGTTCACGCGTTGCGGCATGGGGCCCTGTCAGGGCCGCCTCTGCGCCTCCACCGTCACGGAGATGATGGCGGCGGAACGACGCGTCAGCCCAAGCGGGATCGGCACCTATCGCCTGCGCGCGCCGGTCAAGCCGCTTCGCCTTAGCGAACTTGCGGCCCTTCCCCAAACCCGAGATGCGGTGGTCGCCGTGACCGGCCGCGTCCCTGAAGAACCAAGCAATTTACAAACAGAGAAAGGCAATGCCCCATGACTGAACGCCACCTCCCCACCCCGATCATGCATCGCGTCGTCGAGCACAATGGCATTGTGTTCGTCGGTGGCACGACCTGCGACGACGAAAGCCTCGACATGGCGGGACAGACTGAGGAGATCCTTGCGAAGATCGAGAGCTATCTGGCACAAGCCGGGTCGGACAAGACAAAGCTGCTGTCGGTAACGATCTTCATCACCGAAATGAACCTCAAGCCTGAGATGGACGCAGTCTGGAAGAAATGGCTGACACCGGAGACCTTTCCGGTACGCGCAACCGTCGGCGTTGCTGATCTCGGCGCCGACACCAAGATCGAGGTCGTGGTGACGGCACATCGGTAATTGATCCGACCATCTTCACACTCCGGGGTCCGTCAAACCGATAAGGCGGACCCGACGCAATGATGGCAAGCATCGCCATGCCGGGTGGAAAGAACAATTTTCAACAAGAACAAACCGAGCCCCGCTCGTTTTGCGCTTTGTCAAAGCCGACGCGCAAGCGCGAGTACTATGTCTCTGGCTTGAACCGGATATCGAGAACGGCCGCTCCCAGAAACGACCGACCCGTCAGCCGTCAGCGCCGATCCACGCGACTTCTCGTCAACGGCGATGCCCACCCCGAGATCATCCGGCACAAGCAAACGGTCAAGACTTGAGGCGCACGTCAGCAGTGTCTCCCTGATAACGATTAAGACCGATATCTATCCGGGTCGCCCTGCGATGGATTTCCGCCATGACCGGCTCGAAAATCTTGTTGCGGCGCTCGAGGTCGGCATGTTCGGCAAGGTAAGCCGGCACCAGTTCGGCAATCTCATTGAAGACGGATTGTTCGTCGATCGTGGCCAGGCGCCCATTCTGCACCACGATCCGGCCAGCGACCATCACGGTCTCGATCGAGGAGCCGTTTTCCGAGTAAACCAGATGCTTTGCGACGTCGTTGAGCGGCATGAAGGGATAGCTGCTGAGATCAAGGATCAGGAGATCTGCCGCCTTGCCGATCTCGATCGAGCCGGTCACCTGTTCCAGCAAGGCCGTCCTCGCGCCGCCGATGGTCGCCATGGCGAGAATCTCGTCCGCTGCCACCCACCTCTCATAGTCGGGCCCGGCGGCGCTGTGGACGAGGCCGGCGACGCGCATGACATCGAAAATGCGCGCTGTATCGTTCGAAGAGACGCCGTCGGTACCAAGGCCGATCGACACACCGGCATCGAGCAGGCGGCGGATCGGCGCAATGCCGGCGCCGAGCTTCAGGTTCGAGACGGCATTGTGGGCGACCGAGACTCCGGCCTCGCCCATCAGCCGCATGTCCTCGTCGCTCACCCAGACCGAATGCGCGATCGTCGTGTTGCGTTTTAAAAGACCGAGATCGTGCATGTAGGCGATCAGGGATTTACCATGCAGCATGTGGCCGGTCACGGCTTGGGTCTTGGTTTCGAGAATATGCGTGTGGAACGGAACGTGCTTTTCGACCGCAAGATCCATGCACGCCGCCATGAGATCCGGCGAACAACGCTGCGGCGCGGAGGGGGCGATCATGAAATGCAGCCGGCCCGATTTGCCGTGCAGGCTGGCGAAGGCCGACCTGCAATAGTCGATATAGGCATTCGCCGTCAGCGGCGGGCCAAAATCGAGAAGGGCCTGCAACTCGGGCGGCATCACCTCGCGGGCAAAGGGCAGCGCATCGAGTGTGTGGACGTTCATCACGGCGCTCGAGACATTGGCGCGAATGCCGGCATCGTCATAGGCGCGAAAGACGGTTGAAAGGCGATCGAGATCATGCCGGGGCGGATCAAAGAAATCGTCGCAGAAGGTGGTGACGCCGTTGCGCAGCGATTCCATGGCCAAGAGCAGGCTGCGCAGATAAAGCAGCCGTTCGCCGATCGGGTCGTTCATCAGCAGCGGATAGGCATAGAGCAGCCAGATTTCGAGCGGCATGCGCTCGTAGCGGCCCCGAAGGAAGGTCTCGCTGGAATGGGTGTGGGCATTCACAAGCCCAGGCATCACCAGCTTGCCCCGTCCATCAATGATATGTGCGCCGGGGCCGGCCGAGAGGCCTTCACCGATGGCCTTGATGGTCTCGCCCTCAATCAGGACGTTGCCGGCAAATGGCGCTGCGCCATGGCTGCCATCCATCGCCACGATCGTCGCGTTGCGGATCAGGATTTCACTCATGGCAGGTTTCCCAGTGAATTCAGGAGAAGATCATAATAGGCGACGGGGTCGCCGTCCGTGACATAGAAGACATTCTTCGGCCGGTCGGTGATCTGCCACCAGTCGGCGACCGTCATGCCTGAAGTCAACGTGCCGTTCAGTTCGACGGAGACGTTGATCTGCCGTCCTGAAAACATCTCCGGCGCCAGCATGAAGGCCGGCACGCATGGCCCGTGCAGAGGCGCACCTTCCCAGCCGTATTTCCCGAGGTCGAAGGTTTCGGAAAACTCCAGCATTTCGGCGGTCGCCACGCTGCAACGGTTTCCAAGTGCCCGCATGGCGCCGAGACGCTCCGGTGTCGAGCGCATCCTGTGCGTCACGTCGAGCGGCAGGAGCGTGGTCCTGATGCCGGCCCTCAGCACGATGTCAGCGGCCTCGGGATCGACATAGCAGTTGAATTCCGCCGTCGGCGTGATGTTGCCGACCTCGAAATAGGCGCCGAGCATCGCGATGACCTCGTGGATCTTGCCAGCAATGTCGGGCGCCTTGCGCAAGGCCATGGCGAGATTGGTCACCGGCGACAGCGAGCATATCGTGATCTCGCCGGGATGGGCGCGGACGGTATCGATAATGAAATCGACGCCGTGCTTTTCCTGCGGCCCGATCTTCGGCTGTGGCAAATCCGGGCCGTCAAGACCGGTCGGGCCATGCACGTGTTCGGCCATAACAAGCGGACGGATGATCGGATGCGGGCAACCGGCGAAGACGGGAATATCCGGCCGGCCGGCCAGTTCCATCAGCTTCAGGCAGTTGGCGATCGTGTGATCGAGGTTGATGTTACCGGCCGTGGCGACCAGCCCGAGAACGTCGAAGGCCCGTCGCTGGCCGAGGATCATCAGGATGGCAGCCGCCTGGTCCTGACCAGGATCGGTGAGGATGATAAGCTTGCGTGTCATGCCGTCACCTTGCCGGGAGCGCCGCCACCGAGCCACGCGTAAAGCTCCCAGGTCTCGCCGTCAGGCCCGTGGAAATAGAGGCACCGGGCGTTCCACGGGTAGTCGGCCGGAGGATTTATGAAGGTCACGCCGTCTTTTGCGAGATCCGCATAAAGGACATCGATATCCGCGGGACTGTCGAGCCGTACCGCCACGAGCACCGCCGATGCCGATCCCTTGGGCACGTGTACATCGGCATGTTTCTCGATATGCGACCGCTCCCACAGCGCGAGCGTCAGCCCCGCACCGGTGAAATCGGCAAAGCCGGGTGCGCGGTGCCTGAGTTCGAAGCCGAGCTTCTGCGTATAGAAGCGGATCGACGCCTCGAGGTCGGTGACCAGGATGCAGACATCCTGGATCGGATGGCGTTGCGCGAACGTCATGGTGCCTCCCTATTGATCCCTAAGCTCGGCGAAGGAACTGGCGGCCTTCGCACCGCCCCGCAGCTTGCCGGAGAGCCAGACGCCGAAGACGGTCGCGAGATAGGGCAACGCCTGCAGGAGATCGTGCGGGATCTTGTCGCCGAACATGAGCTGCGCCCGGATACCGAGCGCGCCGACGACGGCGAAGAAGAGCGCAGCGAAGGTGGCCCCCACCGGATGGGAAGCGCCGAAGATGACCGCGGCGAACGCCATAAATCCGCGACCCGCCGTCATGCCCTGGGCGAAGAATTGCAGGCTGCCGGCGGCAAGTTCCGCCCCACCGATTGCGCACAGCGCCCCGCCAATCGCCAGCGCCACGAGGCGCATGCGCGAGGGATTGGCCCCAACGCTGCGGGCAGCGAAGGGATGCTCGCCACAGGCGGCGAGCCGGAGACCGAAGCGCGTGCGACGCAGCAGCACCCACATGCCGAAGACCACGAACGGCATGGCGGCGACCGCGATCGACAGCACGCCATAGGCTCCGAAGGTGGGCCCGAGCTTCGGAATGCCGAACGGTGCGGTCACGCTCGCCTGGCTTCCGAAGATCGACTGAACGGCGAGCGCCGTGCCACCGACGCCAAGGCCCGTCAGGCCGAGGCCGGCGATGATCGGATTGGCCTTGAGCCTGTCGATGACGAACCAGAGGAGGACGGAGGCGAGCACGCAGATGAGGATGGCGATGAGCATGGCAGCGAGGATGGAATTGGTCAGGATGATGCCGACGATCGTGGCGCAGGCACCGATGATCATCAGGCCCTCGAGACCGAGGTTCCACACCCCTGCCCGCTGCGCAATGACGCCGGCGAGGGTGACATAGATCAGCGGCGTACCGGAACGCAGGATGGCGATGATGATCTCGTTCATGATGGGCGCCCTCCGAGACGCAGCACCTTGTCGACGAACTTCGACCTTGCCGTGATGAACAGCGCGATCGCCGCATTGATGATGTCGATCGCGGCGGCCGGCAGCCCGGCCATGATCGGCAGATAAAGCGCCGCCGAGGCAAGGCCGCCGAAGAACACCGCCGCCGCCGCAGTGCCGACCACGGAGAGATTGGCGACAAGCGCGATCAGGATCGCCGTGAAGCCGTGGGCAGGCAGGAACCCGGATGCGATGCGGCCGTTCGGCCCCATGAACTCGATGGTTCCGGCGAGACCCGCCAGTGCGCCCGAGATGATGAAGCTCGAAAGACCCAGTTTCCACAGCCGCGCGCCCTGCCACTCCACCATCGTGCCGTTGCGGCCGGCAAGGCTCGCAAGAACCCCGAAGGCCGTGCGGTTGACCAGGAGCCACATCAAAATGCCGACGGCGGCCGCGATGGCGATGATGGTTGGGGACAGGCCGAGCGAGTCCGAGATGCGGTAGGCCGCGTCGAGCGGGCGACTTGATGCCTGCTGACCGGATCCCGAAGGATCCTTGAGCGGTCCCGAGGTGACATAGACCAGAAGCAGGCCGGCCATGAAGTTTCCCATCAGCGTGGTGATCACCTCGTCAGTACCAGACCGTAATCTCAGGAGCCCCGGCCAGAGCGCCCAGAGGGCGCCTCCCAGCATGCCGGCGATGATGAGCGCCGGGATAACGAGGAAAGCCGGCCCGCCCTTGAACGCCTCGGCGGCGAACGCGGCGCAGATCGCGCCGACATAGAACTGGCCCTGGGCGCCGATGTTGAAGAAACCCGCCCGGAAGGAAATCCCGACGCCTACGGCCGTGACGAACAGTGGCAGCGCCCATCTGAGGCTCTGTTCGATCGCACCGCTGCGCAGGAAGGCGCCATCGACTACCGCCCAGAGCATGGCCCCCGCGTTGTAGCCGGCAAACTGGAACACCAGAGAGCACAGGATGAGCGCGAAGGCCACGAAGATCAGGCTGCGGGCAACCGTGATGAAACTGTCTTTCATGCGCTTACCCTCGCAGCCGCATCGGTCATGGCTGC
This sequence comes from Ensifer canadensis, assembly GCF_017488845.2. Classification (NCBI taxonomy): domain Bacteria; kingdom Pseudomonadati; phylum Pseudomonadota; class Alphaproteobacteria; order Hyphomicrobiales; family Rhizobiaceae; genus Ensifer; species Ensifer canadensis. The sequence continues at coordinate 636,326 of NZ_CP083374.1, forward strand.
GCCCACCGACGCGATGTCGAAGGGCGCGCGGAATTCGCCGTTCACACGCCCCGACAGCATCACCACCACACGGTCGGAGATGTCGAACAGCTCGTCGAGATCAGATGAAATCAAGAGGATGGCGGCGCCGCGATCGCGCGCCTGCCGGAGCGCCTGCCACACGAAGGCAGTGGCACCGATGTCGAGACCACGCGTCGGCTGAGCCGCGATGATCAGCCTGGCATCGCGATCGACCTCGCGCGCAAGGATCACCTTCTGGGCATTGCCACCCGACAACGACCCCGCCTTCTGCGCTGAATTGTGGTAGTGGACACTCCATTCCCTAAGCGACCGGTCGCAGGTTTCGCGCACCGCAGAGGGGCGGATCACCTTGAGCAGGCTTCCCTGCAGCAACTCCCTTGCGCTCCAGTTCTGCCAGAGCGAACTCGTGAGGCTGAGACCTTCGACATTGCGCTCGAAGGGAATGATCCTGAGACCAATCGCGCGACGGGCGGCGAGCGGTTTGCCGGTCACATCACGGCCTGCAAGCACGATCGAACCGCCGGCAAGATCGGCAAGGGCGGAAATCGCGCGCACCAGTGTCTTTTGTCCGTTCCCCTCCACGCCGGCTATGCCGACGATTTCGCCTGGGCGAATGTCCAGATCGATGCCATCGAGCGCGATGCCCTCACTGTCCGGCCGTGTCGAGACGGCCTTCATGGACAGCACGCTCGGACCTCTCGCGTTCTCCGGATGACCTGCGCCCTCGCCTGCGGGCGATTTCGACCCGACCAGCGCGTCACGCTCATGCCGGTCGAGCGTCTTAGCAATCGCATCGCCGACGATCAGGTTGGCGAGCCTCTCGGCCGAAACCTCGGCGATCGGAAGCGGCCCCTCGACCTTTCGGCCGCCGCGCAACACCGTGACCGTATCGGCGATGCCGAGCACCTCGCGAATCTTGTGCAGGATGAGGATGACGGTAACGCCGCGCTCCTTGAGACGACGGACACGAGCAAACAGCATGTCTATGCCTGAGGGAGAGAGCACTGCGGTCGGCTCATCGAGGATGAGCACGCGCGCATCCATGACAAGCGCCCTTGCGATCTCGATGCCCTGCTGGGTCTCGATCGGCAGGTCGCGGATCCGCCTGTTCAAATCAACGTGGACGTCGAGACCGGCGAGATGGGTCCGCCATTTTTCCGCAAGCCCCTTGCGGCTGTAGATGCCACCTTTGCCAGTGGCGCCGAACTCCATGGTCTCGGCAACGGTAAAGGACGGCGGCAGGGCAAAGCTCTGATGAACCAGCTCAACGCCCGCAGCCCGGCTCTGGCTGACCTGGCCGGTGCGGATTTCCTGGCCCATCACGTCGACCGCGCCGGCGGTCGGCTGAACAAGTCCCGCAGCGACGCGGGCGAAAGTTGTCTTGCCGGCGCCGTTCTGGCCCACGACCGCGTGGATCTGGCCGGGAACAAACGAAACGGCAACGTCCGACAGTGCAGTCACGTCTCCGAATTTCACGGTGACATCCCGGCACTCCAGCGCAGGCTTCGGAAGGTTGGACATCAAAAGGTTCCCATCGAGAGCGAAGGCTCACGGACCGTCAACAGGAAGGAAGACGATCCGCGAGCGTCCGGCGGCCCTCCCCGAAGGCAAAGGCCGATGCCGGTTTTTCGTCAAGGCTCCGGTGCCGACCCTGCGGCCGGCGCCGGAGGCTCAGAGTGTGGTATTGAATGGAACCTTGATGGAGCCATCAAGAATACCGGCACGCGCCTTTTCGACCTCGACAAGCGCTTCCTTCGCCCTGGCATTCAGCTCAGCCGGCCCCTGTTCCGCGAAGACCGGCGAGGGAATGAAGTCGATGACGCCGGTGCCAAGGCCCGTATGCTCGTGCGTGCCGCCCTTCCATTCAGGACCGACGGCCTTCGTTGCCTCGTTGTAGAGCGAGACGCCGAAATCGAGGCCGACGATGGAGATAAGCGACTTCGGACCGAGTGCGTACTGTCCCGGAGCAAGGCAGCTCACCATGCGGCCTTCCTTTTCGTTGGCTGCGGCGATAATGCCGCCGTCGGTGGCCGCCGCGTCCGTCTGAATGTAGTCGATGCCGTCATTGTACATCTGGGTAGCGATTTCCTGGCCCTTTGCAGGATCCTGGAACGAGCCGGCAAAAGCGGCGATGACGCTGGCGTCCGGCTTGATCGAGTGGACGCCGGCTTTGAACGCGTTGAAATCGGCGTTGAGCGGCGGGATCGAAACACCTCCGATGAAGCCTGTCTTGCCCGTCGTTGTCATCTTGGCCGCAAAGACGCCAGAGAGATAGCAGCCGAGATAGTAGTCGTAAGACACCGTGACTACGTTCGGGATCGCCGGCTCGAAGGGGTCGGCGAACAGCTGGATCCATTTGGTACCGGGATAGGACGGCGCCAGCGCCTTGAAGGGCTCGGCCACTTCGTTGAAGGTGGAGATGATGATCGCAGCACCTGCGTCGCCGAGCGTGCGGTAGATGGTCTCGTAGGTCGCGGGGTCCTGCGCGTAGACGGCGCGGTATTCAAAACCCTTCTCTTCCGACAGCTGCTTGAGCTTGGCGATCATCTGATCGACCGGGCCGTTGTCGCCGGCGGCCTGCGTGTGGACCAGTGCGACCAGCCCGCCGGACGCCATGGCAAATTCGGGCACGATGCTGGCGGCAAGACCGAGCGCTGCGGCGCCCGCGCTCGCCTGCAGGAATGTGCGACGGTGCATTATGTGTTGTGAAGCCTTGTCAGTCATGATTGTTCCCTCTTTTGTTGATTGTCTTGTGTCATGCGCATTCCGACACGCGCGGACAATGCCGACGAGTGCCTGGTCGTCTCAAAGCGGCGGCGAATAGGATGCAGGGTTCATGATCATCACCTCCTGCTTCTGGATCGCATCGAGCGCCCAGACCTCGGAGATGAATTTTTGCCAATCCGGATCGGCGTACATGGCCGACCGGCGCGCCTCGCGATCCGCAAGGCTGTCGTAGGCCCACATCAGAACGGTGGTGTGAAGCGTACCGAGTTCCGAAACGTAGAGGCCGACGAACGTGTTGAGATGGCGTTTCTGCACCGGGAGGCCGTCGGCCTCGTATTTCTTCATCCACTTGTCGACCGTGCCTGGTTTGAACGTATAGGTGCGGTGTTCGAGGATCATCGGATCACTCCCTTAGCTGTTCAGGATCAATTCGGCGCATTTCTCGCCGATCATGATGGCGGGCGCGTTGGTGTTGCCGCTCGAGATGATCGGCATGATCGAGGCGTCGGCGACACGCAGACCCCCGATGCCGTGCACCTTGAGCTGCGCATCCACCACCGCCATCGGATCGTTGCCCATCTTGGCGGTGCCAACAGGATGGAACGTCGTCATGGCCGTTGCGCGCAGCCAGCGGGTCAGCCCGGCATCGTCGAGCGCTTCCGGCCCGGGCGCCAGTTCCTTGCCGCGAAAGCGGTCGAATGCCTTCTGGCCGACGATGTCGCGCGTCAGCCGGATGCCGTCAATCATCGTGCGGATGTCAAAATCGGACTGGAGGTAGTTCGCCTGAATCTTCGGCTTGTCGGTCGGGTTCGCCGACCGCAGCGTAATTTCGCCGCGGCTCGCCGGATTGACGGGTCCGACGCGGATTGTGAAGCCGTGATCGGCCTCCACCGCCCGCTTCTTGGCGAAGGGATTGGGGAAATGCAGGTTGGCGGTCTTTTCCAGCGCTGGCATGAAATGCAGCTGGATATCGGGCGAGACGAGGCCCTCGTTCGAGCGAATGAAGGCACCCGCCTCGTAGGGAAACGTCGTCGTAACGCCCTCGCCAAACAGCATTCCTTGTGCGACGGCGGGAATGAGCTTGTCGGCGCGCAGGTCGCCGAACAGCGTCACCGGCTCGCGGCATTCCCAGCTCATGACGCAGTCGACGTGGTCCTGGAGGTTCTTGCCGACACCGGGAAGATCGAGCGTCGGCTTGATGCCGAGCGCACTCAGTTCGTCTGCCGGCCCGATGCCGGAAAGCAGCAGCGCCTTGGGCGAATTGACCACGCCTGCCGACAGGATGACTTCGCGCCCGGCACGCGCGATGCCCGGCCTGCCATCCTTCAAATATCCGACGCCGCATGCTCGGCCACCCTCGATGAGGACACGCGTCGTTTCGGCGCCCGTCAGCACGGTAAGGTTCTTTCGTCCGAGCGCCGGGCGCAGAAATGCCCAGGATGTGGACCAGCGCTTGCCCTTGCGAATGGTGAAATCGTAGCGGCCGAACCCTTCCTGGGTGGCGCCGTTGAAGTCGTCATTCTCTGGATAGCCGGCCTGCAGGCCCGCCTCGCAGAACACGTCCATCAGCGGATTGTGGCCACGGGCACGGCAGACGGTGAGTTCGCCGTCCGTGCTGTGAAACGCGTCATCGCGCTCGATGTGCGTCTCAGAGCGCCGGAAAGCCGGCAGCACGTCTTCATAGGACCAGCCGGGTGAACCGAGCTGCGCCCAGCGATCATAGTCGTGGCGATTGCCGCGCACGTAGATCATGCCGTTGATGGTCGAGGTCCCGCCGAGAACCTTGCCGCGCGGCCAATAGAGGGAGCGGCCGTTGAGATAGGGCTCCGGTTCCGTGTGATAGTGCCAGTTGTAGATGCCCGAATGGAAGAGCTTGCCCATCAGCATCGGTAAACGAAAAAGCGGATTGCGGTCCTTGCCACCAGCCTCGATCAAAAGCACGTGGTTGGCCGGGTTCTTCGACAGGCGGTTCGCAAGAACGCAACCGGCCGAACCCGCGCCAACGATGATAAAGTCATATTCCGGGGTAGACGCCATGGTTCACCATGCGATGGGACGGCCGCCCATCGCCTCCAGATAGAGATTGCAGAGAAGGAAGGGATTCTCCCGGCCAAGCACCTTGTCGGCGAAAGCGGGATGCTCTCGCTCGATGCAGGCGACATTGCCGGTGCGGCCCTCGCGAATGCCGGTTTGGGCGAAGATATCGGCCGCAGCCGCACCGAAACCGAGAAAGACGATCGGCTCGCCCCGCGCCAGAAGCATTTCGACCACACGCAGCATCAAGGGCCGCCAGAACGGAAGATGTCCGCGCGACTGATGCGGATCGATATCGACGCGAAAGCGGGAAAGCGTCAGGGATGCGTTGAGCAGCAGCACGCCCTCGCCCACCCAGCGGTCGGCGATTGCGTCTGGCGCCTCGAACGCGCCGGCAGGGTCGCACAACAGGCGCCGCACATCGGGCCAGCGACCGAAGTCTTCGCTAAGGCTCTCGTCACCGAGCCGCGCGGCCGCGATGAGCTGCATATAGGCGCGGATGCTCTTCGAGAACATCTTGTCCAGCTCGACCCACGCGGCAAGATTGCCGGCCTCGAAGGCTCGGCCCGTTGCGAAACCTGGCTCCGGATAGGGATCCTGACCGAGGATCATGCAGCGCACGCCGTCGGGAGCGATCCCATCGAAGGCCGCAAGAGCATGCGCACCCTTCGGCTGCCCGGGAAAGGTCTTGCCGCGACGCGCGGGAAAAATCGGCTCCCAGGATTCGAAATCGAGACCGGCATCGACCCGATCGAAATCATCGCCGATGGGTCCGAGCGCATCCTGCCAGACATCAGGCAGATCGGCCTCCCAGCCGGCCAGCGTTTCCGCCATCGCCTCCCTCAGTCGTCCCGACATCACACCGCCCCTCCAACCTGCTGAACGAGAGACTAGACAAAAGCTGACCAAAGTGTCAACTTTCATGAACGCAAAAAATGACTATGTCGTCAGGTTTTTTTGACCAGATCGTCAACTTTTTTTTGCAAAGGGCGATGCGCTTGCATTTTGCCGGAAAACTCGGAAATTGCGGAAACGGTCTCGCCGCCACGCATGATTGTCTGGTAGGGAGCAGCGGCGAGATGGAGGCGAGATCGCATGGCAAGGGCAGCACGAGATCCGGAGGAGCGTATCCGCGCACGCAATATGCGCCTCATCATCAAGGCCGGGATCGAGATATTCGCGCGTAAGGGCTTCGACGGCACACGCATCGCCGAGATCGCCGAGGCCTCGGGCCTGCCCAAGGCCAACGTCTATTACTACTTCTCCTCCAAGGAGGAGATCTACAAGGCCATCGTTACACACCTAATCGCCAGCTGGGACGACGCGCTGAAATACATCTCGCCCGAGCGCGAGCCAGCTGACGCCTTCCGCCTCTACATCAAGGCCAAGCTCGATTACACGCGTAAGAACACTGCGGAATCCCGGCTCTTTGCCAGCGAGATCATCCAGGGCGCCCGGTTTCTGAAGAAGAAGGATCGCGACCACATGCGCCAGGTCACGGATGCGCACGTGGCAGTCGTCGAGGGATGGATTGCGGCAGGAAAGATGCTTCCGGTCGATCCGCGCCACCTGTTCATCATGCTTTGGGCATCAACCCAATTCTACGCGGATTTCGAGCCCATCGCAGCCGACGGACTGAAGAAGGCGCGTTTGAAGGCAGAGGATTATGACACGGCAGCGACGACGATTACCGAGACGATCCTCAAGGGCATTCTTCCGGACCCGGCGCAACGTTCATGAATGAATATAACATGAGCGGGCCTCAAACTTGATTGCTCTCGAAAGAATTCAAACCGTCGACACCCGCCATGTCACGCTACGGACATTAGTAGTTTGCGAGCTTCTTGCCGGTTGATCATGCGGCGTAGATATCAAATTATCCGGCAAGGCTTTGAAAGCGACGAGGGCCGATTGCTTGATTGTTTTTTCTCCAACGCTCCCCGGAAACGGCAAAATAACGGGTGTGTTCGTTAGCCCGGATAGCCATATCTTGGCCGTCGCGAGCTTGTTTCCGCTGCTTACAAATCCGCCAGGGCGTGCCGCCTATACCGGGCAAAGGTTGCGCCATCGGCTGGCCCTCTACCATCGCGGCGAGCGGCGGCCCTTTGCGGCCTTCGATATGCTGCGGCTCCCCATCAACGACATCAGCTTTCATCCGCACGAACCGGTCATCGCGATTGCGGCAGGCAGCTACGATGGCGGCTGGTTTTTTGAAGGCGAGCTGGTCGCTTGGAACTGGTCATCTGATCGGTCCTGGCCGCTGGCCGGGGGTCTGCCCGAGATTGAGCTCTGCAGCTTCAATGTCGCTGGCGATCGGCTCGATCTGCTGGTCAGGCCTTGGGACGAAGAGTGGGGCAACGAAGAAAGTGAGGAAGATCCGTTCGACCGGCTCTACCCGGTGAACGTTGCTTACGAGGGGGCAGTCGGCAGTATCGCTGTCGAGATCGATCCGGCGACATGGATCGCGCGTCAGACGATCGATAGGCAGGTGTCTGATCAAGATCGGCAATCGGCGATGGAACGGCAGCTGGCCAATTGGTTCGGCACCGATCGACTGGTGCAGCGAGGCGCAATCTGGGACGTCGCTTGGCTGGACAACGGCCGGCTCGCCGCCGTCCATGACCTCTGCCTGCTCGAAATTCATGACCTGGAGAACGGCAGCGTCGTCTGCTTCTCCGGTGAGGGGTATGGCGCGCGCATCCTGCGATCGTCGCCGCCGATTGTTCAGATCGGACCGCCTGCCTCAGCGCTTGGCGAAGCACCGCGCTCGCGACTGCAGGTGCTCCGTGATGGGCGGCTTGCGGAATTTGGCGCGTTCGAGGGCGTCTATACCTTTGTCTCCTCCCGCGACGGCCGGGTTCTGGGACGGCGCGACAGACATCCGGCGGGCGTTGGCCAAGCCGATGTCCTGATCGATATCTGCACCGGACAGGCCCGGTTTGCCGACCTCGGCCACTATGACTGTTTCAATCATCATATCGGCGTCGATGGCGCGCCAGATCTCTACTTGCTGCAAGGCACTCCACCGACCTCACACAAGAAGAAGCGTCTCTGCCGCGTGCGACCGGACGGCACCGTCGAGGACTTGTGGCCGCTGCTGCCTGCCGACGGCAGCCACGCCAGCCATGCCATGGAATGCATCGGCTGCTACGTCGAGGACGACGCCGGTCGTGGTATCGTCGTGGCCGGCCGGCACTATCACCCGGATCCGCGTCAGGGCCATCATGGCTTCATCTACCGAAAGGCGATCAAGCGACCGGGCCGTGAGATTTGGCGTCACACCACCACGGCGGCCGCCAGCGCTGTGGTTCATGTTGCGCCAATCGGACTGGTTGTTGCGGCGCTGCTCGACGGCACGATCCTCGTGCTCGACGCGGCAGCCGGCACAGTCGTGGCGAAGGCGCGTGCCGCCGTCAACGGGGTTGCGACGGTCATCTATGCGATGGATGCTTCAGACGCCTTGCTGGCTGTCGGAACGTTCGACGGATGCATCGCCGTCATTGCGCTCGACGACCTGTCGGCCGATGGCGGCATCCTGGAACTGGCCTGAGTCGTCCACCCTGCGCACCTCACGATCCTGCTTCCTTGACAACTCGCCTTCCCTTACAATCCCTTCCGGACACAGAGGAGTTCCGCAATGAGCGAAGACGCCTTCAACATATCGATCCGCAAGTTCTTGAAGGAAGTCGGCATCACCTCGCAGCGCAAGATCGAGGAGACGGTGCGCGAAGGGCAGACCGGCGAAAAGACGCTGAAGGTTCGCATGACGCTGACGGCGGAAGGCACAGACCTCAACCACGTGGTAAATGGCGAGATCGAGCTTCCGTAAAACGCATCAAGCTCTCTACCGTGCGACGTCGCACCCCATTAATGCAATTTCGGATCATGGTCTCCACTCATTGCCCATCCGCATAGCAGTGGCCTTGCGTGTGCGGGGGGGGGCGCGAGTGTGCGCGACCTTTTCTGGTCAGGCCGGCCGTCTTGTTGATATGTCCGACCTTGCAACAAAAAGATGCCTCCCAATTGAGCGGCGCCTGAACGGATGCCGGGCGTCGGATACGCCGGGCGTGACACTGTTTGGGTTCAAGTGTCGGGCCGCGGCCACTGGATCATCGCGCTGAAAATCCGGTGGCCGGTCAACGGTGATGCCCGACGATCAAGCCTCGTCAGGCCCCTTCCTGTACACTAGGAACTTGTTGCCCTCAGGGTCGCGAAAATATGCGCAGTACGGGCCGTCGGAGTTTTCCCCTCTCGGTCCGGGAGCGCCTTCGTCAAAGCCGCCAGCCGCCAAAGCAACCGCATGGACCTCGTGAACCTGAGCACGGGACCGAGCTTCGAAGGCGACCATCCCGCCATTGCCGACGTTTGCCGGTGCGCCGTTTAAGGGGCTGATCACGCCGAATTCGAGCGCCTGGTGCCCGTAATAGACAGCCCTTCCGGGCTGCACCAGAACGCGGCCGATACCGAATACGCCGAGCAGCTTGTCATAGAAAGCCGCTGCAGCATCCAGGTCATTGGTGCCTACGGTCGAGTGACCCGGCAGCCCGCGGGGCTTGTCGGGCTGAGCTGTGATATCGTTCATTACGATCTTCCTCTTATGTTGCGCGCGGCCAGGGTGGTGACACCACTCTCAGCTCGCAGAGGAGATCTGCGCGTTTCTTGTGTATCGCATTTTTCACAAATGCAGCCGGTGTGTTTCGAACTGTGTCAAACTGCCGGGCGGATACATCCTCATACAACTGCCCTTTGGAGCGATACGGACCCGGGACGTGAGCGGCGATACATGCCGTTACAAACGGCCCGTCGGGCGGACACATCGTCAATACACGAACGCACTCAAATGGTGCCGCTGGCCTCAATGACGAAGGCTCGAACAATGCGGAAAGGAAGACCAGATGAAAATGTCTCATGTCATGGCGGGTGCGCTGCTGATTGTTGGAAGTGGATTGGCGCTGCCCACGGCCAACGCACAGCAACCGGGAATTCAGCGCACCGACCTTGTGCAGCACGATCTCAGCATACCCGCGCACGAGACCGTTCAGGCACGCGTCGATTTCGGGCCCGGCGCAATCTCCATCAAGCACTCTCATCCGGGCGAAGACGTGGCCTATGTCCTCGAAGGCTCGCTGGAATACCAGCTCGAGGATAGAGCGCCGGTTACCCTTCATGCCGGAGAGGCCCTGTTCATTCCGGCCGGGGTGGCTCATCTCGCGAAGAATGTCGGCAGCGGCAAGGCATCGGAGCTCGCGACCTACATCGTCGAGAAAGGAACCCCGCTTGTCGTCCCGGTCAAGTGAGCGTTTCGACATGGATCCTCGAAAGCAGAGAGAAGGAAGTGTGAAAATGACCGCTGAGAAAACCGCCAACGCTTTTGCGCTGTCGCGCCGGGCTCTGCTCTTAAACGGAGCGGTGGCGGCAGCCCTTGCGGTGTCTCGCCCTGCTAGCGTCGTCGCCCAAGCGAACACCACGACGCCTTTGGAGGCCGGCGAAGTTCGCCCCTTCCGCGTTGATGTCCCGGCGGCAGAGCTCGTCGATCTCAGACAGCGCCTTGCCGCGACACGCTGGCCAGACCCGGAAACGGTCGATGACCGCTCCCAGGGTGTACAACTGGCGAAGCTTCAGGCGCTGGTGCGCTACTGGGAGACGGACTACAATTGGCGCAAGGCAGAGGCGAAGCTTAATGCCTTCCCGCAGTTTCTGACTGACATCGACGGCCTCGACATTCACTTCATTCATGTGCGCTCGCGTCATGCGAACGCATTGCCGCTCATCATGACCCACGGCTGGCCCGGTTCCGTTTTCGAATTGTTGCAAGTCATTGGCCCGCTGACCGATCCGACGGCGCATGGAGGGACGGCGGAAGATGCCTTCCATGTCGTGCTTCCGTCCATTCCAGGGTTCGGCTTTTCGGAAAAGCCCAAAGGTACCGGCTGGAACCCGGATCGCGTCGCTCGCGCCTGGGACATCCTGATGAAGCGCCTTGGATATGGAAACTACGTGTCACAGGGCGGCGATTGGGGCGCCATCATTTCCGATGCGATGGGCCGCCAGGCTCCTGCGGGTCTGCTCGGCATTCATGTGAACAGGATTGAGCGCTCGACCACCATCCCGCCGGAAGTTGCACGGGCGTTGAGAAGTGGTGATCCTGCACCGGCGAATTTGACCGCCGAGGAACGGGCAGTTTTTGACCAGGCCAGGGAGTTCCTCAGCAAGGGCTTCGGCTATGCGGCAATCATGGGAACGCGTCCACAAACCGTCGGGTATGGCCTTGCCGACTCGCCGGTTGGACTGGCAGCATGGTTCTATGACAAGCTCGCCGACTGGGTGTTCACACGCGGTGAACCGGAACGCGCGTTGGGCCGCGACGAGATCCTTGACAACATCACGCTTTATTGGCTGACGAACACCGCGACCTCGAGCGGCCGGATTTACTGGGAAAGCAGCGCCGGCAACAGCAAGTTGGCTCCTATTGCGATCCCGGCGGCCGTGACGATATTCCCGGGAGAGGTTTACAGGCCGCCGAAGGACTGGGTGGCACGAGCGTACCATAACCTGATCTACTACAACCGAGTGGACAAGGGTGGACACTTCGCAGCCTGGGAAGAACCGGAGCTTTTCAGCGCCGAGTTGCGCGCCGCATTCCGGCCATTGCGCCGGCTCTAGTAACGCATCGATTTCGAAGAAGCGCACGAGCCGGTGAATTTGGCGAACTCCGCTGCCACCTTCACGCAGGCGGCCTTTGAGCGCAAATCCGCGAAGACCGATCCCGGTCAGTTCGATCTCGCGCTGAAGGATTTGGAAACGGCCATCGAGATTGTCCAGGCTGAGGAGGGAGACCATGTCGCACCTTGACTCCCTCCGGCGCTATGTCAGGCTTCAGATGTGAGGATGCCTCGAATTCGCATCCTCTCGATACCCTCTACGTTACTCGGGGGACTTCAGCCATGGACAACGCTCAAGCTAAGAAAATGATCTTGGAGTTCTTGCGCACACCCTGGCGGTGATCGCAACATCTCATGCAGACGGCAAGCCTGAAGCTGCGGCCATTGACTTTTCGGTGCGTGACAACCTCGAAATCGTGTTCTCGAACAGACCCGCAAGTTCGAGAACCTGTCAGATAGAGCAAGCGTCGCACTTGTCGTCGGCTGGGACAAGAATATCACGGTTCAATATGAGGGCGACGCCATGAAGGTTTCCGCCTCCGAAATGCAGGAATACCAGAAAGCGCATCTTGAAAGCGTTCCAGTTGAGAGAGAGTTTGTCGAGAATGGTGCCGTCTTGTTTAAGGTCGTCCCTCGGTGGATGCGATATTCCGATTTCACCAAGGACCCTGTTGAACGTCTAGAGGTCCGCTTTTAGTGCCACGCGAGCGTGCGCTGACCAACTATCTGCGGAAGAATGCCAGTACGCGGTGCCAGACGTAGCATACGCGGTATCCCGATCGCACCTTGATCGGATAATTCCACCACAGGAGTTCGCTGATGTTGCTGCTTGTGGCCCGTTGACGATGGCGGTGAGTGTGCTGGTCAAGTAGGCCAAGGGATCGATGGCGTTGAGCTTGCAGGTCTCAATGAGCGTGGCGATAGTGGCTGAGCTTTCGGCCCCGGCGTCGTGCCCCGCGAAGAGTGCGGTCTAGCGCCATCGTCCGTTCATTCTGCCCATGTCGGCGATCACCGGTTTTGGCTGTCACACAGCCAGGCGGATTTCCGGATTACTGCACCCGGTTCGGGCACAACGCCTTGTACTGGTCCAAGGCTACATCGTAGCCGGAGGCGCTCGAGCCGTCCAACGGCTCCCCGCCGCCTGCCTCGACCAGTAGGTATTCGGTGCTCATCCCGGTCGGATCATAGTCCGGGTTCGACCCTTTGAACTGGTAGCCTTGTCCATTGAGCGTGATGAACGTGCCGGTTTTGCAGTTGGCCGAGATTTCCGTCAGCAGCTCCACCTTCAGTTCGTCCGCGATGCACTTCGGCGTTACCTTCTGCACGTACTCCCGGCAAAAGGCGGTGGCATTCTCCCGCGTGTGTTTCGTGAATATTTTGGCGTGAGTCGTCCCGATGTTCGACTTCTTCACCACCGTCACCTCCATGCCGGCACGCGAGCCGTAATAGAGCGTCTCCGCCTTTGCCGCGCTCATGGCGAGCAACAGCCCGATCGTCGTGGCAATACGCATCATTTCCCCTGTGTAATTCCGCGTTGGAGCAACATACCACGATCAACCCTCCGTTGCGTACCTTCCCCCTTGTGCAGCGCGAAGCCCCTTGGGGCTCGGCGCTGGCAACATGACCGCTATCTTCAGAAAGATGGTTTTTGCGAGGGGCTCAATGAGCACCGGCGCCGCCTCCAGCGCCCGGCTTTTGGGTCAGCAACAAAGCAACCGCAGCGATTGCGAGCACGACCCCGATGACAGCGAAGGTGTCGCTGAAACCCAGAATGAGCGCCTGGCGTCGAACGACTTGGCCCAGAGCCGCGATCGCCTTGTGACTGGCAAGAACCGGGTCGGAAACGCCGTGCGCCATGAAGTAACTGGCAGTCTGGGAGAGACGGTCGCGGACCTCCTCCCGGGCAAGGGTCACCGACTGGCCGATAATGTTCGAATGAAACTGCTCACGCTTCGTCAGGATCGTGCCGAGCGTTGCCGTGCCGATGGCGCCGCCGAGGTTGCGCAACATGTTGGACAGCCCCGAGGCCGCAGCTGCGTCGGACGGCACAATACCAGCCGTGGTGATGGCGGTGATCGGCGTCAGCACCAGCGCCTGTCCGATCGCACGCACGATGTTGGGGATCCAGAACTGATCGCCGGCACTGTCCGCCGAAAGGGTAATGTTCATGAAGCAGCTGATCGCAAAGATCGAGATGCCGAGGAAACCGATGTAACGGACGTCGAACCGTTTCATCAGGACAGGGACGAGCGGAATGAGCAGCAACTGCGGCAAACCCGTCCAAGCCAGGACGTTGCCGATCTGCTCGGCGTTGTATCGCTGAACCTGGCCCAAATATTGCGGCAGAATATAAACGCTACCGAAAAGCGCGACACCGACGAGCATATTGACGGCAACGCCGATCCCGAAATTGCGCTGTGCCAGCAGACGCAGCTTCACCAGTGGTTTCTTCACGGTGAGTTCAATCCAGATGAAAGCGGCAAGAAAGACGAAGGCAACAATGCTGAGCTTGACGATGAATGGAGAGGAGAACCAATCCTCCTTGTTGCCTTCCTCAAGCACGGTCTGAAAAGCGGCGAGCCCGACGGTCATCGCAATGATGCCTGCCCAGTCACCTTCCTTCAGGAGGTGGAGCTGCATCGGCTGCTTGTCGAGCGTCAGGGCAAGGGCAACGACCATGAGGGCGCTCGGTACGGCGTTGATGAAAAAGATAGACTGCCAACCGTAGTTTTCGGTCAGATAGCCGCCGATCGTCGGGCCGATCGCCGGGGCAAACGTGACCGACAGAGCAAAGAATGCCAGGCCGAGCGGCTGCTGCGTCTTCGGAAGCTTGGTCAGCACCATGGTAAACGCCATGGGGATCAGAACGCCACCGGCAAAGCCCTGCAACCCGCGCAGAAGGATCATCGTTCCAAGGTCGTGAGCAAAGGCACAGGCAATCGAAAACAACGGGAAGAGAACGGAGTTTACCAGAATGTATCGGCGGAACGAGAAGACGCTGCTGAAATAGGCCGTCAAGGGAATGACGACGATTTCGCCGATCAGGTAGGAGGTGGAGATCCAGGCGCCATTATCGATGCCGGTACCAATGCCGCCCTCGATATCGAGCAATGAGGCATTGGTAATCTGGATGTTGAGAATGGCCATGAACGCGCCGATCATGCCGGCGAGTACGGCGATCCAATCCCTGGTGCTGGCCCGCGGCTGCGAGCCGACTGTGGTGGTTGAAATTTCGGAGGACATGGCTGCAATCTCCTCACCTTTGCCATCAGACCCGGTTGCCCTGAGCGGCAGCTTTGGTATCGATACTCGGCTGCACCGACATGCCGGGGCGAAGATCGCCGGTAGCGGCGCTTTTACCGTCAAGAATGATTTTGACCGGGATCCGTTGGACGACCTTTGTGAAGTTGCCCGTGGCGTTATCAGGCGGAAGCAGGGCGAACTCCTGGCCACTTGCCGGCGCGATGCTGTCGACACGGCCATGATAGGTGCGGCCGGGGAACATATCGACTTCGAGATCGACAGTTTGACCGGCATGCACGTCGGTCAACTGTGTTTCCTTGTAATTGGCGATCACATAGACCGCCGTGATTGGCACGATCGACATCAGCTGCGTGCCGGCCTGAACATATTGGCCGACCCTTAGCGTGCGGTTGCCCACCGAGCCGTCAACAGGCGCGAGGATGGTCGCATAGGAAAGATCGAGTTCGGCCTGGCGTTGAAGGGCCAGGCCACGGGCAAGAGCGGCCTTTGCCTGGGCAACCTCGGCGTTCAAAAGATCAACCTGTTTGATCGCGGCGTCGAGAACGGCGCTGTCGCGCGCGACGGCGGCCCTGGCTACCCCGATCTGCGAGGCTGCCTGCTCAGCGGTCCGCACCGGGCCATATCCTGTGGTCGCAAGATTCGAATAGCGCTTGTCATTCTGTTGCGCGAAGGTCTCGTTGGCCTTGTCGACGTCGACGGTCGCGCGTGCTGCGGCGATCGTCGATTGCTGGATGTCGAGGGCGGCTTCCTTGGCAGAAAGCGTAGCCTCGGCGGCAGCGACATCAGCCTTCGCCTGGTCGAGCGCGGATCTGAAATCGCGATCGTCGATTCTTGCAAGCGGTTGACCAGCGATGACCGTTTGGTTGTCGCTGACAAGCACTTCGATAATATGGCCGGACACCTTCGGAGCGATCGTGCTGGAGTCGGCCTTCACATAGGCATCATCCGTTGACACGTGGAAGCGGCCAACCGTCCAATAGTCATGGCCGAAATAGGCTGCGGCGGCAATCAACGCGAGCGCAGTTGCCCCGATGAGCAGAGAGCGGCCCGAGCGTTTGCGGGCCGTCCTTGCTTCGGCCGACCCGGCCAGCTCTGCTACGCGTGGCGGCTTGCCGGCATCGAGCGTTGCAGGCACCGCTTCCGCAACCGCATGAGCGGCGGAGGGGACGTTGTTATTCAGGGCATGCAGCTTATTGCTAGGCATTGTTATTCTCCGGAACAGGTCGCGAAGGCTACGGCCTCTGGTTAATTGGAAATTTGATATTTTCCAAAATACGCGCTATAAAATCGAAGTCAACGGAAATTTGGAAACTCACGATGGTCCAAAATCACAAAATCGAGAAGAGATCGCGAGGCCGGCCCCAGGTGCGGTGCGACGAGGACACCAGGAATATCATCATCGAGGCCGCAAACAGGCAGTTCCACGAGAACGGATACGCAGCAGCCAGCATTGCGGCGATCGCGCAAGAGGCGGGCGTCTCGACCAAAACGCTCTACAGGCTTTTCCCGACGAAGGCCGACGTCTTTTCGGACCTGATTTCCGATCGTATCGCCCGCTTCCTGTTGGCGCTGGATGTGGGCACGCTTGCGACGACGGACCTGCGGCAGGGTCTCGAGCGGATGCTGACGGCCTATGGCATGCTGACGCTCTCCGACGATACCATCACCATCACGCGCCTTGTCATCGGCGAGTCCGACCGCTTCCCGGAGATCGCAGCCTCCTTTTATGAGCAGGCGATCGTCAAGACCAACAACTTGATGGAGGATTGGTTGCGTAAGCAGGCCGATCGCGGCGCCCTTGCGCTTGCAGATCCGCATGCCGCTTGCGGGATGCTTCGCGGGATGATGGTCATGGAACCCCAGCGGGCCGCCATGCTGCGTCAGAAACCGGCGCCCCGCATCGAAGAGATTGCCGCGCGCGCGCGGATGTGCGCGGATTTGTTTCTAAGGGGCACTGCGACTGCTCGATCTTGACGGTATGTTACCGGCGTTGCGCCCTGACTATTCGGTCGAGCCGAAATCGTTGTCCCAGGACTCCAACATGGCGTCGGCCAGTGTGCACGAACCAGCATCGAGTTGATCCATCGTGGGAGCAGCCAATGCCAACCGCACCCATGCCAATATCACGCTCCCTGACCAACGGCTTGCCATTGGGCGCAACTTATTTTGCGCGAGGCATTCCATCACGCTGAATTTGTCGCACCCAATGAGCCTTGCGGCGGCGTCGATCCGGCTCACCTACAAAGTCGTATCTCCATCCTTGTAGGGGCTCTGTCGCCAATTATTAGTCCCGTTGCCGTTGTGGAGCCAACGCCATCGTCTGCGCATAGGCGAGCGGAGAGCGGTTGCCCGGCATGTTTTCGTCCAGCACCAGCGTCTTGAGATCGCCGGCGCGAACATCGAGAGATATGGCACGATCGAGCTTATCGATCGACCAAACGGCGTAACCGAATGCCGAGTCAAATCCACAATCGCAGCCGCAATCGCCTTTGGCGATTTTCGACGGTCTTTTAGATAGGCACATGATCTGCGGTTTTGGCAACTTGTAGCAATGCCCCTCATACGCATAACCATAAATCACACCGATGCTTTTTATATAATCCACTTTACCACCCAAACTAACAGGAAGGAAACTATAAGACTTTCCATCAAATACCGCTATTGTTACTCCATTGCCGACAACTCCGGAGCTCTTCAAAATATAATCAATTAACCTTCCAATATCATCAATTATGCTGTCGTCTCCAATACTTCTGATCTTACCATCAATCTCAGATATCATTTCATTAATATTTTCATCTTTATTTTGTTTATCATAAAATTTCGCCGGCCGCCCATACAGTCTAATATCTCCTGGACGATAAGCCTCGTATTCAATTACATCTTTTAGACCTTCTAGATCTTTTGCATTTCCAACAACAGGATTAACATAACAACCACTCATCTTTCCCTCCTATGGCTCATCTTGAACCGATGATTTCACGCCACGCAAAATTCTCTTCCAGCAGTTCGGCCGCCGCTCCACCCGCCGCGGCAATGACGGCGTTTGCCGCTTGGTCAAGGCGCAGTGTGTTCGGATCAAGCGTTCTCAATGCGGTAGCAAGCGCCGCGCCCACCGCGTCGCGTGCAGCGGTCAGTGCCAGCTTGAAATACAGCGGCTTGATGCTGAATGCGTCCGCCGTCGCCTGACGAAACGTATCGAATTCGTCCCGCGCCAGTTCCCGGATATCAACATCCAGAAGCCGGCTGTCGGCGCAGCCATTTGCAACCAGGTCCCGATGGTAAATCGCAACGATACTATCGAAGATGGCGCCGACGAACGGCAGCGCGCGGTCGTGCACTTCGTGGGTCACTGCGGACATTTGCCGGAAATTGGTCGCCAGGCGGATCTGCCTCTCGGGGCTGGTTTCCGCAAAGCGGTTCAGTTCGTTGTAGAGCAGCAGGTTGCCTCTCGTTCGTCGCAGAAGCCGGTCAATCGCAGAATCGAAATGGAGGAACGAGATCAGCGAAACACAGTCGGAAAAAGCTTCGGAGAACGAAAAGAAGTCGCCGTCGGGCGATATCGCGGTGGGCACGTCTGTCTCCGACAGCATTATGAGGTGCCCGACTTCGTGCGCGATCGTGTCAAAATTCAACGCATAGGGTCGAAGTATGCCGTCGACATCGGACCAGCCGAGTTCCAGAAAGCCATAGCCCGCCTGCGCATTGTCCCAATCGGCAAAAGGAATAATCTCAAGCCTCGGAAAACTTTGATTGAAGAACCAGTGGATCGGCCGCCCGAGATAACTCTGCCAGATGTCGAGAACGAAACGTACGCAGGCGTAGGCGTGGATGGCGAGAAATGGCCGGGAGGTCGGATCGATGTTGTCGAAGTGACGATCGGGGCCTGGCCTCACCGGCGCACGCCTTGCCCCATCGAATGGTGGCAAACCCGCTAGTCCGTAGGGCCGCTTGTCATAGAGTGGATCAGCGACATACATGAAAAGGTCGCTGGGGCCCTCGCCGATTTCGTCGCGCGGGATCGACAGCCACACACGATCGGGCTGTTCGTATCCTGGAATGAAGGGCGGCTGGGGATAAATCCAGAAACGCGTGCCGAGACGCGCGTTTGCAGAGTCGAGGGCATCGTCCCGAAGCAGACGCATCGCACAATTGCCCCCCTCGATTGAAAATCCGGCAATTAAGGATTCAATTTATAAGTGTTTACTAATTTTGAGTCAATGCCGCCCGCCTCAAGGTCCCGAACAAAGGTATTCGTCGCAACCCACGAGGTGCTTGCACGGGCCGCATTTCGTTTCGTCGCGATGGCTCGCGCGCTTTGCAGCGCAAGCAGCGCGTCCAGTCTTTTTTGTCTCACCATCTCATTCCGCAGCTCTTTGAGCTTCTCCGCCCGACACCCCGCAGCGCGCAAGATCGCTTCCAACTGACGCTCTCGAAAGTTCATGTCCCGCGCGATTGTTGTCAGCAAACCGCGCTCGGAAGCCGTTATGAAATTCCCGCGCATCAAGCTGGCGAACGTCCGCTGCAGATCTACCAATGAGTCCGTCAAAGGAAGGAAGCCAAGCTCCGGCGGCCCCGAATGAACGGCGACGGCATCATCGGGAGCGAGCCGCCAGCGCCGATACCACCTGTAGATCAGGCCCACGCCGATCATCCCGAATTCGTTGAGTTCCGCCGCTCTGAGTGCGCCCATGCTCGCAGCGCCGATCACGACGATCCCCTGTGCCATCGCCCAGAGGATTTCCTTGTGTCGGACAGCCGGCCTGTCTTCGAATTGCCCGTCGATCAGGACCATCGCACGCGGGCGGAATGCGTGGGCGGCGAGCAGAATGTCGCCTTGCGCGACGGGCTGCAGGTAGATGGCGTCGAGAACTGGCTCCGCCTCGGCCAACCGAAGAGTCGGACCAAGAAACACCAGGATCGGACTTTCCTCGCTCGCATCGACCATGTGAACACTCACCGTAAAATCGAAAAAGGAAGGGCTCCGGGAAGGATGGCCCTTATGCACTGAACTCCCGTTTCAGCGTCCGCTCCGACGGGCACTGCTAATATGGGTCCCAGCCCGGCAGATGTGACCCCGTCGACAAGCGATCCGAGATCGCAGATTGCGGGCGCTTCGATTGCCGGGTGTGGCGTCCCGAATGCGCCACCAAGAATGAGCTGGCGGGCCTTCTCAACGACAGCATCGGTGCTTCGTCTATAATGCTCCCGGGTTTGATCATCGCGTGCACCCGATATCGCCCCTGCGCGTGCTGACACGGCTTCGAGCATTGCGCTTGACGCCGCCGCCTCGACGCTCGGCCCCGCCGCATAACCCTCCGTCGGAAGAGCAAGGATGGGCTCGCCCCGGCCCGTCTCGATCGACTGGCACCAGACGACTGGAACTTTTGCCGGCGAAGGGGCGAGCCAAAGACCAATGGATATATCGTGCTTGCCGGCGACAGACAGTATGTGATCAACGCTGTCACCCAGCCCGAACGGCGAAATTCGCATTCGATCAAAGAAGCCGTGGGTGGCGAAAGCGCGCGCGACGGCGTCGCGTTCGATGCATTCGAACAGTCCATGCAGAAACGCGCCGACGACGGTCATGTGACAGGCAAGACCCGTGGTCGTACGCGTGAACAAGCCATCATGGGCGGGCGGCGGATCCGTGTAGCAGGTGTGAACAAGTTCCAGCGGAACCGGCTGCGTCCGACCTGTCGCCACATCGATGCCGGTGATCCACGGTATCGTCGTTTCCCGCCAGGTCCCCCGGCGGCCAGGCACCAGAAGATTTTCAAACAGGCCCCCGACGATCTTGAGCTCATCGGCCGTGGCGAGAAACACCCGCTCCGGCGGGATGGCTTCAGCGTAGAAGCGCTCCAGCGATTCCATGATCGCCCCCACTGCCGCGCTTGCCGTGGCAAGACCTCGCCCGAGCGAAGTGACTTCAGACAGGGCGGCGGGTCGAACGGTCTGCACCACCGGCAGCCCGATCCGGTCAAGCCCGGTCAGATCACCGAGGCGGGTTATGCGCGCGCGCCGACAGAGCGGCAGAATTGCACGCAGGCATCGATCGTCCACTTCGGGACCTGCGAGCTGCGACAGGGGTTTGCCGAGGTCGGCAATGATACGGCCGCGAAAGGTTGCGAGCATCCCTCTGGGGTTTGACGGATCCGTGTTCCGGCCTGTCGGTTCAAAGCTCAACGACAACGCCAAGCTCCTGGATTGAATGCCTCGCCCGCCTCAGAAGCGCCGTTGCTCCCTGGCTCTCGGCAATTTCCACCGCCGAGCGCAGGTCGGCGACAATTGGTTCCGTGGTGGTGTTGCCCCGCGCATGAAGGACAGCGCGTCGTCGGTAAAGCTCGGCAAGCCAATAGGCATGACCGGTTTCCCTGGCCTTTTCGATCGCGTCATTCGTGACCTCGATCGCCGACTCATATTTGTCCGCAAGCCCGAGCAGAGTGGCGTGCATGTAGAGATAAATCGGCAGATCTGCGACGGCGCCAAGGTTTTGCAAGAGCGACAGCCCCTCGCGAAACATCGTGTGCCCGCTCGTGAGGCTCTCGCCATGAGCGCGAGCCCACCCACCGAAGAGCAGCGACAGACCAGACAGCGACTGCATCTCATGGGTCTTCGCGAAGTTCGCCATTCTTTCGGAAATTTCGATGAGACGCCCATAGTCGTCCCGGTAAAAGGCGGACACCGCTTCCGTATCAAGTGAATGCGCCTTGCTCGGCACATGGGATATCCGATCAACGAAAGCGACCATCTTCGTCAGAGCCGCGTTCGATGCTTTCGATTGTCCCGTCAGCCACAGCGAAAGTGCGAGTTGCCCGAGACCGCAAACCTTGGCGTCATGGCCGCCAAACAACATTCGGCTGGTTTTCGCCGACTGCTCATCGTAAAGGGCAAGGCCCGCCTTGACCGCATCCTGGGTTTCCCGATGATGGCCGAGATTAAAATCGATCGCCCAGATGCAGTGGTTGACCTGGAGCTGTATTTCCGGGTCTTCGGCTTCCGCCAGCATGGCCTGCACCTGCCGTGCGCGATCGCGCATGACGCGAAAATCCGATCCAGTGAGCCACCAGCCCCAATAGATCGGAAACCACTTGGATTGATCTTCCATCGGCTGTCGGCGGGCGATGACCACCCCATCTTCATAAAGCTTGCGAGCCGGCGGCGCGTTCAGTCCCAGAAGGCCGGTCAGAATCGGACCGAGCGACGTCAGCGCCGATAGCTGCAGGGGTTCGACCGGATGTCCTTGGCTCACTTGGTCGCAAAGTGCCAAACCGTGCTCCAGATAGTTGCGCGCCTCCACCATCGCCGACCGGCTCGAACTTTCCTTGCCCGCCGAAATATACAGATCGATTGCGCTTTCCATGAACCCGGCCCGCTCCGCATGCTCGGCCAATGTTCCGGTGTCGATCCAGGGCGCCATTTGGCGATTTTGGCTGACAGCGCCGAACAGCCGGCGATGCAGTGCCTGCCGCTGCCGTCGCAGCAGCGCGTTGTAGATCGTTTCCTGAATCAAAACGTGCCTGAAACCATAGGTCGTATGTCCCGGCGCCCTGATCCTCATCAGGAACCCCGTGTCGCACAGGGTATCAGCGGCCTTGGCCAAAGACTTCTTGCCAAAACCCGGCAGCAGCGCTCGAAGCAGCGATAGGGTAAACCATGTGCCGGCAATTGCGCCCGCTCGCGCCACATCTCTGGCCGGGCCCAGGTGCTTGACGCGTGCATCGAGTATTCCCTCGAATGCGGATACATGGGTGGGTCCAACGTTTTCCGATAGGCTCATCGTATCCGTCGCAACGTTCTGCGAGACCCATTGGCAGATTTCCTCGATGAAGAGCGGTACGCCGCCGGATATCCTCTCGGTGATGTCATAGAGTTCAGGAAGCATAGCCTGCCTGTGCTCCGGCCACCTTGCTTCGATGGCCAGTCGTGTTTCGTCACGATCAAGGGGGAGCAGCGTCAGACGGGTGGGGTTGGCTGCATCCAGCCAATCCGCCGCAAAACCGAGACGTGAGGTCACCACCAGGAGAATCGGAAGTTGGCGCGCAACTCGCGCGGCCTCCGCCAGCAGATCCTGGGAGGTCGGATCGATCCAATGAATGTCTTCGATGGCCAGGACGACCGGCCCATTCGCGCACAACGCCTCGAGTGCGCGAAACACTGCGCGCAGAGCCTTTTCCCGGATGGCTTTGGGACCGTTGTCGGCAAGCCGTTGATTTCGTCCCAGCGCGCCCAGCAAGTATGCGAACGTTTCAATCGTTTCTGCGTCGCGTATGCCGTTGCGTTCGAAAAGCGCTGCCACAGCGGAAGCCGTCAGACCCCCCTGACCGTCCTGTCCTGACATGACGCCCATAAAGCTGTTCAACAGGGGATGCAGCGTCGAGCGATACCCTCCGGGCAGGCACTGGAAGAAGAACAGCCCTGATCGCCGGTCGCGAGTCTTCTTGCGGATTTCGCGCAAAAGGCGCGACTTTCCGATGCCCGCGTCTCCCTCGATCAGGAGTACTTCGCCCCCCTCGGCGGGAATCCTTTCCCAACAGGCGGCGATCATGCTCAGCTCGCTTTCGCGACCAATGAACGGGCCGCCAAGGCTTCCGAACGCGTAGAACCTGTCGACCTCGATCTTGTGCCCAAGTGCACGCCAAACCTTCTCCGGCACGGTAAAGCCCTTGAGCGTCTTGACGCCTTCGAACACGAAGGCATGCGACCTGCCGGCCAGGTTGCGCGTGTCCTCAGAAACAAAAACGCTGTCTGGTGCGGCGATCTCTTCCAGACGGGTGGCTATGGCCAGTGCCGCACTCGTAACCGGTTGCCCCTTCCCCTCGTCCGTCTCCTGGATCAGCGCGATGGATGTGGCAATCCCGACGCGAACGTGCAAGTCTTCGCGCCCAGCTTCCCGGCCGACGCGCGCGCAACCTTCGACGATCCCGAGGCCTGCGCGAATGGCGAGCGATGCCGCATCCTTCTCACCGACCTCGATAGGGAAGAGCGCTACGCCTCCATCTCCGGCCTCAAGTTGCATGACGCCGGAATGGGAGATTATCGCCTGTTTCGCCGCATTCTGAAACGCTGCGATCAGTTCCTGGTAATCCTCTATATCCAGCAGGGAAAGAAGCCTGGTCGACCCGACAAGATCATAACAGAGGGCGGTGATGATCCGCCGCTCGCCACCATACAGGGAGGCGCGCGCCTTGTGACGCGAAGCTTTCGTCGGTTGTCGTAGTCCGTTGACCCGACTTTCGCGCAGCATTCGCCACTCCTGCCGCTTCGCGTGTATGGACGCAAAATTCCCCTAAATAATTATAGCATAGGCGGGCGGTGTTAATAGGCGCGGGGAATTAGGGTGGGCTAATTTAGCTCGGACAAACGCTTTTAATTGCCAGACCATGGGCGAAACTAGGTCGGCAGACAAGCCGGCCCGATCGGCTCGAAGGACTTGTAGGCCAGGATAAACTCCTGATGCCCGAGCCCCTCGTACTTCGTCGGTTTATCGTGCTCACCTGCATGGCACATCTCAAGGAGGCACGACGGACCCTTCTTGCGAGCATCGCTCGAGATGACCGGGGAACATCATACGAATAGCAGATCGCAATTTCGAATCCGAGAATAGCGCTGCTTCAGCCGACCTCAGAACCAGAGAATGAGACCGTCACCCACTGTGCGCCTCGAGCGGGCTCAGGTATGTCTGCTCTCGACCCATCGAGTACTCTTCTTGCCTCCGGCGGACAAGAGTTAGCGCCGGGAACGAAGATACACGAACCACGATCTTCAACATTGGATCGGAATTAGTAGGCTGCCACTTACGCTGCCGGTGGACGATACCGAATCGACTTTGCCTTTTCCAAAGCTTCCAGCGTATCTTCGACGCTGAGGAGGACAGTGGTCTCCATAGAGCTGACCGCGCCGCCTGCACCGATCGCCAGCGCGACAGCCGCCATCGATACGTTGTCAGGCGCCTCCCACAGATTCCAACCATCATGCTCGCCGAAGGCGTACCAGAACCCATGGAGCTTTCCGCCGACGGATTCAATGTAGGTGCGTGCCGCCTCGCGGCGATCCTCAGGGTTTTCGATCATGCGCGCCCACGTGTCGGGCGTGTAGCTGAAGCGGGTGAGATACATGGCCATGAATGCCTCCTCCTCCAGAACAACACAGTTAACGCTCAAGCTGGGGAGAACGCGAGTCATTTCCAACGCGCGGATCGCCGTTCGGCGTCGGCGCTCACTTGTATCTCGAGGCGGATTTTTGTGACCCTCAAGCTCCGGCGCCACTTCTTGACGGCTGGGATGGCGGACAGCCTGTTCTTCAGCATCGCCCTTCTTAGGTTTCTTGGGCGTAATCAGTCACTTCAGCTTCAACAACAAGCACTGGCCGGTCGAGTGAAAGGGCCCGCGCTGGCGCCGCTCGCTTGCTGTCACGCTCCTGTGGAGGAGCACTCAAACAGGACCTTACTCGTCGACGCATCGATCCCTGCCAGGCTCACTTCATATCCCCAAAGCCGGCTTATATGCGCGAGTGTCGCGTCCCGATTGCTTTCCTCCAGCAGAATGCCGTTCTTGATGACGTGCTTCAGTCGAAGCTGCCGATCTCCCAGCAGATCGACATCGACCACCTGTATGTCCGGTCTATTGGCCACCGGGTCATAGTTCCGAGCGAGCCCGGCACGCACGGCAGCGTACCCCTGCTCGTTATGGATGGAAGTGACCTCACAAAATTTGTTAGTCGCGCGGTCAGAGAGACGAAACAGGCGGAATTTGCGGATCAGCGCCGGGCTCAGATATTGCAGAATGAAGGACTCGTCGCGGTGGTTCTCCCAGGCGCCGATCAGCGTGCCCAATGGGTCACCGTTGCCAGATATGGTGGGAAACCAGTCCCGATCCTCTTGCGTCGGCATGGTGCAGATGCGTTCGATATCCTGCATCATAGCAAAGCCCAGCGCGTAAGGGTTGATACCCGAGAAGCGGGAATCGTCGAAGCCAGGCTGAAACACCACATTGGCGTGGCTTGCCAGCAACTCCAACATTGCGCCTTCACTGACCCTGCCCTGGTCGAACAGTCTATTGATAATGGAATAGTGGACGAAGGTCGCGCATCCTTCGTTCATCACTTTGGTCTGACTTTGCGGATAGAAGTATTGCGCGATAACGCGAACAATCCGCAAGATTTCCCGCTGCCAGGGCTCAAGGATCAGGCTGTGCTTCTCGAGGAAGTAGAGCAGATTCTCCTCGGGAAGGTTAAGCGCCTTCTTCCGTTCCGAAGCCTCGCGCTCCGCCTCCTCGATGCCGGATGTTCCGCTTGCCGTCGGCAGCGTCCGCCATAAATCGCTATAGGTCTGCTCTTCATATTCCAGCCGCTCCCGGGCCCGCGCCGTCTCCTTTTCCGATGAGAGCCGGGGGGGGCGGCGATAGTGGAATACGCCGTGATCCATCAGGGCATGCGCCGAATCGAGTATCTCCTCCACCGCACTGAGACCGTGCCGCTCCTCGCATTTGGCGATGTACTTCTTGGCGAAGTCCATGTAGCCGAGGATCGCGCCGGCATCCGTCCACTGGCGGAACAGATAGTTGTTCTTGAAGAAGTGATTGTGGCCGAAGGCCGCATGCGCGGTGACCAGCGCCTGCATCGGCATCGTGTTTTCTTCCATGAGATAGGTGATGCAGGGATTGGAGTTGATCACGAGTTCATAGGCCAACCCGCGATAGCCTTTTTGATAGAGTTGACTTTCAAAAACGAAGCGCTTGCCAAACGACCAGTGCTGATACATCAGCGGCATGCCGACGGACGAATAGGCGTCGAGCATCTGTTCAGAGGAGATGATCTCGATCTGGTTCGGATAGACGTCCAGTCCCATCTCGCCGATCGCAATCGCCTCGATCGCCTCATAGGCCCGCGAAAGCGTCGCGAAGTTCCATTCCGAACCGTCGAACAGCAGAGTGGAGGCTGGCCGTCTTGCCATTCGATCGTCCCCTCACCTGCGCAGTTGAACAGGTTGATGCCGGGCAAAGAGTTTGCGGAAGACGGGGTAGATGTCGGCGGGCATTGCAACGCGCGTCATCTGGAAATTGGGTACCGCGCTGTCGACCGTGCGGTAGGCGCGCCAGAGTGAGGTGCCGTTGTCCGTCGACCCGAATATTCCGCTTTCGCGCTCGTCTATGATCTCGACATAGGCGTAATACTGGCACAGACGCATGAGCGATTCCCGCAGAAGTTCGGCGCACCGCTCCGAGTCGCCGTTGGCATTGTCGCCGTCGGAGGCTTGGGCCGCATATATATTCCAGAGATTGGAGGGATAGCGCTCCTCGATGACCCGGAGCATTTCCTCAAGCGCCGTCGAAACGACCGTGCCGCCGCTCTGCTTGCTGAAAAAGAACGTCTCCTCGTCAACTTCCCGCGCCTCATCCGTGTGGCGGATGAATACGATGTCGATCCGCTCGTAACGACGCTTGAGAAACAGATGCAAGAGAACGAAGAAGCGCTTGGCAAGATCCTTCTCGCGCTCCCCCATCGAGGCGGAGACGTCCATCAGACAGAACATCACCGCACTGGCATTCGGCAAAGGCTGACGTTCGAAACGGTTGAACCGCACGTCGACGGGATCGACATAGGCGATACGCCGCCGCCGCCGTTCGAGCACTTCCAGTTCTTCGCGCAGATGCCAGAGCCTGTGGCGCTGCTGCGGGGGCGGTTGCTCCTCCCGTTCCAGTGCCGCGATCTCGTCGGCAAGCGCCTGCAACTCCCTCTCGCTCGGGCGACGCAGGGCCATGCGCCGCCCGAAGCTGTTGCGCATCGTTCGCCCGACATTGATATTGCTGGGCGTGCCCACCGTCGAGAAACCGACGCGATGGGACTTGTAGCTGACGGTTTCGCGCAGGTTCAGCTTCACCATGTCCGGAAGCTCCAGATCTTCGAAGAAAAGATCGAGCACTTCCTCGCGCGACAGCACGAAAAGAAAGTCGTCCGTGTTTTCGCCCCGTCCGGGGCCGCCGACCCCTCCACCGCCGCCTGATTCCGGCTTCCTAAGTCGGTCTCCGGGCGAGAAGGTCTCGTTTCCGGGCAGGACATAGTGCCGCTCGCCGCTGCCGCGCGAATGCTGGAAGCTGGGCTCGTCCGCACCACGCTTCGGGATCGGAACGCCGTGGGCGGCGTCCACATCGATGATCCTGTCCGACTTTACCTGATCCCTTATCGTGCGCTTCAATTCCTCATGGACCCGCTTTAAAAAGCGCTGCCTGTTGCCGAGACTCCTGTCCTTGGGGTTCAGCCGGCGATCGATGAAATTCGGCATGTGCCCATCCCCCGCTTACGCATCGTCAACCGGCCTTGTTGACGCGCATATACCAGTCGACGAGCCGCCGCACCTGACGCTCGGTGTAGCCGCGTTCGGTCATGCGTTCCACGAATTCAGCGTGCTGCTTCTCGGTCACGCTGTCCTTCTTCGAGCCGAAGCTGATGACCGGCAAAAGGTCCTCGACCTGGCCGAACATGCGCTTCTCGATCACTTCCCGGAGCTTTTCGTAGCTTGTCCAAGCGGGGTTGCGCCCGTTGTTTCTGGCGCGGGCGCGCAGGGTAAACTTTACGACTTCGTTGCGGAAATCCTTGGGGTTTGCGATCCCTGCAGGCTTTTCGATCTGCGACAGCTCGCCGTCGAGAACGTTGCGATTTAGGATCTGACCCGTATCAGGATCCTTGAAGTCCTGATCTTCGAGCCAGGCATCCGCGTAAGAGATATAGCGGTCGAACAGGTTCTGACCATATTCGCTATAGGATTCGAGATAAGCCTTCTGGATTTCGTGACCGATGAACTCGGCATAACGAGCGGCGAGCTCCGAGCGGATGAAATCGAGATAGTTCGCTTCGGTCTCCTTGGGAAACTGCTCCCGCCGGATGGCCTGTTCCAGGATATACATCAGATGAACCGGATCGGCCGCCACTTCCTTGGTGTCGTAGTTGAAGGTCTCCGACAGCACCTTGAAGGCAAAGCGGGTACTGACGCCGGTCATGCCCTCATCGACGCCCGCGGCATCGCGATATTCCTGCAGGGACTTCGCCTTGGGATCGGTATCCTTCAGGTTTTCGCCGTCATAGACCCGCATCTTCGTGTAGGACGGCGAGTTCTCGTGTAGAGCGAGGCGCGTCGCCACTGTGAATCGGCTAAGGTTCTCCAGCACCTCGGGCGCACATGGGCTCTCGGACAACTCGCTCTCACGAAGCAGCTTTTCATAGATCAGCCGTTCCTCCGTGACGCGCAGGCAATAGGGAACCTTGACGACCAGAATCCGGTCGAGAAAGGCCTCGTTGTTCTTGTTGTGCTTGAATTGCAGCCATTCGGATTCGTTGGAATGGGCAAGCACGACACCCTGGTAGGGGAAGGCGCCGAAGTTCTCCGTGCCGTTGTAGCTTCCTTCCTGCGTAGCGGTGAGCAGCGGATGCAGAACCTTGATCGGCGCCTTGAACATTTCGACGAATTCGAGCAGCCCTTGCGTAGTCCTGTTGAGCCCGCCGCTATAGGAATAGGCGTCGGGATCGGCCTGGCTGAAATTCTCGAGCTGGCGGATATCGACCTTGCCTACGAGCGCGGAAATATCCTGGTTGTTCTCGTCGCCCGGTTCCGTCTTGGCGATGGCGATCTGGCGCAGCCGCGAGGGCGTGAGTTTGACGACGCTGAACTTCGAAATGTCGCCGCCGATTTCGTCCAGCCGCTTGGTTGCCCAAGGCGATACCAAGTCGGTGAGCCGCCTCTTGGCAATTCCGTATTTGTCTTCGAGCAGATCCCCCATGCGATCACGGTCGAACAGGCCGAGGGGCGACTCAAAGACGGGACTTATCTTACCGTCGATGGCCAGCGTGTAGATCGGCTGCTGCTCCATCAGCTTCTTGAGACGTTCGGCAAGCGACGACTTGCCGCCACCCACCGGCCCCAAGAGGTAAAGGATCTGCTTGCGTTCCTCGAGCCCCTGCGCGGCATATCGGAAATATCCGACGATCCGCTCGATCGTATCCTCCATTCCATAGAAGTCCGCAAAGGAGGGGTAGATCTTGATGGTGCGGTTGGCGAAGATACGGCCGAGGCGCTCATCCGCGCTCGTGTCTATCAACTGCGGCTCGCCGATGGCAGCCACCATGCGCTCCGGCGCCGTGGCATACATGCTCCTGTCGTCGCGACAGGCGAGGAGATATTCCTGCAGACTTAACTTCTCTTGCACTCCGCTTGCGTAAGTCTGCGAAAAGAGGTCGAAAACATCGCCGTCATTGGCTCTCATGGAAGCCTCCTGCGGTCGCCCGAAGTCCTACGCTTCTGCTACGACCACTTCAATTTCAACGAAATTAGGCCCGGGTTTGTTCCCGAAATTGGCTGCCTTCACTACTTATCCATCTCCCAGGCGCTGACGCCGAGCGAATCAAGGCGCTGCTTACTAACAATAGCATCGGCCAGCCATCTTCGCACCCTATCTGAACAGCGAGTCCACTGTCCAAAAGCATGAAACAACCGAACGGCCCATCAGGTTGATCGGAGTACGGGAAAAAGGGCCGCATTGATGATCAAAATCATAGGGGTCGCGCCGCCGAGCGGGCATTGCGCGGCTTGGCCGAAAGTCGCGGCTCTTTGCCGTCCCGATTGCGGGCCCTTCATGGCCACCTTGATCATGACTGCCAAGTTCAACGACATCGATCCGCAGGCTTGGCTGGCCGATGTGCTTGCTCACATCGCTGACATGCCAATCAGCAGGTTGGAGCATTAACCTCCGGGACGCCGACGGCGCTGACCGCTCAGGCGGATGGCTACCTCATAGGCCAACGTTGTTACCGAGCAGCCGAGCCTGATAATCCGCAAGATCGGTCGAGCGCACAGCACTTGTGTGGGGTTATTTGGTCGTGCCACGGTAAGGACAGGAAGATGACGACTACGCTTCGAAACTACCATGCACGGATGCAACGGGTCCTAGATCACATCGATCAGCATCTTGACTGCAATCTGGACCTGGATGAGTTGAGCCGCGTGGCCGCCTTCTCCAAGTATCATTTCCATCGGCAGTTCGCGGCGGCCTTTGGGCTGTCCGTGCATCGCTATATCCAACTCGTCCGCATGAAGCGAGCATCCTACAGGCTGGCCTACAGGGACGCAGACAGCGTGACCGAGATAGCGATGGATGCCGGCTACGAAGCTCCTGACGCCTTTGCTCGCGCATTTCGGCAACGGTTCACCCAGTCGCCTTCGCAGTTCAGGAAATCTCCCGATTGGGAACCATGGCTTGCCGCCCTCGGGCCTCTCAACCAAGCAAGGAGCAAGCTCATGCAAAGGACATTTGCAGCCAATGACGTCGAAATCCGCGAGGTGTCTCCGACCTCTGTCGCAATCATGAAACATCAAGGTGATCCGGTAAGGATCGGCGACACGATCAAGCGCTTTATAGCATGGCGCAAAGCCACTGGCCTGAACCCGAAGACCAATCTGACTTTCAACATCTTCCATTCCGATCCGCGCGTGACGTCGGCGGACGAGTATCGGCTGGACCTTTGTGTCAGCACTGATCAGCCGATCAAGACGAACGGAGAGCAGATTGAAGCGGGCATAATCCCCGGCGGCCGTTGCGCCGTGTTGAAAGTCGTCGGCAATACTGATGATCTGGAGCCTGCCGCGCTTTACCTCTACCGCGATTGGCTGCCGGCCAGTGGCGAGGAAGCGAGGGATTTCCCCCTGTATTGCCAGCGCCTCACCTTCTTTCCGGAAGCACCTGAACATGCGGCGATGGCAGAGCTCTTCCTACCCCTTAAATAGCGACCCTTAATGGCGGCTTGTCCGTTCCCGTCCAGAGCGGCGGACAAGCTGCTTCCCACCCAAATCCGCCGATCCGCTGAACGTGGGCATTCGATCAGGCGAGATCATAGCGGCCCTCACCGAATGGCTACTGTTTGAGCTTTGCGGGTCGGGTGCAGCCATGTCTCCGGCCTGTTTATGCGGCACGTTGTTACCGCCCGCCCTGATGTTGTCCGATTGATCCGATCCCTATCACGTGGACGCGCTGTTGGTGCGATAACGCCGCGGGCGCTTCGGTTCGTGCGCCCATTCCGCTAGACTGTCACTGACCCGCATACCGCGTCACACGACTTGTACGCGCCCGCCGAACCCGGAACGAAACAGAGCTTCGTGCGCCTCCTGATCCGGGTCATAGCAGCAGTCCTTGACTAGGCGCACATCGTAGTCCGCATCACTGGCCCAGGCGATGCTTGAAAGAACAACGCCGGTGGTGCTTATCCCAGCCATTACAAGCGTGCTTACGCCGCGCGTCCGGAGGTCGGCGGCAAGCGATGTGCCATAGAAGACGCTGGCTCGCGGACAGGCATAGAAAAGGTCACCCCGTTCGACCGCAAGACCTTCGACGGGCAGACCAGTACGAAATCGTCCGGTCGGTAGATACGGTGAGATTTGGCGGTTATCCGCCGGCGGTGCGTGTTCATACCCTTCGCCTAGCGAAAAGTTGGGAAATAGCAACGGTCGACCAGTGGCGCGCCAGCGCCGGATCAGTGCGTTACACTGCCCCAACAACGGCGATGGTTGCTCCCCGAAAAGGATTGCGAACACGTCGACTTGATAGTGCATAATGACGAGGGCCGCTCTATCAATGTAGCTGCCTTGGAAATCGACCGCCATCACAACCCTCCAAAATCAAATTTGAATTCGACCCCGGTATTCGTCAGCGCCAAGTGTAGCTTAAGCCGATGAACCTCTCGCAAACGAGAGGCGAGGCCATGTATTCATTTGCTCCACTGTCGCTGTCGCCCCGCCGCTGTCCATCGCTATGGCCTTGCAGGACTGAGCCGTGATCGAAGGCCGACGAACTCGGAGACAGCAAAGTCAATGAGTTTTCGGATACGAGGTATGCGGCGCATGTCGCTATGAACGCCGATCACGAGTGGCAATGTCGGTGGAGAGTTCCCTGTATCCACGGCAAGCAATCCCAGTCGATCGGCGGCCAGAAAGAAAGGAAGCGTGGCAACCGCTACACCCGCTTCCACCGCACTCAGTTGTGAGCGTATCGAATTTGTCCGCAGGATCACCCTTGCGTCCGGAAGGATCTCCTTCAGCCACGTGGAAAGCGATACGCGTACGGGCGCCTCGGCGAGTTCGACGATGGAATGCGCCGTGCTATCCCCGGTTGCCGGCTTTCCGAAACGCCCGATGTAGTCGCGCGATGCGAACAACCCGTACCGAACTTCCGCCACCTTCCATTCAACGATGTCCTTCTGGTCGAAGCCGCCAAACCGGAAGGCGATATCAGCGTCTCGCCGGGACAGGTTGAAGCGCCTGCTATCGTTGATGAGATTGATGGTGATGCCCGGATGGTCGGCGGCGAACTTCGCCAGAATGGGCGCGATGACATAGTCGCCCAGCCAGTCGAGGGTAGTCACGGTAACTGTTCCCTGCAGCCCTTCCTCCTGCGCCGCAAAGCGGCGCTCTACTGCCAGGGCACTCGCCTCCATCTGCTCGAGAATCGACAGGATGGACTGGCATGCGACAGTCGGCATCAGCCCGTTCGAATGCCTTTCGAAGAGCTTATGGCCGCATTTTGTCTCGAAGGCGTCAAGGCGACGACTGAGCGTCGGCTGCGTGGTGCCAAGGCTGCGGGCCGCCGCACTTAGGGAGCCGTGGCGTGCGAGCACCTGAACAAGACGCAGTTCTTCCCAGTCCATACGGCTATCTCCATCCCAAATTTGCGCCTGCACCCTACGACGGACCCGAAGCCGGCACCGCAAGATCCGTCAATCCACCGCCAGCCGAGGTGGGCTGATCCCGGCGATAATTCATAGACAGCTTGGTGCCTGCCGTCATTCCCCCGTCGATGGGAAGCACCGCGCCGGTGATGTAACTTGCCTGTTCGGAACAAAGCCAGAGCACTGCCGCCGCAACCTCCTCGACCGTGCCAAGACGGCGCATCGGCGTCGAAAGAGCGGCTTGCTGCTGTACCTGTGCGCCTGCGGCTTCGAGATGATGGGTCAGGATCGGCCCTGGGGCGACGACGTTTATGCGGATCCCCTGATCGGCGTAGTCGAGCGCCGCAGCCTTCGTAAGGCCGATAATGCCGGCCTTTCCCGCGACATAGGCCGAAAGACCTGATGTCCCATTCACCCCGGCAACGGAGGCCATGTTGGCGATCGCGCCACCGCCGTTGTGTAACATGGCTGCGATCTGGTGGCGCATACCAATGAAGGTGCCA
The DNA here is from genome assembly GCF_017488845.2 of Ensifer canadensis. NCBI lineage: Bacteria > Pseudomonadati > Pseudomonadota > Alphaproteobacteria > Hyphomicrobiales > Rhizobiaceae > Ensifer > Ensifer canadensis. The sequence continues at coordinate 670,245 of NZ_CP083374.1, forward strand.
CGAATATTGGTTCGCATGCTGCGATCGAAGGCCTCGATATCGAGATCGGCAAGGGGCGCCGGCATACCGCCGTCGGTCGCATTGTTAAAGGCAGCGTCCAGTCGTCCATACCGCTCAAGGGCGCTGTCCAGGGCGCGTTTCATCGCGCGCTCGTCACCGACATCCGCCTGGATCGCCAACGCCTCCCCGCCCCGCTCGCGGATCGAAAGCGCAACTTCATCGATCGCCTGTTTCGAGCGGGCAAGCAGCACAACGGACGCGCCTTCATTCGCAAATGCCCTGGCGGTGGCCGCGCCTATGCCCTTACTCGCGCCGGCGACCAGCGCGACCTTTCCGGAATATCTCTGTTCAAGTGCATTCATCGACCGACCTCCACGCTGAAACTGCGGTGGTTGTGTAGCCTACGCTTGCGACCACGTCCTCCTGTAGCGGCGTATGCCTCCCATACGCAGGCAGGCAATCGACTCGTCCACACCGAGCCGTTCCCATCGATGCGAGGCCCTGTCGGCAAAGACCGGGGCGCTGACGGGAGAAAATCGATGAGCGGACTGACGTCAACCGAACTGAAACGAACGCCGCTGCCGCGATTGCGGGACGCGGTTGATAAGGCGATCGACGACGCTTTGGCGCAAGAGCGGATCGTCGGCACCGTCGTCCTGGTTTCCATCGACGGCAGCCTCACCTACCAGCGCGCTGCCGGCTTTGCCGATCGAGAGGCGGGGCGCCGGATGCAACTCGAGAGCATCTTCCTGCTCTCATCCGTCACAAAGCCGATCGTAACAGCGGCCGCCCTGGCATTGATCGACAAAGGCGTGATGCATCTCGACGATGCGGTATCGACATGGTTGCCCGACTTCTCGCCGCGCCTGCCGGACGGAAGCCTGCCGCGCATTACCCTGCGCCATCTGCTGACGCACAGCGCCGGGCTCAGCTACGCCTTCATGGAACGAGGTGACGGCCCCTATCAGAGGCTCGCCATCAGCACCGGGCTCGACAACAACAATGACGATCTTTCCGACCTCATTCGGAAATTGAACGCCGTCCCGCTCGCCTATCCGCCCGGAGAGGGCTGGGGCTACTCGATGAGCCTCGACGTTCTCGGTGCCGTCATCGAGCGTGCGACGGAACGTGCGCTTTCAGACGCGGTGGCGACGCTGGTGACCGGTCCGCTGCAGATGGAGGATACGGCATTTTCGGTTGTCGATCGCAGCCGGCTTGTCACGCATTACGGTAACGCGACGCCTCGACCACGGCGATTGGCGGATGACGATGCCATTCCGTTCTTCGGCAATCCGGTCAGGTTCTCCCCCGTGCGGATTTTCAACACCCAAGCTTTTCCTTCAAGCGGCGCCGGCATGGCCGGCACGGCCGGCGATATCCTGCGCCTTCTCGAATGTCTCAGAACGGGTGGTACGCCCATATTGAAACGCGAGACCGCCCGTTCAATGTTTGAAATGCAGGCGAAGACTGCAGGCACAGCCGCGGGACCGGGCTGGGAGTTCGGCTTTGGAGGCGCGATCCTTGCCTCTCCTGAAGACGCCGGAAGTCCGCAAAGTCCGGGGACGCTGCAATGGGACGGCGCCTATGGGCACAAATGGTTCATCGATCCGGATCGACGCCTTTCCATCGTTGCGCTCACCAACACCGCGTTCGAAGGCATGATCGGCCGCTTTACGACCGACCTACGCGATGCCCTATACCGGAGCCTTTGACATGCCGAGATCTGCTGTTCCCGTCGACCTCGACCAATACTTCGCGCGCATTGGCTACGGCGGGCCGCGCTCACCGGATCTTGCGAACCTTCGGGCGATTATCGCGCACCATGTCGCAACGATTCCGTTCGAAGCCATCGACGTCCTTCTGGGACACGGGATCGATCTGTCGCCCGCAACCGTCGATGTCAAACTGATCGCGCGCCGGCGCGGCGGATACTGCTTCGAGCACAACGGACTGTTTCAAAGGGTCCTGTTATCGCTCGGCTACGTGGCAGAGCCGCTAATTGCCCGCGTCCTGTGGATGCGGGAAAGAACCGCTCCGCCGCCGGCCTGGTCGCATATGGCGCTGCGCGTCGTTGTTGATGGAGTAGCCTATCTCGTCGACGTCGGCTTCGGCAGCTGCGTTCCAACACTTCCCTTGCGCTTTGACGTCGCGGCGCCACAACCGACGACGCATGAGATGTTTCGTTTGACCGCTACACCGGAAGGCTTTTTGCTCAAGGTCCTGCTCGCCGCAAAGTGGTCACCGGTCTACGAGGTTTCGACGAGAATCTGCGCCGACGAGGAATACGATATCGCAAACGCCGGCGCCTCGACCCATCCACACTCCCATTTCCGCCAGCAACTGCTTGTGGCCTTGACGACGCCGGAAGCACGAAACGTACTGCTCGGGAACAGGCTGACGATCCGCCATCGTAATGGACAGGTCGATCGTCGTTGGCTGGATGCAGTGGCAACCGAGGAGGCGCTGATTAATCTGTTCGGGCTGCCGTTCCAAAACGAATGGCGGCGAATCTTGCCCCAGGTAACGAGCACACCCGCATGAGCCATTGTCGTTGCCGACCATTGTCGCCAATTATCGCGAGGCTGGATGATGCCGCCGTTGGCGCCTGTCCACAAAATTCACCTGGAGGGACTACAGCGCCGCGCGTCTTACTTAGACGCGCAAAGGTCGCTGTAGCACTTTGAATGACTGCATCCGGCGCGTAGACGCGGCCCGAGCTAGAGATTTCGGCGGAAGAAGGCGACGACGGCTGCGTTCAGGCGCGCATGAAATTCTGCCCGATCGAAGCCGGGTGTATCGGTGCAGATTTCGTGCAACGCCGCCAGCTGGCTCTTTGTGCAAGGCGCGAGGAATGAGTAATGTCCGGCGCCAGGCTCGATATGAGATACTGGCATGACCGGCAACCCGCTCTTCACGATTGCGAAGTCCGGCTCCACTGGCACGATGTGATCCAGCTCCGCCGCCCAGAGTGCCACCGGCTTTTGGACTTCGCGCAGACCGTCAGGCAGGAACAGGGCCGGCATCGCCGGGGCGGCGACGAAGGCCGCCTTCAGCCGTTCATCGCGAACGATGTCCAGCGGCGCAGCGCCGAAGCTCCGGGCGATACTGTCTGCCCCGCCGAACTCGCGGCAGACCCATCTTTGCGGAAACGCCACACATTGGTCGATCAGACCGGAAAGCTCAGGCTTGCCACCCAGGGCGACGAGCGACGTGAAGCCGCCAATGGAGAACCCAAAAATGCCGACACGATCCGGATGGATTGCAGCACGCTGCGGCCAGGTCTGCAGCATGTAGTCGATGATCAGCGATATATGCCGCGGCCGCTCGGTCAGCTGTCTGCGGGTGGCGTAGTGGCGCATGTCGGCATAGTTGTCGCCGGAATGCGAAAGGGCGACAACGACAAACCCGGCTTCGGCCAGCGCGAAGGCCGTATCGTGATGGCCGTAGGCGCTGCCACCCGTGCCGTGCGAGAGGACCACCAGGGGTAGTCGCTTGCCAACGACGGGACCGTCGGCGGCAACGGTCTGGGTATAATCGCCGAGTGCCTGCAACCGAGGCGCTTCGTTCGATGGATACCAGATCGCTGTATGGATAGGCCGATCGAGAGGATCAGAAACTTCAACCTCCTGGAAGCCGACGCTCGCACAGGCGGCCGAGGATATGAGAAGTGTAACCTGAAAAAGAAGCACGAAAAACGGTCTGAACAAGATCATGGGGTTGGCCCGATTGAAATGACGCCGAGGACATTGACATGACGGTTGCGCAATAGAGACCCAGATCATGTTCGAGGTCGTCTCCGATCACGATCTGGTCAATAGTGGCCGCAAAACAGGACCGACTCGATGCTCTTCGTTCCGTTGCCGTTCGTCGCGGCGCTGCTTCTGCTCATTCTTTTGGTACAGATGAGCCTTCGTGAGCAGGCTGCCAGCCGCCATTTCCGGATATTGGTCCTGTTGCTTTGCGTTCTTGCGACGGTCATCGGCGTGCGCTGGGGCTATGGGATCGAACGTGTCTTGCCGGCCCAGGCCATTCTTGCCTCTGCCGTCGGCCCCATGGCCTGGGTCTGTTTTGCAACCTTCGTCGCCGAGCCGGGCAACAGATCCGCCTATCGCTTCTGGCCGCACATTTTGCCGTCGCTGCTGGTGACACTCCTTGCCGTCGCCTCACCACAATGGCTCGATCTGACCCTCATCGCCATCTTCGCTTGTTATGCGGTCGCCCTTGGACGTCTCGCATCGGGGGGCTCGGACGCGCTCGACCTTGCGCGTTTCGACGATGCCCCTCTCGTTCATCGGTCGCTGCAGATCATGGCTGCGACGCTGTTGCTTGCGGTCATCGCGGACAGCTTGATCGCATTGGACCTGCGCGTGTTCGACGGTTCGTATGCCGCCACGATCGTCACCGTTGCGACGATCCCCCTCGTGCTTTTGCTCGGGGCCGGGGCTGCGATCGCATCCCGAGCTCCGATCCCGCGCGAGCCCGAAGCCGTGCAGCCGGCGCCGGCATCCGACGACGACACCCATATTGTTGCGCGCCTGGCGCAACTGATGCAGACGCAAGGGCTCTATCGCGACCATGAGCTCAACCTTAGCCGGCTGGCGCGCAGGGCAGGCATTCCCGCCCGTCACCTGTCGAAGGCCGTCAACATCGTTTGCGGCAAGAACCTCTCGCAGTATGTCAACGATTTCCGGATCGCGGAGGCCTGCCGGCTCCTCGAAAAAGCCGATATCGCCGTCACCACGATCGTCTACGACGTAGGCTTTCTGACGAAATCCAATTTCAATCGTGAATTCCGGCGCGTGACCGGCATGAACCCGACAGAGTGGCGTTCATGCCGGATGGGTGGTCCTGTTCAAGTAGACAGCGCTAGCCGGGGCTTCCCCTGACCCCGCAAACAAGCTCGTCCGGTTGGGCATGTAACATCAAATTTTGCGATGGCCGGCCTTGCGCTTATGCGGGGCAGACCCGCCTGCATCCGAGCCGGAAAAAGGACCGTCAGCCTTGCTGCCGGAGGGATAGGATCGATGCGTCAACCGCATGAACTCGTGGCACGCGCGCCGCCACGACCAAAGACTGATCAAAGCGAAGTCGTCGGCCTGGACTCAGTAGACGATTGAATCTCAGTTCTTGAGTCGAATTGAACTACTTCCTCACCTATCGACTCGGGCTCAACTCGCTGGTGTGGACCGCTTGCCGGATAAGGATATTCCATTATCTTTTGAGCATGAAGATATTGGCGATTTCGGGCAGCACACGTCAGCTATCCACCAACACGGCCTTGTTAAGGGCTTTCCAAGCCTTGGCACCGGCCGATGTCGCAATCGATGTCTTTGACCGGATCGGTGAGTTGCCGGTCTTTTCTCCTGACCTTGAGGGCCCGAATACCCCAGAAAGCGTCATCCGGTTCATCGAAAAAATTTCCGCGAGTGATGGGCTGATCATTTCGAGCCCCGAATATGTTCGCAGCATTCCCGGTGGCCTCAAAAACGCGATCGACTGGCTTGTCTCCGGTGAGGCGGTGATCGGAAAACCAATAGCCCTCGCCCATGCTTCGCACCGAGGCGAGGACATGCTGGCGGCGCTGCGAACGGTACTTTCGACCGTAAGCTCGAATTTCTCCGAGAGTATTTTCTTTCGATTTCCGGTGATCAAGCAGGCGCCGGACGCAATCAGGGAAAGCCTCATGACTTCGGCTAATCGTTCCGGGGCGGAGAAATTCCTCAAGGACTTTGCAGCGTTCTGCCGGAGCCAGAAAAGCGAGATTCCAGACGCTATTGATATTTGAATGGTGGCAGCGCCCGTAAATGATCTGGATACAGGCCAAAGACACCGAGCGAGCCGTAAAACTCCACAAAACGGCGCCGGAATTCGATGCGGGATCGGCGCCAATTGGCGAGTTCCATCAAGCGCTGCTCGAGCGGCAATCGATGAAAAAAGGTCCCGCCGCTGCAGCGGTGATGCGTAAAAAAGAGAACAAGCAGATAAAGCAGGGGTCTGAGATAGTCTGGCATGCGTGCGTGAACGGAGAGCAGGTACTCGGAGGCGTTTCTCGTAGCTATACGTCACATTGGGCTCGAAAACATAGATCTGAGCGCGTTAATGGGACACCTCACTGGTGCTGCCCGCTCTCGCTCTGATCACAGCGGCGAGCGCTGCACGGCGCCATTCCGGCAGCTTCAATATGAAGGTGTCCATGTCCCGTCCGAAGTTTGACCAGGCCTTGTCGCCCGCTTGTCCGGGATCGATCACGCCGGCCGCCTCGAGGTCGGACCGGTCCATGTTCACACGCGCAAGTGAAATCTGCAGCAGATCTGTGCCGGTGATCATCGCCCTACTCCCTGTTGACGAACGTTGAGCGTTCCATGGCTGGCTTGCTGCGGCGCCTGGTGCGGCTCGGCCGCTTCCTCTTCCTCGACCAGCTTGTGATAACAAGCCTCGATATCATGGGCGATGCCGTCGGCGTCGTAGAGGTAGCCGTCCGTTCCGCCGTCGGTCTCGATGATCTCGGCAAGGGAGTTCATCACCGCGCGGCCGAGGCGCTGCAGAGCGTCGCGATGTCGATCGGCGCCGCCACTTTCAAAGGCGCGATTGGCTTCGTCGAGGGCCCGGTGCATAGCCTCAAATGACCCGTCGATATGGAGCTTCGTGTTCATAGCACCGCCTCCCTCACTCCTGGACTGTGCAACAGACTCCCAAACGCAATACTCGTGGATAGGTTCATCCTACTATCGACAGCCCACTAAACGCCACAATTGATTCGCGTCTTAGCCGGAACAAACGTAATCTGCCTCCGTTGAATCCGGGCTACCGGGAGAAATCGATATGGCCGGACGTGCTCTTTGGAAGGGCTTTTTGAAGTTTGCCGAGATTAGTTGCCCCGTGGCGCTTCACAGCGCTGCGTCGACCTCCGAGCGCGTGAGCTTCAACACCTTGAACCGAAAAACCGGCAATCGCGTGAAGCGGGAATATGTCGATATCGACACGTGGAAGGTAGTTGAGCGCGAGGATCAGATCAAAGGCTATGAGGTCGATGACGGCCGCTACGTGCTGTTTGAACCCGATGAGTTGGCCGCGGCGGTTCCTCCAAGCGACAAGACCTTGCGCATACAATCCTATGTGCCGTTCGGCGAAATCAATGATCTCTATTTCGACAAACCCTATTACCTGCTCCCCGATCGGCTGGGCGAAGAGACCTTCGTCCTGATCCGGGATGCAATGCGTGAGTCCAAGGTCGGCGCCCTTGCCCAAGCTGTGCTTTTCCGCCGGCTCCGGACAGTTCTCATTCGCGCCCACGGTGACGGGCTCATCGCTACCACCCTCAATTTCGACTATCAGGTTCGCTCCGCCAAGGAAGCCTTCGCCGACATTCCCAAGCTCAAGATCGAAGGCGAAATGCTGGATCTGGCTAAGCACATCATCAAGACCAAGGCCGGCCTGTTCGATCCGCGAACCTTCGACGACCGATACGACGCGGCGCTTGCCGAGCTCGTGAAGGCGAAGATGGAAGGCCGCGCGGTCAAGGTGAAGAAACAGCCGAAGGTCGAGCCTTCGACGAACCTCATGGAAGCGCTTCGCATGAGTGCTGGCTTCGGCTCTGCCCGGGCGTCCAAGGCTCGCACCGCTGCGGCAGCTGCGCGAGCCGTCCCGGCGTCCCGGCCGGCAGCTCGAAAAAAGGCGGGCTAAGCCATGGCCGCCGTCAAACCATACTGGAAAGGTTACCTCAAGCTTTCACTGGTCACCTGCCCCGTCGCCCTGTCGCCGGCCACCAGCGACACCGAGAAGATCCGCTTTCACACCATGAACCGCGCCACCGGCAACCGCGTGGCTTCACTCTACGTCGACAGCGTGACCGGCAAGGAAGTCAATACAGAGGACCAGGTGAAAGGCTATGAGCGTGGCGAAGGCGATTACATCATGCTCGAGGAGGAAGAGCTCGATGCGGTGGCGCTGGAGAGCGTCCGGACGATTGAGATCGACATCTTCACGCCACGGGATTCCATCGAATGGATCTGGCTCGAAAAACCGCACTACCTCGTGCCGAACGACAAGGTTGGTGAAGATGCGTTCGCCGTGATCCGCGACGCCATGCGCTCAGAGAACGTCGTTGGAATTTCCCGTCTCGTCTTCGGCCAGAGAGAGCGTGCGGTGATGCTTGAGCCCCGCGGCGAAGGCATCGTTCTATGGACGTTGCGCTATGGTGACGAGGTGAGACCTGAGGAAGAGTATTTCTCGAACATCAAGGCAAAGCCCGAGGGCGGCCTTGCTCCGCTAATGAAGCAGTTGATCAAGCAGCAGACAAAGAAGTGGGTGCCGATCACCGACCCCATTCAGGATCGCATGCTCGAACTGATCGCCGAGAAGAAGAAGACGTTGAAGCCGAAGGCCAAGCGCAGGATTACACCGGCGAAAGACAACGTCGTCGATATCATGTCAGCGCTTCGCGACAGCTTAGAACGAGAGAAGCGCGGCAAAGCCCGGTAGTCCCTTCCCCAAGGCTTTCCTCCCCGGAGGGATCCCAAACTCTGAGAGTAGCGCCATGAGAAATCCGACGCATAATTGTGCTGCTTTGAGATAGACCGGCATGTGGTTGCTTGAACATGTCACACTCCGCGCGTTTTGATCAGGTGGGAGTTTGCGAATGGGATTTCATGACTAGTTCTCGATCCGCTAGAGACACGCGCCCCGTTGATGCGTCGGCTCAAAGTCATCTTGCTACTTTCATTTTGGTGGTGGACAATCTCTCAGCCGACAGACCGAGGAGCGGATGATGAATTTCGAGAAGGTCGGGCGAACCCGAATGATGATGCGGCTGCCACGACACCGGAAACAGATTTCCGATGCCAACTTCCTTGCGATCAACGATCTGCTCGAAGCTTACGGCGTCGCCGCCATGAAGCGTGATGAGTTACGGGAGCAACTGATGCTAGATCCCACGGTGAGGGAGGAGTATGAGGATCTCTGTCAGAAGCTAGAGGACGACATCATCAAGATGTTGGCAGGTGTAAGCCCGCGCATGGTGCGTTAGCCCATTGGGCGAGCCACCTGTGCACTCGCCGCAATCCTTTTCATCTCGTTCCATCTCGGCCGCGCCGGCGTAGATTCCAACTCGCAGAACAATTCATCGAGCGGTTTGCGCGACGAAATCTCGCAGCTACTCGGTCTGCCGGAAATTGCGGATGCGGTCGAAAAGCACCGCCAGGATGGTCGCGCCGCCAATGAACGTTCCCTGCCAGAACGCGTTGATGCCGAGCAGCCCGAGGCTATTGCGGATTACCTCGATGAGCGCCGCACCGACCAGTGCGCCTAAGGCCGTGCCAACGCCGCCGGCCAGGTTGGCGCCACCAATCACCGCCGCTGCGATGACCTGAAGTTCCATGCCAGCGCCGATATTCGTTGTTACCGCTCCGAGCCAGCCAGTCTGGATGATGCCGGCGACACCGGCGGCGAGGGCAGAAATCATATACACACCGACCTTGATCGGACGCACAGGTATACCGGTAGCAGTCGCGGCGTGCTCGTTGCCGCCGATGGCGTAGATATAGCGGCCCAGCCTCGTCCATCGCAGAACGAAACCCGTCAGCAGCGTCAGCACAATCATGTAGATCACCGGGTTGGCGATGCCGAACAGCCAGGCCCCCCCGCCAAGAGCGAGCAGTTTGTCGTGGTCCGGTCCGAACTGGAAAACAACCGTGTTGTTTGACGCTACCATCGCCAGGCTTCGTGCGATCGAAAGCATGCCGAGTGTCACCACAAAAGGAGGAAATCCGACATAGGCGATGAGCACACCGTTGAACGCGCCGATGAAAAGCGCCGTTGCCACCGAGGCGACAATCCCGACCTCGATGCTATAGCCGGAATGCATGACGACCGCCAAGACCATGCTGCATAGGCAAAGCACCGACCCAACCGACAAGTCGATCCCGCCGGTGATGATAACCAGCGTCATGCCGAGGGCAATGATAGCGACGAAGGTGGCGTTGCGGGTGATGTTGTAGAGGTTCTTCGCTGTGGCAAACGAATCCGTTGCGAAGGAAAGGAAGATGCATGCCAGAACGACAGCGACGAACACCCAGAACGTCTGGTTGGCGAGGATCGCAGCGCCCAACGTGCGTTGTTTGTGAGCGATCGTCTGGTCGAGCATTGTTGCCATTTTCTTACGCATTCCTCCGATGCGGCACCTGCAGCGCTCATCCTCTTTCGATGGCGCCCGTAATCAATCCTGTCACTTCTTCAGGCGACGTCTGCAGAATTGGCTTGTCGGCGACCTTTCGGCCGCGCCGCATGACGATGACGCGATCTGCGACATCAAAAACATCCGGCATACGATGGCTGATGAGCACGACCGCGATGCCGCGATCGCGCAAACCACGGATCAGATGCAGCACCTCGGCGACCTGGCGCACCGAAATGGCCGCCGTCGGCTCGTCCATAAGGACGATCTTTGCCTCGGAGATCATCGTTCGCGCGATCGCGACCGCTTGCCGCTGCCCTCCGGACATTTGCCTGACGAGATCGCGGGGGCGAGTTTCGGATCGAAGCTCGCTAAAGATCTCTCCCGCGCGACGGTACATTGCCTTGTAGTCAAGGACCCGCAGTGGGCCAAAGCCGCGCCTGAGTTCGCGTCCAAGGAACACATTTGCCGCCGCCGAGAGATTATTGCACAGCGCCAGGTCCTGATGAACGATCTCGATGCCGTGCTGCCTTGCCTCTATCGGCCGATGCAGCACGATTTCGTTGCCGTCGAGCCGTATCGTTCCCTGGCTCGGGCGATGGTTGCCGGCAATCATTTTGACCAGCGTCGACTTACCGGCGCCGTTATCCCCCATGAGGCCGACCACCTGGCCTGCTTCCAGCGAGAGCGAAACGTCGTTGACCGCCTGAATGGCGCCGAAATGCTTGGAAATGTTGGTGATCTCGAGTGTCGCCACCAGTCGTCTCGCCTCCCGAAGCACGCCGGCACGCCAACGGGCGCGATCGTTCCTCAGTCTTCACCCAGCGGTCTACATCTTTATTTACGCAAATCCTTATGAAGGCGTCAATGACGTCCTATGCCTAGAAACTGTTTTGTATGACAAATACACGTTGCCCTGTATATTAGCCATCAGTGGGAGACAAAAATGCTTATCCTTGTCACCGGTGCAACGGGCAAGGTCGGGCGGAGCCTCATCGCGGGGCTGCTTGACCAACCGCGTTTTTCGCAGGCGCAGATCCGTGCGCTCTGCCACAATCGCCTGCTCGAGCCGTGCGATCGAATCGACATGGTCCGCGGGACGATCGCCGACCGCGACGTCGCAGATGCGGCAATGAAGAGCGTCACCCATGTGGTGCACCTCGCCACCTGCAAGGAAACGCCAGACGCGGTCATGGACATCACGGTTAAAGGATTGTTCTGGCTACTCGAGGCCTTCCGGGTCAGCCCTTCCGCACGCCAGTTTATCCTCGTCGGTGGGGACGCGTCGGTCGGCCATTTCTTTTATCGCCACGATGGTCCCGTGACTGAGAAGACGCCGCACCGCGCTTATCCCGGTTGCTACGCGCTATCGAAGGTCATCGAGGAAGTGATGCTCGATCAGTACGCAATTCAATACGGCACGAACGGTTGCTGCCTTCGCGCGCCGTGGATCATGGAGAAGGACGACTTCAAACAGACGTTGTCGTTCGGCGACGATGTGTTTGGCGGGCCCGACTGGAAGACCTTCTTTGCGCCCGCAGAAGCAAGGCGATACGCCGAGGCCGGAACCGTGCCGCTCCTTCGCGACGCAGATGGCCGGCCGCTCAAACGCAATTTCGTACACGTCAGCGACCTGGTCTCGGCGATCCTCGCAGCGATCGACAATCCCCGCGCCGCACGGCAGTTGTTCAACGTCTCCATGGACCGTCCAGTCGACTATGGCGAGGTGGCAAGCTACCTTGCACGTACGCGCGGCCTCGGCTCGGTCGACGTCCCCAGCGGCTTCCACTCGAACTGGATGGATAACAGCAAGGCCAAATACCTTCTGGATTGGCGCCCTGACTACGATCTCGAAAAGCTTATCGACTCGGCCTGGCAATACGAGCGTCAGTCGAACGATCCTCGTGTCGTCTTTTATCCGGGTTGATTTGTGCCGCGGACAAACAACGTCCGCTTGTTCAATGGGAGGATAGAATGAGAAAGACAGTATTGCTGGCCGCCGTCGCTGTCCTGGCGCTCTGTGCCGGCCAGGCTCTAGCCAAGAAGCAGCTCGTCATCGTCGTGAAGGGGCTCGATAACCCCTTCTTCGAAGCGATCAATCAGGGTTGCCAGAAATGGAACAAGGAAAACCCGGATTCCGAGTATGAGTGCTTCTACACTGGACCAGCCTCGACATCCGACGAAGCCGGCGAAGCACAGATCGTTCAGGACATGCTCGGCAAAGCCGACACGGCAGCAATCGCCATTTCGCCGTCTAATGCCAAACTGATCGCTCAAACGCTAAAGACCGCGAACCCGACGATCCCCGTCATGACGCTCGACGCGGATCTAGCCAAAGAGGACTCGGCCCTGCGCAAGACTTATCTCGGTACCGACAACTACCTGATGGGTGCCCGGATTGGCGAGTACATCAAGAAGGCCAAGCCGGATGGCGGCAAGATCTGCACGATCGAGGGCAATCCGGGGGCGGACAACATTTTGCGCCGAGCCCAGGGCATGCGCGACACCCTGACCGGTAAGGAGGGACTGACGGAACTGAAGGGTGAGGGAGGCTGGACGGAAGTCGCAGGCTGCCCAGTCTTCACCAATGACGACGGGGCAAAAGGCGTGCAGGCCATGACGGATATTCTCGCCGCCAATCCGGACCTTGATGCCTTTGGTATCATGGGTGGCTGGCCACTATTCGGCGCACCGCAGCCCTATCGCGACCTGTTCAAGCCGATCGCAGACAAGATTGCCAGCAACGAATTCGTCATCGGCGCTGCCGATACCATCGGCGACGAAGTTGCCATTGCGCGTGAAGGGCTGGTGACGGCACTCGTCGGGCAGCGTCCGTTCGAGATGGGCTACAAGGCACCGTCTGTCATGATGGATCTGATCGCCGGTAAGCCGGTGGAAGATCCGGTGTTCACCGGTCTTGATGAGTGCACCAAGGATACAGTCGACACGTGCATCCAGAAGTGACGATCTCGTCCGGGCCCCGTTCGCGGGCGCCCGGACAATCGCCGACCGAACCCTTGCCAGCGCAGGCGGTGGCAGGCATCCCCATTGACGCGAGCGACATGCTTCGCCAGCATCGGAACGAATTGATCCGTGGCGTCGCATTGGCGAGCGAGACCTTATCCGCGTCACATTGTGGAGAGCAGAATGGCAAAGAGGATCATCTTCACCGGCGGCAGCGGCAAAGCCGGTCGCCATGTCGTGCAATATCTCATCGAGCAGGGTCACCAGGTCCTCAATCTCGATACCCGGCCTCTCGACAATCCGAAGGTCAGGACGCTCATCACGGACATCACCGATAGCGGGCAAGTCTTCAACGCCTTGTCGAGTTACACCGGACTGCACGAGTTCGACCCATCCTTGAGGCCACAGCCGATCGACGCCGTCGTGCATTTTGCCGCCATCCCGCGCATCATGATCGCTCCTGACAACGAACTTTTCCGCGTGAACGCGCTCGGCACCTACAACGTCATCGAAGCTGCTGTGAAACTCGGTATTCGCAAGGTCATCATAGCATCCAGCGAGACGACCTACGGCCTCGTCTTTGCCAACGAGCCCCGCAGTCCGCGCTACTTTCCGCTCGACGAGGAGTACGACGTCGACCCCATGGACAGCTATGCCTTGTCGAAAGTTATCAATGAGCAGACGGCACGCGCCTTTGCCCTGCGCAGCGGCTTCGACATCTATGCCCTGCGCATCGGCAACGTCATTGAGCCGAGCGAGTACAAACTGTTTCCTGGATGGTTCGCAAATCCGGGCTTTCGAAAACGCATCGCGTGGAGCTACATCGATGCGCGCGACCTCGGTCAGATCACGCTTCGCGCGATTGAGAAGGACGGGCTTGGATTCCAGATCTTCAATGCCGCAAACGACGACACCTCTTCCGATCTGCCTACCCGCGAACTCATCGACCGTTTCTATCCAGGCGTACCGCTCAAGCGGGAACTCGGCGAGTTCGAGACGTTGCTGTCGAACTGGAAGGCGCGTGATATTTTGGGTTTTCGCAGCGAGCATGGCTGGAGAAAATACGTCACCTCAGGCTGAAAACCGCCCAAAGTTTTCCTCGTCACCTTCACGCGTAAACTTGTCGTACGCGCAAACAGCCGCATGGCTCAGAACCGTCTGTGGCAGCCAACGCCCCAGTCACCCAACCGGGTGACTGGCAACCGCGAGAAGATCACGTATATTGCAACTTACACGGACAACGATTGCCGCGATCTTCGAAGGCCGCAAACTAAGGGTTGATGGAGGCTACTATGGCAGAACCAAGGTGGCGAACTCTTCCCGCAACTCCCGAATTGCCCGCGACGACCCGCGAAGGGTATGTCGCGGTCGACGGCATCAAGATCTGGTATGCTGTCTACGGTTCCGGTGAGCCCGTGATTATGCTCCATGGCGGTCTCGCCAATTCCAATTACTGGGGCCATCAGGTTCCGGAACTCGCCAAGTCCTATCAGGTCATCGTTATGGACAGCCGCGGCCACGGACGCAGCACTCGAAATGCGGACCCCTTCAGCTACGACCGCATGGCCTCCGACGTCATCGCATTGATGGATGATTTAACGGTGTCCACGGCTGCGGTCATAGGCTGGAGCGACGGCGCAATCATCGGCCTCAAGCTAGTGATCGCTAATCCTGGCCGAGTTAGCCGCCTATTCGCATTTGCGGCTAACAGTGACCCATCCGGGATCTACGATCTATCCGATAGCAGGATGTTTGAGAACTATTCTCAGCGGACGCGCGATGAGTATGAAAAGCTGTCTTCCACACCCGTCGAATACGACGACTTCCTTGAGCAAATGGAAAAAATGTGGGGCTCGCAACCAAACATAACGAAAAGTGACCTTCGCAACCTTGAACACCCTATCTGGGTTGCAGCCGGCGACCACGACGAAATTGTCAGGCGTACCGATACGCTGTTCATCGCCGAAAACATTCCCGGTGCCGGTCTGCTAATACAGCCGGAAGTCAGCCACTTTTCCCATTTGCAGAACCCGCATGACTTCACACAGGATCTATTTCGCTTCCTGCGCGCGCATTGAGATAGACCGCAAAACGTGAGGCGAGTGTTTGGCGTGCAGTTTCAGTGTAACGCCTGGGGCTCGGCATCAGCGCGGCAGTGAGAACTCGTCTCACGATCAGCGCGGGAAGTAGGCGGGTCGATCGAGATCGGCGATCAGGCCCGGACCACTCGGCTGCCAGCCGAGGAGCGAGCGGGTCCTGGCGCTTGACGCCGCCATGTTCGCCGCTGCAAAGTTGGCAAACCAGCCGAAGTGCTCTCGCGGCCGCGGTTCGACCGGCAGGCCGAGTTGGCGCCCGATCACTTCGGCGATTTCCCTGAACGGAACCGCTTCGACGGCAACCGCATGGTAGACGCTCTCCGTCACGCCGGCTTCAAGGGCCATGCGGTAGACCTGCGCCGCATCCAGACGGTGAACCCCGGACCAGCAGTTCAAGCCGTCATCAACATAGGCGGACACGCCTTTTTCTCGCGCGAGGCCAGCGACGATCGGGATGAAACCATGGTCGCCCACCCCATGAACGGATGGCGCAAGACGCACCGTCGCTGCGCGCACGCCCTGTTCCGCCACCGCCCTTGCGGCAGCTTCCGACTTGCGCGGCGACGCCGGATTGGGAAGGTCTGCTTCGGTTGCGCCGCGTGGCAGACCCAAGAGGCCGGAGGTAACGAGCAATGGGCGGTCCGACCCTTTGAGTGCGCCTCCCAGTGCCTGGATCGCCCGTTCGTCCTGTGCCGCGTTCTCCAGGAACCTCGAGAAGTCGTGGTTGAAGGCGGTGTGAATTACGGCGTCGGCGGCTGAAGCGGCAGCCCGCAGGATGTCGAGGTCGTCCAGCGAACCTTCGACAACCTTCGCACCGATGGCTGCAAGGGCTGATGCCTTCCCCGCCGAACGGACAAGGCCACTGACCTTATGTCCTGAGCGGATCAGGTCCTCGACGACGGCGGAGCCGACCCAGCCGGTCGCGCCCGTTACGAATACATGCATGACAATTCTCCATTGAGGGGGCCGTCCCATTGGGACGGTCCTTTCGTTGTATGTTCGGATTGGTTTGGTGGCAGTTGAACGTTGGCAGGCTCAGGCCGCGCGCATCGACAACTCGATGTCGTCGGCGAACGGTGTTGACAGATAGCCGCCCGAAGTCGCGCGGACGCGATCGAGATAGTCCGGGCAATGATCCGCATCGTCGGCAACGACCAGTGCACCGGGCCGCAGACGGCTCTCGACCAGTGAAAGGACTTCCGGGTAGAGCGGCTTCGCGCCATCGAGCAGGAGCAGATCTATGCTTTCGGGAAGATCCATACTCAGCGTCGTCAGCGCATCGCCCTCGCGGATTTCGACGAGGTCGATGAGGCCCGCGTCAGCCAGGTTTTGTCGTGCCCTTGCAATCTTCGACGGCTCGAACTCGCTGGTGATCAGCTGGCCCCCGCCATTGTCCCGGAGCGCTGCTGCAAGGTAGAGAGTCGAGAGGCCGAACGACGTGCCGAACTCGACGATCGTCCTTGCGCCGCTGCTTCGGGCCAGCATGTAGAGCAGTTCGCCGGTCTGGCGGGACACGGGAAGCCAAAGATCCTTCATGCGGCTGTAGAAGTCGAGATACTCCGTCTTGCTGTGCATGAGGCGGTCGCGCTCCGCGTGGGAGAGTTCTGCCAAACCCGGGCTGGTGGCGGCATCCGCTTCGTCGAAGAGACGGTCGAGAAGAGATGCAAGGCGTATGTCCTTGAGAGTGTTCATCGGAAAATCCTTGGTTCGCTGCGATGACTTGCTTTCGAATTAAAAATACGAATAATTCGTCGCGTTTGCTAATCGCATTGCAAAAGGTCCCGATGACTGATCGCGCAAGTCCCCGTATTTCCACACGAAAACAGCCCAAACAGTCGCGTTCGAACGAGCTTGTCGCCGCCATTCTTCAGGCGGCTGTTCAGGTTTTGGCGCAGGAGGGTGCGCAGCGTTTTACGACCGCGCGGGTGGCCGAACGGGCAGGTGTCAGCGTCGGATCTCTCTACCAGTATTTCCCCAACAAGGCGGCTATCCTGTTCCGACTGCAGAGCGACGAGTGGCGGCAGACATCAGATCTCCTGGGCGACATCCTGACGGACCGGTCCCGTCCGCCGCTCGAGCGGCTCCGTAGCCTCGTGCAGGCCTTCATCCGTTCGGAATGCGAGGAAGCTGCCGTTCGGGTGGCACTTAGCGATGCCGCCCCGCTTTACCGGGATGCGCCGGAAGCGCAGGACGCGCGGGCGGCGGATGACACGGTCATCGAAGCGTTCATGTCCGAGCTTCTTCCGGATGCCTCCGCGGCGGTCCGGGCCACGGCCGGCGACCTCGTCATGACGACCATGACCACGGTCGGGAAGGAGTTCTCAGCCGAGCCGAAGACCGACGCGGAAATCGCAGCATACGCGAATGCCATGTCCGACATGTTCTGCGCCTATATTCGCTGCCTGCGTTCCGATATTTCCGCAACGGCCGGGTGATGCGCGATTGAACGCTCTGATCGTATGGTCGCCAGGAACTCTGGGAAGACTCACCGGTGGAATGGCCGCAAACCGAACCCTACAAATGGAACCGACGACACGATGAGTCCGGGACTTAACCCGCGGCGGCGCTCCCCTCACCGCCTGCGAAGGCATCGTTGCTAATACCGACTTCCATATCGTCGTTGCCATCTCCTCCCCCCAGCCAATCATTGCCTGCGTCGCCGTAGAGAGAGAAGCGCTATCAGCGCCTTGCGCTACGGCGGCGAAGGCTCCCAGCCGCTCGGCGTTGCGGCCGGCATGTTTACCCGACTGGCCTCTTCAACGTGGCGATGGCCAACAACGCGCATGCCGCCGCTGCGGTCATATACCAGGCTGGCGCATAGATTCCTCCTCCTTGGGAGAGCCATGTGAGGATGGCGGGTGCGAAACCGCCAAAGATTGTCGTAGCGGTGTTGTAGGCAAGAGACATTCCGGTCGACCGAACGCGTGTCGGGAAGATCTCGGAAAGGGCCGACGGTGCCACGCCGACATAGAGGCCGACCATGATGCAGAACGCGGTTTGCACAAAGATCAGCGTGGGAAGCGTCGACGACATGTGCAGGAGCCAAAGCAACGGATGGACCGCCGTCGCAAGGATGATTGCTGCCACGACCAGCATCTTCTTGCGTCCAACAACGTCCGACAAGCTTCCCGCCACGACGCAACTGATCAACATGAATACATTGCCGATAAGGGAAGCAAGGAAGGTGTCCGAGCCGCTCATGCCGAAGCTGCGCTGAATATAGATCGGCATGAAGATGACAAGCGTGTAGGTCGACACACCCCACAGCACACACATTCCCGTGCCTTTGAGCAGTTCCCGCCAGAACTCCACGAACGCCGCCTTTAGCGGCAGTCGTTCGGTCACACCGGATTTGTTCTGACGAGCAATCTCCTCGCGGAAATGCGGCGTCTCATCGAGCGTGCGGCGCATCCAGATACCCACCGGCGCGATGAGAAGTCCGACAAGAAACGGCAGGCGCCATCCCCATTCACCGATCTGCTGCTGCGTGAGCAGAGCGGTCACCGAGAAGGCGACAAGTGCGGCGAGAATATTGGAGATTGCCATGCTTCCCTGCAGCCATGATGCGTACTTGCCCTTCTTTCCCTCAGGGGCATGTTCAACGAGAAAGGCGGCTGCACCGCCGAGTTCGCCGCCCGCGGAAAAACCTTGAAGCATCCGGCCGACCAACAGGAGGAGTGGCGCACCAATCCCGATGGCGGCATAGGTGGGCGCGGCGGCGATAACGAGAGTGCCAAGCGCCATGATCATGATCGTCAGCGTCAGGGCCGCTTTCCGCCCTGCGCGGTCCGCGTAGACGCCAATCAGAACTGCGCCCAGCGGACGGATGATAAAGCCCAAACCAAACGCGATAAATGCCTTGACGAGTTCCGTCGTCTGGTCGCCCCCAGGAAAGAAGTTCTGGGCTATATAGACGGCGAACAACGCGTAGATGATGAAGTCGTACCATTCAAGCGCGTTTCCGACCGATGCCGCGACAACAGCCCGGCGTCCAGCGATGACCTGTTTGCGATCTGAGGCCTCCACCCCAGATGTGATGCTGCTCATGACAATGCTCCCTCTTATTTTGCTTATGGTGATGGCGGCAGCGGCGGCTTGTACCACTCCCCAAGTGCCCGTGCCGAATGCGCCTTGCAATCGCAACCCTGCTGGGATGCAAGGCTTCCGTCCAAACAGGAATGGCGAAGTGAGCCATAGCGGACGGCGAACTGCCCAACAGATTTGCGACCTGCGGGGCCACCGCGCTCTCAAATAGCAAACATCCTCGTCAGATCGCCTCGGCGCCTCGGCGAATTCGGGTCCGGCGATAGCCGACTTCGGACAAAGCAATTATCCAGAGACCACCTGCCTGCGCATGCTCATGGCATTGAGGAGACGCTATGAGTGATTTTGACTTGATCCTAACTGGCCGCGTGGTGGACGCCAATCGTGTCCGGGAGAACGGCTATGTCGCTGTGCGCGACGGCATCATCGAACGCATTGGCGAGGGTATTCCCCCAGCGTCGAGCAAGGAGCGGCACGACTTCGAAGATGCCTATATTCTTCCCGGCGCCATCGATTCACAGGTGCATTCGCGCTCGCAGGCCGGTCAGGAGGATTTCATCTGGTCGACACGCGCAGCCGCCGCCGGTGGCGTAACCACAATCGTCGATATGCCGTATGACGACGGCAATCTCATCTGCAACGCCGAGCGGCTTGCCCAAAAGGCATTGGAAGCCGGGCAACAGGCGCGCGTGGACTTTGCGCTCTACGGCACCGTCCATCCCAATGACGGGCCAAAGCATATTGCCCAGATGGTCGGCGCCGGAGCAGCTGCTTTCAAGTTCTCAACATTCGGAACACACCCAGAGCGCTTTCCGCGCATACCTCCGCAGACATTGCATGCGTGCTTCGCCGAAATTGCACGCCACGGGCTGGCTGCAGGCGTTCACAACGAGAACGATGAAATGGTGCGCGCTGCTGACGCCGACGTCCAAGCCTTGGGCATCAGCGACTATCGCGCGCATGGCATGGCAAGGCCAGCGATCGCCGAAGCACTGGCCACGGCTGAGGCATACGAGATCGGCGCTGCAACGGGTTGCTCGGCGCATATCGTGCACTGCTCGATCGGTCGTGGCTATGAGCTGTGTTCAAACCATCGGACAAACGGGTTCGATGCGACGATAGAGGCCTGTATCCACTATCTCGTGCTCGATGAGGAAAACGACGTGTCGCGCCTTGGCGGCAAGGCCAAGGTCAACCCTCCGATCAGACCGCGCAGCGAGCTCAAGGCGATCTGGCGGCACCTTGCCGCTGGCGGCGTGACTGTCGTCTCGACCGATCACGTCAGTTGGTCGGAGGATCGCAAAAGCGACCCCGACATGCTCAAGAATGCATCCGGTGCACCGAGCCTTGAAGTTCTCTACTCGCTGCTTCTCGATGGGCTCTTGCTTCGCGGGTTGAGCCCGACATGGGCCGCCCGGCTGCTCGCAGCAAATCCCGCGCGACTGTTTCGAATAGGACACCGGAAGGGAGCGCTCGAGCCGGGTCGCGATGCCGATATCGTCGTCATGGCCAAAGACCCCAGACGCTATGATCCGGCTGCAAGCGGTCATAACGTTGTTGGCTGGAGCCCGTACCAAGGGCTCGAGATCCAGCACCGCCCGGTTGCGACCTTCCAGCGGGGCCACATGGTTTTCGATGGCACGCAGGTCCTGGCTCACCCCGGAGCAGGCAAGTTCATCACGCCCTCGCGGGAGATCTTGATATGAGCGCCGCGATAAGATTGGGAAGGAATATGCCCCTCGACGCCGAGCGTCTGTGGAGCGATCTCATGGACCTCGCGACGATCACCGAGCCCGAAAGACCTTACACGAGACGCTCGTTTTCGAAATTGTTCATCGAGGGGCGTGAATGGCTCGCGCGGCGCTTCAAGGAAGCGGGAATGACAGTTCGCATCGATGCGGGGGGAAACCTGATCGGAAGGCTGGAGGGCTCTGATACGACTGCCGGAACGATCATAATCGGCTCGCATTCAGACACCGTCCCATCTGGCGGTCGCTTCGACGGCGTCGCCGGCGTTATTGCTGCACTTGAGATTGCGCGGTCGCTGCACCAAGCCGGCCGAAAACTTCGTCATGCCGTCGAGGTAGTGGACTTCCTCGCCGAAGAGCCGTCCGAGTTCGGACTTTCTTGCGTGGGCAGTCGCGCAATGACCGGAATGCTGACCGGCGATCAGCTCGACTTTACGGATCCCACCGGAGAACGCCTTGGCGAAGCGATCGCGCGTGTCGGAGGTGATCCCAAGCGCTTGACCGATGCGGTCCGCGGCGATGTCGTTGCCTGCTTCGAGTTGCACATAGAGCAAGGTGCAGTGCTCGAGGAGAGCCGCATAGACCTTGGCATGGTCAGCGCTATCGTCGGAATCGCCCGGGTTGAGATCGCTTTCGAGGGCCGTGCTGACCACGCCGGCACCACACCCATGACCATGAGGCGCGATGCCGGGCTTGCCGCGGCGATGACAGTGTCTTTCGTGGCCGACAGAGCTTCCAAGGACGCATTGACCGGACAAGGACATTTCGTGGCCACCTGCGGCATCGTCGAACAAGAGCCGAACGCGGCCAATGTCGTGCCCGGCGCATCAAGGATCGTCGTAGATATCCGTGCCGAAGATCATTCGCTCACACAATACTTCATAGCCGCATTGGACCAACGCACCCGTGCGATCGCACACCAATTGGGGATCGGTCGGCCGGTCTGGAAGGTCCTCTCCGATAGCGACCCGGCTCAATGCGACGACACGCTTCGGTCGATGCTCCAAGAGAGTGCAATCTCCCTTGGTTTGTCGAGCCGGACCATGGCCTCAGGAGCCGGACACGACACGGCCTTCCTCACGAGGATCGCACCGAGCGCCATGGTCTTCGTTCCATGCCGCGAGGGTCGCAGCCACGCGCCCGAAGAGTGGGCCGAGCGCGATAGTCTTGCAGCAGGCGCCGCCGTTATCCACGACGCCATCCTAAAATTCGACCTCGTCACAGAACCAGAGCAGGGTTCGGGAGAAGCTATTGTCTAGACCTGATCAAAGTATGCGTAGCTTTCTCGCAACACTTGAACAGCGAGGAGAGCTGCACCGCGTAATCCGCGAGGTTGATAGCCGCTTTGAAATTGCATCCGTCCTGAGCTTGCGCGACCGCGGTCCTGCACAGCTTTTCGAGGACGTACGCGGCCACACCATGCCGGTCGTCGGCAATCTCTACAACAACAGGCAGAGGTATGCCCTCGCCCTGGGTATAGATGCCGCCGAACTCGATGCGTTCTGCCTGTCTGCGCTGCGCGCGCCGATCAAACCGCTTCTGGTTGATCGTGCCCCGGTGCAGGAGGTGACCCATAAGCCGCCCTTCGATGTGGGCGCCTTGTTGCCAGTCCCACACTGGTTCGAGAAGGAAGGTGGCCCGTACATCACAGCAGGCGTCATCATCGCGAAAGATCCGGAGACCCGCCGCCGCAACGTCTCGATTGCTCGACTCCGTCTCGAGGGTGGTCAACGCATGATGGCCGGTATCGCCAAGAACCACCATTTGGCCCAACTGGCGGAGAAGGCCAAGAGGCTAGGACGCGACCTCGAAATTGCAATCGCCATCGGCAACCACGCGGCCGTGCTTCTTGGCTCACAGCTATACCTCGACCTCGGTGATGACGAATTCGACACTGCCGGTGCGCTACTGGGCGAGCCGATCGAGCTCGTGCGATGCCGCACGGTTGACGTCGAAGTTCCAGCGCACGCCGAGATCGTTATTGAAGGGCGCTTGCGGCCCGATGACCTGATCGATGAGGGGGCGGTTTCCGAATTCCCAGGCTTCTATGTTTATTACGGACCCGGAATTGGAGTGGACGTCACCTGTATCACCCACCGTAAATCAGCGCTCTATCAGGCGATCCTGCCTGGTTATGCAGCAGAACACTGCCTCATGGGGGCGGTCTCGATTGGGGCAACGCTCACACGTGATCTGCAACGTGCCATTCCGGCCGTGAAACGCGTTGTGATCACCGACGGCGGCATGGGCCGGTTGCATGCAGTCATATCGATGCGGCGCCCGAGGCTCGGCGAAGGCAAGCGCGCTATCCTGCTTGCGATGGGGTGCGTCAATCTTCTTAAGCTCGTGATCGCCGTCGAAGACGACGTCGAGCCGGACGACTGGCAGCAGGTCGAATGGTCGCTCGCCGCACGTTTCCGCGGCCACGAGGACCTCATCGTTCTGCCCGGGGTCAAGGCCGACCGGTGCGATCCCGTTCACGAAGACCTTGTTGTCACGAAGATCGGAATGGTCGCCACAACGCGCCCCGGCGACGGCGAACCGGGTGGACGATCGGAATTCGTCAAGCCGCCTTCGGATATCTACGAAAGTGTGAGGAGGCAGCTTGATGACTACTGAGAACCTTGTCCCAGACGCGACCAGCGCGAGCCGCAAATTTGTCGTGCATCAGCCCAGGAAGCGTTTCGTGGTGGCGATCACGGGCGCCTCCGGCCATATCTACGGCATCCGTTTGCTCGATGTGCTGCGCGAACTGAACTGCGAAACGCATCTCGTCATGTCCAAATCAGCAATGGTGGCCCTCGCTTACGAGACCGACATCAAGGTGAAGGGCATCCGGGACCGCGCCGATCATGTCTATTCCAACGACGACGTCGCGGCCGCCATATCAAGCGGCTCCTTCCGCACCCAAGGCATGTTCATTGCGCCCTGCTCGGCCAAGACATTGGGTGAAATCGCATCGGGAGCATGTGGCACCCTCGTTTCGAGAGCCGCGGATGTGATGTTGAAGGAGAGAAGGAGGCTCGTCCTCATGTTTCGTGAAACACCTCTTCATCTGGGCCATTGCCGCAATATGGTGTCGGTGACCGAGATGGGTGCGATCGTCATGCCGCCCGTGCCAGCGTTCTATTCCCGCCCTGAGAGCGTGGAAGACATAATCGACCACACCGTCGGGCGCGCGCTGGACCTCTTCGATCTGGACGTCGGCGTCGTCAAGCGCTGGAAGGAATGATGGAGTGTGAGGTTTTCGCGCTATGACCTAGTCGTTCTAACCCGGTTCAAGCGACGCGTGAAACTCCTGTCGGCTTGCATCGGCCAAGCGCATTTTGAGAAGCTCCACGAGCGCGCGTTCCGCATTGGTCAGGCTTCGGTCCGTCGAGAAGACGATCGACAACCGCCGATAGATGCTCGGACTACCGATCGGGTTGAGCTGAAACATCTCGGCATGCGCTACATTCTGGATGGCCGTCTCAGGAAGGATAGTCGCAAGCCGCATCCGACGGACGAGCGCAAGGATCATGGCAATGGAATTGATCTCCATATCAGGCGCGAAAGCCAGGCCCTCGCTCTCTGCGGCCTGGTCCAGCAGTTGGCGAAGACCAAACACAGGACTTGGTAATATCAGCGGTAGCGTCGTGCACTTTGCCAATTCGACATCGCCAGGCGGAAGAATGGCATCGACTGATTTGGTGACCACCACCATCCGATCCTGATTACGCAGATCGAGCTGTGACGATCGTGACACCTGCGTTTCAACGATGGCGAAACTGATCTCGCCAGCCTCCACCCAACGATGAAGTGCTGTGGCCGGTGCCTCGACCAGCTGTAGCTTGATCGCCGCATGCTGGCCGGTCCATTCGCTGATTGCCGCGGCAAGTGCCTCCGAAAGCGGGCCGATATGCGTCGCAAGAGGAACGACACCAATGGTTATTTTCTGAGCGTCGCCGGGCGCGATCCTGTTGGCCTGCACAACGAGTTGGTCGCATGCTTCAACCCCATCTCTGAAAAGCCCCGCTAAGCCGTGGGCATCTGCCAGCGGCTTCAGGCCCGTCCGCTGACGCTCAAAAAGATTGACCCCCAGCGTCGCCTCGAGCTTGCGCAACTGGCTGGACAATGCCGGCTGGACGACGTGAAGTTTGCGAGCGGCGGCTGTAACGTTGAGCTGGTCCATCAATGCCAGGAAATAGCGCATCTGCCGCAAAGTGATCCGCGGGTCGTAGACCACTGGTCTCGGCGGCGAAGACAGAACGCGCTGAAGATGGTCGACGAATGTTCTCGCCGGTTGCGCGGTGCCTGTGACATGCGCCACGACAGGGCTGCTGAGTTCGACCGGCAAAACCGCATAATCGAGCTGCAGGCGCGAAGCGCCCACGGCGACAAGGCTACGTGGTGCAAGCATAGCCCAAGCGCGCGTCTCGCGGGAGAGATAAGGAAAGGTTCCAACATCCTCGGCAGTTGCGATCGGCTCGGGAAGATCATGGGCCGCGCAATAGGCGCGAACCAGTCTGCGCTGCGCCGGCAAAAGCGGTGGCACCAGGATCAGCAACCGCCGGAGTGCATCAAAGTCCAGGCTGCGGCCCGGCTCGCCGGCCCGTTCATAGTTGGTGACAGCGATCCAATCATCGCGATAAAGCAATGCATCTTCGTAAGGGGTCTTATCGCCACCGTAGCGGATAGCCACGTGAGCGGGCAGATCGGATTGGTCCTCCTCAATCGGCACATCAAAACGGACGCGTGGAATGACCTGCGGGTGCTCCTTTCGCAGATATCTGACGGAAAGGCTTATAGCTCTCGACAAACGCCCCAGCGTGAACTGGAGAGGGGTCGAAACCTCCAAGCGGGGTGCTGGCACAGGGATAGCGGCGTATGTGCCGTCTTCGGCCGCTTCGATCCTTTGCAAAATCGGCTCGACTCGTTGATACAGCCATCGCGCAGCCTCAGTCGGGTAATGGCCCAAGGGGCCCCGTTGAAAAAGCTTGATCCCGAGGCCCTGCTCGAGCTGGCTGATGTTTTCGCTAAGCGCCGAAGACGACATGCCTGCGTCTGCGGCCGCCTCTGCATGGTTTCTATACTGGCAAGCGAGAACAAAGTAAGAAAGCTGCTTGGTTTCCAATTGTCTAGCAGCCCTCCCTAGATGTCAGTGCGAGCGCGACAGGAACTGGCGGCAACGCTCGCTCTCAGCGTGCAGAAACACCCGTTCAGGTGGCCCCTGTTCTTCAACGATTCCATTGTGAAGGAACATAACATGGTTCGAAACGTCTCTGGCGAACTTCATTTCATGGGTCACAAGAAGCATCGTTCGTCCCTCCTCCGCAAGGTCCCGGATGACTTTCAGGACTTCTCCGACGAGCTCAGGATCGAGCGCCGACGTGGGTTCGTCGAAAAGCATGACACGGGGATCCATGCATAGGGCACGGGCGATGGCGATCCGCTGCTGCTGCCCTCCGGAGAGATAGGCCGGATACTGGTGTCGCTTTTCGTAAAGGCCGACCTTGTTGAGCAGGTGTTCCGCCTTCTCTCGCGCATCCGCTCGCGAAATGCCGAGCACGTGGATCGGCGCTTCCACGACATTCTGCAGAACCGTCATATGCTGCCAAAGATTGAACCCCTGGAATACCATGGACAGGCGCGTCCGGATGCGTCGAAGCTGCTGGTGATCGACAGGGTGGAGATTTCCGTCGCGATTGGCTTGAAGTTTCAGCTTTTCGCCGGCGACCTCGATTGTTCCCTGCGAGGGAAGTTCAAGTAGGTTGATACAGCGCAGCAACGTACTCTTGCCGGATCCGGAGGCCCCGATCATCGAAACCACCTCGCCCTCCAATGCGTTCAAATTGACGCCTTTGAGAACCTCCAGGGCGCCAAACCTTTTGTGCAGGTTCCCGACCGCCACCGCGATCGATTTCCCCTCCAACTCCTCCTGACCGTTCACTATAAGCACCCTCCCTTGTGAGGGCGGACCAACTCCGACCCTTCGTTATTTTCGTGAGACTGTCCCAATTGTTCCAGCACGGTGCTCACACCCGTGTCTGCCCTACGCCACTCAGGCCCGTGTGAGGCTTCGCAAATGCCAAAAGCCTGCCTTCAAGCTGCCGAAACAGCCAAACGAGAGCGAATGCGATCGATGCATAGAGAACGGCGGCGATACCGAAGGCTTCGAATGAGGCATAGGTCGCCGAATTCACGTCGCGCGCAACCTTGAGAATATCAGGCACGGTCGCAGTGAACGCGATCGAAGTCGCGTGCAGGACAAGAATCACTTCGTTGCTGTAGGCTGGCAGTGCGCGCCTGAGCGCTGACGGAAGGACGATCCGCCGGTAAACCGTAAATGCCGACATGCCATATGCCCGGGCCGCCTCTATCTCACCATGAGGCACGGCGCGGATGGCGCCGGCAAAGATCTCGGTCGTGTAAGCACAGGTGCAAAGCGCAAATGCCAGGATCGCACAGTTGATCCCCTCACGGAAAAAGCTGTCGAGAAGAGGCACCGACCGTACGAAGCTGAAACTGTAGAAACCGGTGTAGAGGATCAGCAATTGCACATAGAGGGGCGTGCCTCGAAACACATAGGTGTAGAGCCAGACCGGAACCCGGATGTATGGATTGGCCGATGCTCGTGCCAACGAAAGCGGTATCGCCAGAACGAATCCAAGGACGATGGAGGCAACAAGGAGCCACAAGGTCATGGCGACGCCGGTAATCCGGTAGCCATCGGTCCACAGATAGGCCTTCCAGTACTCCTGCAGGATCTCAATCATGCGCCTACCCTCCTGACGCCGGTTGAGAAATATCGCTCGAGCATGAACACGACGACATTTGTCGCCGTTGCGAGCCCAAGGAAGATGGCCGCGCTCAGAATGCTAAAGAAAAAGAAGCTGGAAGACGCCTTGCCCGCGTCCTGCGTAACCTTGATCAAGTCGTTGAGGCCGATGAGCGAAACCAGTGCGGTCGCCTTGATCATGACCTGCCAATTGTTGCCGATGCCTGGAAGGGCATGGCGCATCATCTGCGGAAACAAGATCCTGCAGAACGTTTTCCACGGCGTCATGCCATATGCCGCCGCCGCCTCGAGTTGTCCGCGCGGGACGGCCTGGAATGCGCCTCGGAATGTTTCCGTGAAGTAAGCACCATAGATGAATGAGAGTGTGATCGCACCGGCGGCAAACGGATCGATATCAATCTGATGCAGACCGAGGCGATCGGTAACTCCGTTCAGCCACATCTGGAGGCTGTAGAAGAGAAGCAACATCATGACGAGATCGGGTACGCTGCGGATCACCGTCGTATAAACGGTGGCTGCAAGGCGCAGCGAGCGTCTGGACGACAGCTTGCAACTTGCCCCAACGATGCCAACAAAGAATGCGCCTGCGATCGACAGAACGGCGAGCTCAATCGTCGTCAGCAATCCGGCCAATACAAGGGGACCATATCCGTCGAGGGCCATATGTCTGTTCTTTTCGTAAGCGCGTCGTGAATGGCCACGGCAACGCGGGATTTACCCCTGTGCAGCCGATACGATTGCACAGGGCGAGTTGACCAGGCAGGAACATCGCTATCGCGTTTATTGTCCGCCGTAGGCGTCGAAGTCGAAGTACTTGTCATTGATCGACTTGTAGGTGCCGTCAGCGACGATGGCCGCGATCGCCTTGTTGACGTCCTCGCGCAGTTCCGCGTCTTCCTTGCGGAGCCCAAAACCCGAGCCGATGCCGAAGTACATCGGGTCGTTCATATCCTGACCGGCAAACTCGAATTCCTGCCCTTCAGGCTTCTTCAAGAAGCCGTCACTTGCCTGGATTGATGCCTGCAAAGATGCATCGAGACGTCCCGATCCGAGATCGGAATAGATCTGGTCCTGCGTCTGGTAAGCGACAACTTCCACACCGGCGGGCCGCCATACGGCCATAGCGTAGGTCTCCTGCGAGGACCCCTGCTGGACGCCAATCCGCTTGCCTTTCAACGATTCCGGCGTCGGTTCCAGACCCGAACCCCGTCTTGCGACCAGGCGCGACGGCGCGTTCGAGTATTTGTCAGAGAAGGCGATCTGCTCCTTGCGCTTCTCCGTGATCGTCATCGACGACGCGATGATGTCGAATTTTCGTGCTTGCAGCGAAGGAATGATGCCGTCCCAGCTGCTCTCCACCCAGATACATTTGGCGCGTAGTTCGGCGCAGATGGCCTCGGTGATCTCGACCCCGAAACCGGTCAGGCTGCCGTCCGGCTTCTTGAACTCGAGCGGCGGGTAAGTCGGATCGATGCCCAGTTTAATCGTCTGTCCAGTGCGATCCGCGGCATGTGCCGCGACGGAGCCGGAAAGCAGTATGAGAGATGCTGCTATGATCTTGAACACGATGATTTTTCCCCAGTTTGGTTTTCGTTGGTTTCGCCCGAACCGGCCGATTACTCGGTCGCAGCA
Organism: Ensifer canadensis; assembly: GCF_017488845.2. Taxonomy (NCBI): domain Bacteria; kingdom Pseudomonadati; phylum Pseudomonadota; class Alphaproteobacteria; order Hyphomicrobiales; family Rhizobiaceae; genus Ensifer; species Ensifer canadensis. The sequence continues at coordinate 699,678 of NZ_CP083374.1, forward strand.
CATGGGCGCTGTGCTGCGATGCCTGCTGTGCGTCGGGTGATGTCGGACTGAGCGGGCGTTGCGAGAAACCGCTCGGCGAGCTTGACCCAATAGGTCGCCCCGATCGCCAATACCTCATCGTTGAAGTCGTAGCTCGGGTTGTGCAGCGGGTGACTCGCCTCGCCGTTGCCGATATTGATGTAGGACCCAGGACAGCGCTCCAGCATGAAAGCGAAATCTTCGCTGGCCATGATCGGGTGCGCGTTCAGGATTGATGCCTCTGGACCGAGCCATTGCCGAGCGACGTCTTGGGCAAATTCCGTCTCGACCGGGTGATTGATAAGCACCGGATGACAGCGCTCATAATTGATGACGGCTCTCGCCCCAAAACTCTCCGCCTGCGCATGCACCAAGCCACAGATCCGCGCCTCGACTTCGCGGCGGACTTCCGGTGACAGCGAGCGCACCGTTACAGACATCTCGGCCGCATCCGGAATGATATTCGACGCGGTTCCGCTGTGAATTGACCCAACCGTGATTACCGCAGCGTCCTGCGGATCGACATTGCGTGAGACCACTGTTTGAAGCGCCATGACGACCGCCGAGCAGACAACGACTGGATCCACCGCCTTGTGTGGAACAGCGCCATGTCCGCCATGACCAATGATACGGATCGTCACCGTATCGGCGGAAGCCATGAACGCGCCGCTGCGAAAGCCGAACGTGCCGACCGGTTGGCCTGGGACGTTGTGCATGGCAAAGACAGCATCGCAGGGAAACCGCTCGAACAGCCCCTCGCCCAACAGCCGCGCGGCTCCCCCAAGGCCCTCTTCGGCCGGCTGAAAGATTAGATGGAGAGCGCCGTGGAAGTCTCGCGACTGCGCCAGATGCCTAGCTGCAGCGAGAAGCATCGCCGTGTGACCATCGTGACCACAGGCATGCATTTTTCCAGGAACGGTACTGCTATAGGATAGTCCCGTCACTTCCTCGATCGGGAGCGCATCCATATCGGCGCGAATGCCAAGCGACCGCCCCTCACCATTGCGCAAAGTTGCGACTACGCCAGTCCCTGCGATCCTCGCAACTTCGTAGCCCCATTCGGCGAGCAGCTTGGCGACCAGCTCACTCGTCGCGAACTCCTCAAAGCCCAACTCCGGATGAGCGTGAATCTGCCTGCGAATCGAGATCGCTTCAGATTGGAAATCGGAAATCCCTGGCAACACGATCGCGTTCTTCATCCACCACTCCGCCCCTGAGAATTCCCGACCTCTGCCTGTGAGGCAGTGCTTCGCAATCTAGTGAATGCGCGCATTGAGCGGGAGACAAAAGTTTATTATGGTGATAACCAATCGTTATCACCGGAGACCGGATGAAGCTGCATCAACTCGAGGCACTGGTTGCCAGCGCCGACACCGGCAGCATCCGCGCCGCAGCGCGCCTTCTGGGGATATCGCAACCCGCTGTAACGCGGGCCTTGAGGGAGATGGAAGCCGAACAGCAGCTACCGCTGCTCGTTCGCTCGCCAAGTGGCCTGAAGTTTACCGATCACGGCTATGCTTTACTGACCCACGCTCGTCTCGTTCTCAATCAGCTCAGGCAGGCGGAGAGCCAGATGAGCATTCGGCGTGGCCAAATTGAGGGACGGCTCTGCATTGCCGTAACGCCGTGGCTTTCCCTGACGCTGCTGCCGGAGGTCGTAACCGAGTTTAGAAGACGCATGCCGAATGTAAGGCTCGAATTCTTCGACAGTTTCGTAATGATCACGCAACCACTTCTTCGCGACGGCTACATGGATCTCGCCATAGGCCAGGCGTCGCCAGCGATGTCTGCTCAGGAATTTCTGATTGAACCGTTGGTTCGCTACGAGACGGGCATCATGGTTCGTCGAGGTCATGCGAAAGAGGGATGCAAGTCCATTCACGAACTGCTGGATCAGGACTGGCTGCTGAACTACGCCCCTGACGGTCGTGATGGCCTGATGCAGGAGGTTTTCTGGCGACACGGCGCGACATTGGATGAAAAGCGCGTTGTACTGGCACACTCGGTGTTGCTTTCTCAGACACTCGTTGAGCAGGCAGATATGTGCACCTGGGTTCCAAGCATCATGACGGCTGTACCCCCTTTCTACGACCGCACGGTATTGTTGGATCTCGAGGAGAGATTTTCACCGCGGGACCTCAGCATTATTTCGAGGCGAAATGGTCCCCAAGGATCTGCAGCCCTTTCCTTTATCGATTGCCTGTCCGGTGTCATCAAGAGACGCCTCCGATCGAGCAACCCGGTAGACCGGCGTGTCTTTGCAACTTTGACGCCTCTTTAATCTGCGAGGTGGGCTCTCCCGCCAACGAAGCTTTTGATCGTAAGCCCATGCAAGAGTCCAACCATCACTTTGGTATTGAAGTAAGGAACAATGGTGACCAGCCGGAAGCCGGACGAGTAGCCCAGCAACCGCTCCGCTTGACCGAGGACTCGCTGCAGAAGCGACCACCTCGTGCCCGCCGTCGCTGTAGCATACGGTGGCTGTCAAACACTTGGGAGAGCCGTCCATCTCATCACTCTACCTGTGAGGCAAAGTTAGTAGCCCAACGCCATCCCGTCCTTACGGGCGTCCGACCCTCCAATCAGAATGCCACGCTCCCAGTCAATCCGGATGGCCTGCGCTCCGCCGATGGCACGAAGGGACGGCTGAACCTTGAAGCCACGCCGTTCCAGTTCGGAGCCGATGCTCGTGCGGATGGCGTCCTCGGCTTCGACCGTCACTGTAGCGGGCAGCGGAAAGAGGCGCGGCAGGTCAATGGCGGTTTGAAGATCGAGACCGTAATCGTAGAGCCGGGATAACAGGTGAGCATGGCCCATAGCCTGGTAGTGGCCGCCCATCACACCGAACGGCATCACGACACGTCCGCCCTCGGCGACCATTCCCGGGATGATCGTATGCATCGGACGCTTGCGAGCCGCGATTTCGTTGGGGTGACCTGCCGCAAGCGAAAAGCTCTGACCGCGGTTGTGGAACAATACGCCTGAGCGTGGCGCCATCAGCCCACTGCCATAGGAACTGAATATCGAATTGATGAAGCTGACCGCGTTGCGGTCGCGATCCACCACGCAAACATAGACGGTATCCTTGTGCTCGACGGTGTCGAACGAGGGCAGCGGTTCGGTGACCCGATCGAGGGAGATGCTTTGGGCAAGGCGATCAGCAAGTGTGCTCGACAGCATGCGCTCGACGGCCCCATCCGACAAAGACGGATCGGCGACCATCGCGTCGCGCGCGGCGTAGGCGAGCCGTGTTGCCTCGAGGAGGAGATGCAGATCATCGGGGTCGAACGGGTCGTTGGATAGCGAGAAACGCGAGAGGATGTTGAGGATCAGCAGGGCGACGACGCCTTGGCCGTTCGGCGGGCATTCGTAGATGGTGCGGCCGCGATAGGTCGTGGAGATGGGTGTAACGTAGTCTCCTGCAGCGCTGGCGAAATCGTCCAGGGAGTGACAGCCGCCGAGGCCGCGCAGATAGTCCACCATGTCCTCGGCGATGGCGCCGCGATAGAAGGCGTCCCTGCCGCCGCGTGCGATCGCGTCGAGTGTATCCGCAAGCAAGGGCTGGCGCTGGACGCTGCCCATCGCCGGCGCCTCTCCCGCGACCAGGAAAGTGGCACGGGTGGTCGGGTGGGCAGCCAGGAGATCGCGCTGCATGCCCAGGTCGGCGGCGACACGGGGCGTCAGCGCATAGCCGTCGCGGGACATCGCGATTGCAGGCTGAAGCACCTCGGCCATCGACATCCGGCCGAAGTCGCTTAGGAGGCGGCACCAGGCATCGACCGCTCCAGGAACCGTGACCGCATGAGGAGAAGAGCGCTCGATTGCTGTCACATCGTCGGCACGCAGCGCATCGCGGCTCAGTGCTACTGGCGTCAGGCCCGAGCCGTTATACGCGCGAATGTCGGTGGATCCTTCCACCGCGATCATTGCGAAACAATCCCCACCAACACCAGTCGAACCTGCCTCGACTACTGACTGAACCGCGACGGCCGCCACCGCCGCATCGATGGCGTTCCCTCCCGCCTTCAGGATCTCGATGGCCGTCAGGGTTGAGGCCGGATGTGAGGTTGCCGCCATCCCGTGACGGGCGATGGCCAGCGACCGACCAGGATCTTCGAAGTTGCGCATGACGTCCCTAAAGTCTTCCCAGCTATCTGCTTCGTCAGTCCCCCGACGCCAGCGCAAGTGACTTTGGCCAGGGGTCGTGCATAGGGTGGTGGGGCACAGCGGGTACAGCCGTGCAAATCTCCGCGCAGTCAGTGACTATCCGACCCCTGCATCCACTGCGGGATATCGCGCTTGGCATGAAGCACACGCCACACGTCGATGCAGCCGGCCTGTCGATGAAGCCCAGCGCGACATCAATCGCAGCCTCGCGTGCGTAATAATCTACGGTCACTTCATGCGCGCCAATTCACGTGGAATAATCGGTTTGTTCTTCACTTGCCCTGCCGACCACGAACTCGATCGCGCAACCCGGTGAAATAAGCGGCGTCGGGCGGTTCAGTCTGCGCAGAGGAGGCTCCGTCAAGCAACAGCCTGCGTAACGTGAGCCGGTCCTGATCTCGACGGATCAATTCTCGGATATACTCACTGCTCGACCCATAGCCCCGCCCAGCGACTTGCTCATCTACGAAGCTCTTCAGATAGTCCGGCAGGGAAATGTTCATTGTACTCATAGGAACGAGCATAGCCGCATGGCAAAAATTGGCAACGACGTCCGCCGGCTGAAATGGCAGCATTCGCACCTGCGACCTTCTGGTTAGAGGCAGACGAGCTACCGGGCTGCTATACGCCGACTTCAGAATTGAAAACGAACCCAGCTGCTCCAGTTTATAAAGTACGGGTAAACACGCTCAGGAGGAGCAGTTATGAGCAGAAACACCGTTATTGGCGTCATTGTCGCCGTAGTCGTAATCATCCTTGCCGTTGTCTTCCTACTCCCTGGCAAAACGACCACAACGGAAACAGCGACACCGCCGGCGACTACGACTGAGCCGACGACTCAGCCCTCGACGACCCAGCCTTCAACGACTGCGCCAGCTCAATAGGGTATACCGACGAGACTACTGTGAGCACGCGACCGACGCCGAGTATCGCGCGAGACGGCGGTCATTGAGTGGACGCGCCTTCGTAACTGGAGAGGCTATGCCTCGAAATTTGATGGTTCGCCCAGACACTTCGAGAGATTTCATCCTCGGTCGCCCATTCGGCATCGGAATCGTTGAGTAGGGTTAGAAACCCACTCTTGCCCTCGACTTCTTCTGGCGATCGATACCCCTGCTCGCACTCCTCGCAGTGTGCGTAGACATCTCCGGTTTCGCTCTCACGAAAGAGAAAAAGCCGGCCGTTCTGACAGCTCGGGCAGTTGCCTGCGTGAAATTGCATCATGGCGGGTCAGAATCCTCACTATGTTGCCAGCTTATGGCCAGTGATTAGGCCACGCGGTCACCTGCCGATTCATCCTAATGTTGGCCGATTGGGAGACCTTGGAAAGGCTCTACCGTGTCGGCGACCTTCACCCACTTATGTTTCGATTGCTCGAATACTGATATGGCAGGTGGCGCGAACGCCGGGTCGGCAAATGAACCTACAGCCACCCCGATCCAGAACGGCGAGACATCGGCCTTCCAATAGACGGTTGAGCCGCAAGTTGGGCAAAAATGCATTCGGACCTTGCGACCGCTCTCGGCAGTACGAATGAATTCTGCAGACGTTCCAGATATTTCGACACAGTTAATCGAGTAGAACGCATTAGCGCTGAACGGTGCACCAGTTCTTCGCTGGCAAGCGAAACAGTGACACAGCGCAGTCAATTGCGGCGGTTCGCGAAGCATCAGTTTAAGAGCGCCACAGGCGCATTGGGCATTGGCCGTGGAAACTCCTCCCGCTTGCGCGGTGAGATTACGTTGCATTGGGGCTGAAGCGCAGGCCCGAACCGCAATTCCATTGCGGTAGGCGATGCGAAGGGGCTGAAACCTGATACAATTTCAGGAAGCACCCAAGGTAGATCGCGGAAATGCCGGAGTCTAGAAGAAACTCTTCGGACCGCCAAACGCGGTCATGCCTGATGTGAAGGGATCTGAACCCCAGTTCAGCATGCCGCGCTTACGACTGGACCATGGCGTGCTACGCCGTACTTCCCCTGTAATCATGCCGCCGCGAAGAACAGAGACATGATCGCAAGCGGCGCATACTGTTGCGCCGGCCGGGTACGATTATTTTCCTTCCGTGTTTTCCGATTGTCCTGTGGCCGCCTTCACCACCCCTTCCTGCAAATCCGCCTCATCGGCAAGAATGGCCGCGGCCTCGTCCAACAAAACGTCTTTTGCGTTCTTGCGGGCATTCTCAATGGCAATATCAGCAATCAGGCTACGCTCGTTTGCACGCAGGCCATCATCTTCGCCAGTATTTGCGCCATCGCCTGCTTGCGCCCGAGACTTCATTCGAATTTCTCGAGCCGTCAATTCCCTACGACGTTCGGCTTCATTGAGGGAGACAACCCCTTTGTTGCGCTGCGCTTCCACGTCCGCAATGTCTTCTAACAGGCGTTGGAAATCCGGATTACTCTCAACCCGAGCTTCATGGCGGCGTTGAAGTGTCGGCAACAACGCCGTTATGGTGCCGATGGGCTTATAGGTCGCAGGTTTGATCTGAGCCCACGGCAGGGCATTGTCATAACTGGTCTCGCCAAAGCGAGCCGGATCAGAAAAACTCGGCAAGCTGATGTCAGGCGTCACACCGTGCAACTGCGTCGTGCCGCCGTTGATCCGGAAAAACTGCGCAATCGTGACTTTCAGGTCACCGAATTCGGGTTTGCTGTTGCGAACCACCTCGTCAAGATTCACGACAGTTTGAACGGTACCCTTACCGAAACTGGGTTCGCCAACGATAACGCCCCGACCGTAATCTTGGATTGCCGCTGCGAAAATCTCCGAAGCCGATGCCGACCCGCGATTGATGAGGACACCCACAGGGCCGGTCCAGACAGGCGCTGGAAAATCAGCGCTTGATACCGCGACCTTACCGTCGCTATCGCGTTGCTGAACGACCGGGCCACTGCCGATGAATAGGCCGGTCAAATCAATCGCCTCCTTCAGTGAACCGCCGCCATTGTTGCGCATATCAATGAGAACGCTGTCGACTTTTTCCTGCTTCAGTTCATCGAGAAGCTTTCGGACATCGCGGCTCGCGCTTCTATAGTCCTTGTCTCCTTTGCGCCGGGCTTCAAAATCCTCGTAGAATGCCGGCAGAGTAATCACCCCGATTTTACGCGTGGCTTCACCCACTTTCACAGACAGCACGGCCTTCTGGGCAGCCTGCTTTTCGAGGCTGATTTTATCGCGCACCAGGCTGATGATCCGATGGGTGGCATCGGCTCCGGCATCCGCCGGCAGGATATCCAGGCGCACGACGGTGCCCTTTTTCCCTCGTATCATTTGCACAACCTCATCAAGGCGCGTGCCAACCACTTCTTTTATCGCCCCATTCTTGCCTTGACCCACGCCAGTAATGCGGTCTCCGACCGAGAGCTTACCCGACAACTGAGCCGGTCCGCCAGGCACGAGTTCACGGATCGTCGTGTAGTCGTCGCGTTCCTGCAGTGACGCACCGATACCAACGAGTGAAAGTTTCATTGCGATATTGAAATCGGCCGAAGCGGTCGCGCCGAAGTAGTCCGTGTGTGGGTCGGTCGACGTTGTGTAGGCGTTCATGAACGACTGGAAAACGTCATCGCTTTTATACTTGTAAGCTCGCTGCAAAGCGTTTGCATATCGCTTGTCGAGTGTTTCGCGAATGGCCGCGTCGGTCTTGCCACCCAGTTTCAACCGCAACCAGTCGCTTTTGACGCGTTTGCGCCAAAGTTCATTGCTCTCGGCCTCCGACTGCGGCCACGGCGCTTTATCGCGCAGCACGGAAAAGTTCTCCTGCGCACCGAAATCGAAGTCCTGCTTAAGCAAGTTGCGCGCAAAGTTCATTCGGTCGACAACGCGCTTTGCATAAACGTTGAAGATTGCAAATGGGATGTCCAAGTTTTTCCGTTCGATGGCGTCGTCGATCTCGTTGCGGTCCGACATGAACCTGTCGATGTCCGCTTGCAGAAAGAGCGCATGGTCTGGATCAAGTGATTGGATGAACCGATCCATGATCCTGGCCGACAAGGCGTCGTCGAGTGGAACGGGCTTATAGCTGAAGCGCGTGAGAAATTCTGCACTCAACTGAGCGGCTTGTGCCTGTTGCTTAAGCGGCTCCAAAACAGGCGGTGAGGCGACTTCAGCAAATGCGGACTGTACGATTGCCAGAAACGCACCAAGGAAAACGTATGATATGCGCATTCTGATCGATCCAATTCTTGATGCCGAGTGTCACTCCACGATCTAGGTGAAGCAATTATGGCTTTTTGGCAACCGGATGGATCATGCGCTCATCCAACGACCCCTTCGGCTGAAGGGTTCACGCAAGACTGCGAGCGCAAAGGAGCGTCGGCAAAACCCTGGTTCTGCGGCTGGCTCTAAAATGGGCCGCCGAGGTGCCGCTTTTGGCATCATGCAACCCTGGACTTCAGCATCGAGAGGGCGGGATGGAGATTAAGAAAGGCAGCCCACGGGCCCATGTTTGAGTAAGGCGTTGGTGTTACTCATTAACGTCTAGTTATCGAAAGTGCAGATTTTTCGACTGCAGCGTGCTTCCAATGAGAATGCAAGTCTTGAAATACCCCACCTCCTGCACCATGATCATGTGTGTGCCAAGCGATTTCACGGCGCATGCATGGGCATATCTTTTGGCGCTACGGGCGGCGGATCCACAAGCAATGTTTAAGTGGAGGCTGTTCGACCTGATGCTATGCAGACCTGGCCAAACTAGACCCGTTTGATCTGAGCCGTTTTAAGAATTAGAGAGCAGCTTTGCAGTGTCGCGCTGCACACTTTCGACTGTGTCGCAATGGCGGCACCTACGCCTTCGCATTCAACTCTTCTTGTGCATCAAATCTGGTGAATGAACCTTGCAAGGTTCTCTGAGGGAGGGACGTGAAATGCCTCGCATAAGAACGACGTGCATCGCAGCAGCATTAACTGCAGTGAGTAGCCTTTGGGCCGGCACCGCTATCGTGCAGGCGCAGGAAACCAAGCCCAACATCCTGTTTATCATGGGCGACGACATCGGCTGGATGCAACCCAGTATCTATCATCAGGGCCTGATGGTCGGCGAAACGCCCAACATCGATCGCATCGGCAATGAGGGTGCGAAATTTATGACCTATTATGCCGAGCAAAGCTGCACGGCTGGTCGTACCGCCTTCATCACCGGCATGCAGCCGGTGCGCGTCGGCATGGTCCTGCCGGAAATTCCCGGAAGCCCGTCCTACCTGCGGGCAGGCACGCCTCACCTTGCCCGGTTCCTGAACGATCTCGGCTATTCGACAGGCGAGTTCGGCAAGAACCATCTCGGGGATACCACCGAGTCCCTGCCGACTGCCCATGGTTTTCAGGAGTTCTGGGGCTATCTCTATCACCTCGACGCAATGCAGGGCGTGAGCTTCCCCGACATCAACAAGACGCCGACAGAGCAGGGGATCGCACCTCCTTGCAGGAATACGCCAATCCCCGGGCTGACCGAGAATCCTGCGGCGGTCGATCCGAAGACAACAACGTGCCTGACACCACCGCGTCCCATGCTAGCGTGCGCATCCTCCGACGGAACCCCTGAGAATCAATCTTGCAAGGACGAAGGGCCGTTGACACTGGAGCGCTCCAAGACGATTGACGAAGAAATCTCCGGCAAGGTCATCGACTTCCTCGACAGGAACGACCCTGAGAAAACCAAGAAGCCCTTCTTCGTCTGGTACAATCCGGCACGCATGCACATCACCACCGTGCTGCCGGACAAGTACCTGAACATGGTTGGCGAGCCGGGCGGCAAGGACTGGGGCGTCAACGAAGCTGGTATGAAGCAAATGGACGACAACATCGGCTACGTGCTGAAGAAGCTCGAGGAGATGGGAGAACTCGACAACACCATCGTCGTCTTTACCACCGACAACGGTGCCGAGACGATTACCTTTCCCGACGGCGGCACCACTCCGTTCAAGGGCGGAAAGCTCAGCACCTGGGAAGGTGGCATGCGCGCTCCGCTGGTCGTGCGCTGGCCGGGCCATATCGAACCGGGAACGGTCAAGAACGAGATCTTCGCATCACTCGATTGGCTGCCGACATTGGTGAACATTGCTGGCGGCCCGAAAGGTGATGGGCTCAAGAAGGAGATCGAAGCGGGCAAGTATCCGAAAGTTGTCAAAACCACTCTCGACGGGATCGATCAGCGCGACTTCCTGGAAGGTAAGGCACCATCCGCACGCGACTCTTTCTTGTACTATTCCGGCAAAGAGCCGTCGGCGGTCCGCTTCAAAAACTGGAAGATGTATTTCGCGATGGTGTCCGATGACCCTGCGGGCTTCATTTCCGGCGTGCAGCCCTATTCCTGGACACAGGTCGTCAACATCAAGCGTGATCCGTTCGAAACTTCGGTCGGTCAGCAGATCAAGACACTCTTCGGCATGGGGGGCGCGATCGCCTCGCCTTCGACGGCCTATGTCTATGACTGGAACATCCTGCCCATCGGGCAGCAGCTGTGGCTGAAGCATCTCGAGACCTACATCAACTTTCCGCCGCTGCAGGACCCTGCAAGTTATAATCTTGAGCAGGTCATGCAGCAAGTTAAGGAAATGAAGACAGGTCACGACTGAAACGCTGTCGGATAGCGACATCACAACGGACGCTCTTCGGGGCGTCCGCATTCTTGTTTTATCCCGGATGGAGGGTTCGACATGCGTTCGGGTCACCTGACTGTAATTTATCTCTGGCTGTATGCGCTCTTCGCGGCCACTGCGGCCCAAGCTCAATCCGATCCCCTGCCCTCTTGGAACGACAACGTGGCCAAGCAGGCAATCGTCGAGTTCGTGCAGGCGACCACCGACAATACAAAGCCCACTTTCGTGCCGCCCGAAGAAAGGATCGCAACCTTCGATCAGGATGGTACGCTTTGGGTCGAACACCCGATGTACAGCCAGGTGATATACTGCCTGGAGCGGGTTCCGGCTCTGGTGAAGGAAAAACCGGAGTTGAAGGACATCGAGCCTTTCAAGACCGTGCTGACCGGCGACAGGGAAGCGATCGCCAAGCTCCCCATGGCGGATCTCGAAAAGATCCTTGCTGCCACGCTTACCGGCATGACGGTGGACCAGTTCGAGGCCGAGGTCAGCAAGTGGATCGCATCGGCAAAGGATCCGCGATGGAAGCGCCCCTTTACCGAACTCACCTACCAGCCCATGAAGGAGGTTCTTGGTTATCTGCGCGACAATGGCTTTAAGACCTACATCGTCACAGGCGGCGGCCAGGACTTCGTGCGTGTCTACTCCGAGAGCACATACGGGATCCCTCCTGAACAGGTGGTGGGTACAGCCGGAGGAACGACCTATGGATATGGAAAGGACGGAAAGCCCTTCCTGACCAAGGATCCCAAGCTTCTCCTCAATGACAACAATGCCGGAAAACCGGAGGGAATCCATCTGATGATTGGGAAACAACCGATCATCGCTTTCGGCAATTCAACGGGCGACAAGGAGATGCTCGAATATACCGAAGCGGGGGACGGCCCCCGGCTTTCCGTTCTCGTGCTGCATGACGACGCAAAACGAGAATATGCCTATGGCCCGGCAAATGGTTTGCCTGAGACCAAGGTCGGCACTTTCACGCAGGAACTTTACGACGAAGCCATCAAGGACGGCTGGATCGTCATCAGCATGAAAAACGACTGGAGACGAGTGTTCGCGGACTGACCGAACAGCTTCGCCAGCTCATACGCATTTCAATTTGCCCTGAAACGCAGGAGGTCGTTATGAAACCCAGAACTGCTGTCTTTCTTTCCGTATTCCTTGCCACGAGCCAATTTCTCATCCCCGGCTCGGTTTTGGCGCAGGACGCCAATACACCACCGCACGTTCCGCTTGCCAAAACGATCGGCCAGGTAAAAGCGACAGGGCCTGTTCCGTCGCTTTTCGTCCTCAACTCTGCGGGCGCGAAATTGGAGGGAACCACACTCACAATGACGGGCGTTTCGATGAATTCAATCGTCTTCGCCGATCGGCCAGTTCGTGCGGCCGGTCACCTCTCGACCGAGCAGTTCGTCATGCAATGGGACGAAGGTAAGGGCAGTTTTTCCACAGATCCGCCCAATGCCACGATTTCGGTCCTTGGCGGGAACGGGTCGAAGGTCGAAGATGCTGTAGTGACGATTATGAAGCCAAAGCTCTCGGGTGGGAACCTGACGTTCGAAGTGGCGGTCCTTGAAGGAAGTCTTTCGGGCGGAACCGGCCCTGCAGCACTGTTCATCGACCGCGGCGGCTTTGGCGGCGGTGGCTTTGGCGGTGGTGGTGGCTTTGGCGGTGGTGGCCGTGACTTTGGTGGTGGCGGCTTTGGCGGCGGGGGCTTCCACGGAGGTTTCGCCGGCGGCGATCGAATGGGGGCCGACGTTCATGTGAACGATGTCCACGCCAACTATTGGCACGCTCCAGATTATCATGGCGCTTGGTATGCCGGCGCCGGGCTTGCAACGGGGGCCGCCATTGGCGCAGCCGCCACCGCGCCCTACCGCTACGGCTACGGCTATGCCAACCCTTACTACAACAACTACAACCAGTGTGGATATTACCCCTATCCGCCCTGCTAAAAGTTGTTCACTGAAAGTGGTTCGAAATCTGTCAAGACAAGGCGGAGTGACGTGCAAGAGCCCGTCGCTCCGATCAAGCGACCCGATCTCTTCAATCTGCGCGGAGCCTGCCAACAGGAGCTGCTCGCGGCCGACGACGTTACCGCTTTCTTTCGTGGACGGGGCGCCGAGTTGAAGGAGGGTTTGCTCGATCGTCAAGGCACTGCACGAGCGCAATGTTCGGGTGCGCGTGCTGAGCAACTCGCTCGGTTCGAACAACTAGCTCGCCGCGCATTCGGTCTATGCCAAAACCCGCAGGCGCCGCTCGAGAACGGCTTGGAGCTTAACGACCTGCTCGTAGTCCTGATGGCGGCGCCTAACGCGCGCTTCAATCTGTCGAAGGGAGAAGGCCGTGAGCAGACTACTTAGACTTTGGGCATTTGGTGCAATTGTTGCCGGGTCACTCGCAGGCGCGTCGATTGCACAGGATCAACAACATTTTAGTTCGAAGGGAAAGATGCCGTCTCAATTCACGATCGAGGCGCAACAACGCCAACGGCAGCTTCTACCTTTCGCCGACAAACGAGACTTCGCGGAAGCTGAACGCGGTTTCATTGCTGCTCCATCGTTTCGCAAGATCATCAACGACAAGGGCGACGTAGCCTGGAACATGGACAACTGGGAGTTCCTGTTGAAGGGAAAGGACTTCGACAGCATTCACCCGTCGCTGCAGCGTCAAGCTTTGCTCAACATGGAATACGGCCTGTTCGAGGTCATTCCGGGCATCTATCAGGTGCGCGGCTTCGATCTCGCCAACATATCGTTCATAAAGGGCGATACTGGTTGGATCATAATCGATCCCCTGACGGTCAAGGAAACGGCGCGTGCCGCCCTGAAATTCGTCAATGAAAAACTTGGCGAAAGACCCGTCGTCGCCGTGATCATTTCGCATTCCCACGGCGACCACTTCGGCGGTATTCGTGGCGTCGTCGAGGATGCCGCGCTCGCAGCCGGCAAGGTCCAGATCATTGCTCCGAAAGGATTTATGAACGAGGCAATCGCCGAAAACCTCTACGCGGGAAACGTCATGACCCGCCGCAAGACGTACACCTATGGCGACCTCATCCCGCCGAGCCCCTTTGGCCATGTCGACGCCTCAATCGGCAAGGCTGTCGCCAGCGGAGACGTCGGTATTCTGCCCCCGACCATCACCATCGACAAACCCATTCAGGAACTCACCATCGACGGGGTTAGGATGGTTTTCCAAAACACGCCGGGGACCGAAGCGCCGGCGGAGATGAATACCTGGTTTCCGGACCTCAAGGCCTTCTGGGCTGCCGAGAACATCGTCGGCAGCCTTCACAACATCCTGACATTGCGAGGCGCCCCCGTGCGGGACGCGTTGGCTTGGTCGCAATACATCAACGTCGCGCTCTACGAGTTCGGCAGCAAGGCCGATGTAATGTTTGCATCCCATAGCTGGCCACGTTGGGGGAGAGAACGGATCACCGAAGTGATGCGCGGTGAGCGCGACATGTATGCCAACCTGAACAATCAGGTCCTGCATCTGGCGAACACGGGCGTAACCATAAACCAGATTCACAATGTCTACGAACCGCCGAAGAGCCTGCAGGAGCAGTGGTACGCCCGCGGCTATCACGGCTCCTACCAGCATAATAGCCGAGCCGTCATCCAGCGCTATCTCGGCTTCTGGGACCTGAACCCGGCGACGCTGGTTCCGTTGTCGCCAGAGGATTCCGCACCACTCTACATCGAGATGATGGGCGGCGCTTCCAAGGTGATGGCCAAGGGTCATGATCTAAACGCTAAGGGCGAATATCGGCTTGCGACCGAAATCCTCAACAAGCTCGTCTATGCTGAGCCGAACAATCAGGACGCAAAGGATCTGCTCGCCGACACCTACGAGCAAATGGGCTATCAATTCGAGAGTCCCAGTCTCCGGCATAGCTTCTTGGCTGGCGCGAAAGAACTGCGAGACGGCGTCATTGCCGTGAAGGCGGCCAAGGCAGGTAGTCCCGACTTCGTGCGCGGCACCGGTACGGAGCAATTCCTCAACTACCTCGGTATCCAGATGGACAGCCGCAAGGCCGAGGGAATGAACTTCAAGATCAATCTGTTGACGCCAGACAATGGCGAGACGTTCGTTGTCGAGATGAACAATGCCACTTTGACAACCATTGCCGGCTATCAGGCCGACGATGCCGATCTGACGATCACCATCGATCGCGGTGAACTCGAGGATGTAATGATCGGCACGGCGAAGCTGTCGGATAAGGTCTCTGCCGGGAAGGCAAAGATGGACGGCAATCCGCAGGTTCTTAGCCAGCTCGCGTCGACCATGGTCGAATTTGACAATTGGTTCGAGGTCCTGCCGGGGACAAAGAAGCAGACCGCGGTGCTGCCAAAGCCAGAGCTTCTGCAGGACGATGCGACCTACTACCAAGGGCCTTAAGGGCGGCAACTAATGGCCACAACAATAGAGCCGCGGGCAAACTCAAATCATGTCCCCCTTGGAACCGTCCCGAGATCCAGCGACCTCGATTTTGGGATCGGCGCCCCTCCTCCAATGGCTTCGGCATTAACCTGATGTCCGGTTTAGATGACGAGAATCCTCTGCCTTGAAGAATGAGATCGGTGCCGATGGGCAGAGGACACCAGTGGCGAGCGGCTTCTGGCCGACGGCTTCACGATGACACGGATGTGCTCCAGAAATTACCGATCTACAGGCCAACTAGGTCATGCGTCCAAGAGCAGACCGATCTGACAATCGGCGGTGATGATAAGCGAACCTCCTAAGTGTTCTCGTGGTGGAGGCGACCGAGCAGCTCACTTTTGGCGAATCCTCAGATCCCTCCGGTCCCATCCAGTGGCACAACCTCGATATCGTGGCGCCTACCGCCAAAAAAGAGTCTCCCGCGCCGTTG
This sequence comes from Ensifer canadensis, assembly GCF_017488845.2. Taxonomy (NCBI): domain Bacteria; kingdom Pseudomonadati; phylum Pseudomonadota; class Alphaproteobacteria; order Hyphomicrobiales; family Rhizobiaceae; genus Ensifer; species Ensifer canadensis. Next base: position 715,343 of record NZ_CP083374.1, read on the forward strand.
ATCTCGCAAAGGGCGGAAGGCTCTCTCCTCGAGATGCCCCGACAGCTTCCCACCGGCTTGGGAGCTGGCTTCTCTTCGGGCCAGAAGCAGACGAAGGTCTGGCAGGAGTGCCGCCAATTGCGGTTGCAGATGATGTCACGACGATAATCCGAACCAAGTTTGGGATCGAACAGAACTCACTGCGTTGACACGGCCCAAGGAGCCACGCACTTTGCTATCAATTCCGCTAGCGCGTTGTAGCTGGCCTGTCGTGGAGATGAGTTGCGCCAAACCATATGAATGTCGCGTGAGGGTGCCCTAGACGATAGCGGTCGCGCTGTCACCAGCGTCTCCCGCATGACATCGGACCTAACATAAAGCGCCGGTAGCAGGGTCAACCCCATTCCGCATGCAACCATCAAGCGCAGCGTGTCCAGCGTGTTCCCAGCATAGTCTTTCGCATGTATCGCGCCCACATCGCTACAAAGCGCCGCGATCTGGTCGTGGATTCTATGGCCGTGCTCCATCGAAAGGATAGTTTCTCCCGCAAGCTGTCCCGGCTCGATCGTTTCCTGCTGCGCAAGGGGATGATCGGATGGAAGCACGAGGTGAAGGGGTTCTCGAATCAGTCGAACGGAACAAAACTCGGAATCATCGACGCCGCATGGAAGAAGCAGCACGTCATGTGCACCGTCAGATAGTTTTTTCGGCAGGTTCTCAAGGCGGTCCTCCCGCACCACAATCCGCAGGCCTGGGTAATCCTGTTTGATTGACGGCATGGCAACAGACAGAATGTAGGCTCCAACAGTTTGAACAACGCCCATCTGTAATGTGCCCTGGAGGCCGTAAGTCTGGTCGTGTCTGGCGACTTCACGGATATCCCCGAGTTTGGCCAGCACCTCTCTGGCCCGGCACACCACCTCCTCGCCTGTTGGCGTAAGGCCGACGCGTGAGCGTGTACGCTCGACCAGATGTGCATCGAGTCGAAGTTCAAGCTCTCGAAGCTGCATGCTCAAGGTGGGTTGAGTGACATGGCATATCTCGGCAGCCCGACTAAAGTTGAGAGTGTCGGCAATGGCAACCAGATAACGAAGCTGTTGGATACTGGGCATACCCTCTCTTATAGATTTGCTCTATAAGAGGCAACACAGCTATCGATTTCCTTCGATCGATAGAACGTGATCAGGTGAAGGACATCCGTCCTTCAAACTGAGAATTGCTTAATCCATGATTAATTCAGCGCTCGCGGCCAAGCGCCCCGCGTCACCCCTCCGTGCCTTTCTCGACAACCACGCCTCCGGCGGCATCATCCTAATGCTCGCCGCTGCAGCTGCGCTGGTCGTCGCCAATTCGCCGTTCGGCTCGTCCTATGAACAGGCACTGCACCTCTACGTGGGCGGTTTGTCTGTCCTGCACTGGATCAACGACGGACTGATGGCGTTTTTCTTTCTGATGGTCGGTCTTGAGATCAAACGGGAGGTACTTGACGGACAACTATCGACATGGTCGCGCCGCGTCCTCCCCGGAAGTGCTGCAGTCGGCGGCATGGTCGGTCCGGCATTGATTTATCTTGCCTTCAACCTAGGTGAGGGCGGACATCCGAACGGATGGGCAATCCCTGCTGCGACGGATATCGCGTTCGCCCTTGGGGTGCTGTCGCTTCTTGGTCCGCGGGTGCCAATATCTCTCCGCGTCTTTCTCACAGCACTCGCCATTATCGATGATCTTGGAGCCGTTGTGATCATCGCCTTGTTCTATACAAGCTCGTTGAGCGGCCTAGCGCTGGCTGGCGCAGCGGCGGTCACCGTCGCACTCGTGGCATTGAACAGGACAAACGTGAAGCACCTGTTTCCCTATATCGCTCTGGGTGCGGTCCTCTGGTTCCTTGTTCTGCAATCCGGTGTTCACGCAACGCTGGCTGGTGTAATCCTTGCCTTGACTATCCCATTGCGTTCAAATTCTGCAAAGCCCGACGACATGTCGTCACCGCTTCACAAAGCCGAGCATGGGTTGGCTCCGTGGGTCACCTTCCTGATCGTTCCTCTCTTCGGTTTCGCAAACGCCGGGGTGTCCTTCGACGGAATGACGGTTTCATCACTCGCCGAACCCGTTCCGCTTGGCATCGCGCTTGGCTTGTTTGCGGGAAAACAGCTCGGCGTTTTTCTGGCGTCAGCTGCTGTCATCCGTCTGGGCTGGGCGCGACTGCCTAGCGGCGCGAGCTGGAAACAGGTCTATGGGGTAGCGATGCTCTGCGGGATCGGATTCACGATGTCTCTGTTCGTTGGACTGCTCGCATTCCCTGATGCGATTGCGCTTCAAAACGAGTTGAAACTTGGTGTGTTGCTCGGTTCGGTCTCGTCGGCCATTTTTGGTGCTGTGTTGCTGCGGGCCCCAGGAACAAAAGACGCCCAGCGCTCCAACAAAAGGACGTCTCGGGACCAAGGAACCAAAGTTCATGGAGCTTCCCAATAACCGCCACGTGGCTGGCAGCTCCTGCGAAACAAGAGGTTTTGAAGCCTTGCTTGGCGCAGTGTCGTGTCCTCGCTCATGCGACAGGCGACACGCCATCGCGTCGGCCAATCGCAAGTTAAGTCAAAATGGTATCAACAGATTAGCTTGGCGCCTTGAGCCGCTGATTTTTGGGGTTGGAGCGGGCCAGAAGCACGCGCCTTTCCTGAACAGGATGGCCGCCGTTTCTGCCAGGACGGGTTGTTCGAACAGCCGCTCACACCGAGTCTGGCCCGGAGAACAGCAATGAAACTGCAGGATGAGCTCATCGCCAACGCCGAAATGCTGATCCGCCGGCCAGTCGCCGAGGCGTTCGAGGCCTTCGTCGATCCTTCGATAACCTCGCGCTTCTGGCTTTCGGAAGGAAGCGGCCGGCTAGAGCGGGGCAGGCGCATCACATGGACTTGGAGGTGGTACAATTTCTCTGTCGACGCTGACGTCAAGGCGGTCGAGCCCAACCAGCGCATCCTAGTCGAGTGGTCTGGTTACGGCTATCCGACGCCTATCGAATGGATCTTCACCGAGGGGCCCGACAGCACCATTTTCGCCAAGGTTACCAATAAAGGATTCCGGGGCGCCGCCAAGGAGGTCGCGCAGATGGCGGTGGACGCTACCGAGGGTTTCTCTTTTGTGCTCGCCGGCGCCAAAGCATGGCTCGAACACGGCATCCAGCTGAACCTCGTGCCGGATCGGTTCCCGGACGGGTTGCCGTCAGACTAAGCACCGGCCTGCACGCGGTGGACGCTCACCGCCCAGATCCGAGGCGTTTGGCGATTTCCGCAGTCCTGCAATTTCGCAAGATGCGAATGGTCTCGATATCCAGTTTCGCTATAACGCCCTGCCCCTCGCAGTGGCAGCCGTGGCAGACCTCTTGAATTGCATCGAACGAGGAATATCCGCGTTTTTGCGATAGCACGGAACCAGACGTCGGCGGCGCCGTTAAGGTTGCGTCTTGCAACGGAGGAAGGGAAACAATGGAAAAAGAAGCTGAAGCGCACAAATCGAAAGAAAACGATCGCCGGGATAGTTCCAAACCTGGCACGATCGTCGCCGGCCCGGAAGCCCACGCGCGGGAAGCGGCTGGAAAGATGCCGTCAGGCCGGAGTGCCAAATCCGAGAAGCCTGCGAAGAAACCGGCAAGCCGTTCCTAGCGTTCGAGCATGAATGCGGATGTCCAGGGACGGCGGATCCGAGGGCCTCCCCCGTTTGACGGGGGAAGGCGTTGACTGGGTGATCCCAGGGATCATGGAGCCAGATCGAAACGATCCGCATTCATGACCTTGGTCCAGGCCGCAACGAAGTCCTTGACGAACTTCTCCCTGTTGTCATCCTGGGCATAGACCTCCGCATAGGCGCGAAGTACGGAGTTCGACCCGAAGACAAGGTCGACGCGGGTCGCCGTGTATTTGGTCGCGCCGGTCTTGCGGTCGCGGATTTCGTACAGGTTGTTGCCGGTCGGAACCCAGGAATAGCCCATGTCTGTCAGCGTGGCGAAGAAGTCTGTCGTCAACGCGCCGACGTGGCTCGTGAAGACGCCGTGCGCTGTGCCTGCATGGTTCGTGCCGATGACGCGCAGACCACCGACGAGCGCTGTCATCTCGGGCGCGGTCAGGCCCATGAGCTGGGCGCGATCGAGCAGCAACTCTTCCGGGCTCACCACATAGTCCTTCTTCTGCCAGTTGCGGAAGCCATCGGCGAGCGGCTCGAGAGGAGCGAAGCCGTCGGCGTCCGTCTGCTCGGCGGTCGCATCGCCACGCCCTGCGGCGAAGGGCACTTCGATGTCGAAGCCTGCGGCCCTTGCCGCCTGCTCGACGCCGTAGTTGCCGGCGAGCACGATCACGTCGGCAAGGCTGGCACCCGATGCCGCGGCAATCGGTTCGAGAACGGAAAGAACACGGGACAGACGTGCGGGCTCATTGCCCTCCCAGTCCTTCTGCGGGGCAAGGCGGATGCGGGCACCGTTTGCGCCGCCACGGAAATCCGAACCGCGGAAGGTGCGGGCGCTGTCCCAGGCCGTGGCAACCAGATCCGCGATGGAAAGACCTGATGCCGCGATCTTCGCCTTGACGCCCCCGATATCGTAGTCCTTGCGGCCGACCGGGATCGGATCCTGCCAGACGAGGTCTTCGGCCGGCACATCAGGGCCGAGATAGCGGGACTTCGGACCCATGTCGCGGTGCGTCAGCTTGAACCAGGCGCGGGCGAAGGCATCCGAAAAGGCCGTGAAGTCGTTCCTGAAGCGAAGCGAGATTTCGCGGTAGATCGGGTCCACCTTCAGCGCCATATCCGCATCGGTCATCATCGGAATGGTGCGGATCGAGGGATCCTCGACGTCGACTGGCTTGTCTTCCTCTGCGATGGTGATGGGCGCCCATTGAGAGGCGCCCGCAGGGCTGTGCGTCAGCGTCCATTCATGGTTGAACAGCATCTTGAAGAAGCCGTTGTCCCACTTCGTCGGCTGGGCGGTCCAGGCGCCCTCGATGCCCGAGACGACCGTGTTACGGCCGATGCCGCGACCCTTGGTGTTCATCCATCCGAGGCCCTGGAATTCAGGGCCTGCGGCTTCCGGATCGGGGCTGAGGTCACCAGGGTTCCCGTTGCCGTGGGACTTGCCGATGGTGTGACCGCCGGCGGTGAGTGCCACGGTTTCCTCATCGTCCATGCCCATGCGCGCGAAGGTCTCGCGCATCTGTGCGGCGGTCGCCAGCGGATCGGATTTGCCGTTCACGCCTTCCGGGTTGACGTAGATGAGGCCCATCTGCACGGCAGCAAGCGGGTTTTCCAGCGTCTCTGGCTTGGAGACGTCGCCGTAGCGGCCGTCGCTCGGGGCGAGCCACTGCTTCTCGTCACCCCAGTAGACGTCCTTTTCCGGCGCCCAGATGTCCTCGCGACCGAAGGCGAAGCCGAAGGTCTTCAGGCCGGCAACGTCGTAGGCGATGGTGCCGGCAAGCGCGATCAGGTCGGCCCAGGAAATCTTGTTGCCGTATTTCTTCTTGATCGGCCAAAGCAGGCGGCGACCCTTGTCGGTGTTGACATTGTCCGGCCAGGAATTGAGCGGGGCGAAGCGCTGGTTGCCGGTGTTGGCACCGCCGCGGCCGTCGGCGGCGCGGTAGGAGCCGGCCGCGTGCCACGTGACGCGCGCCATCATGCCGACATAGCTACCCCAGTCAGCCGGCCACCATTCCTGGCTGTCCGTCATCAGGGCGCGCAGGTCCGCCTTCAGCGCTTCCACGTCCAGCTTCTTGAGCTCTTCGCGATAGTTAAACCCCTTGCCCAGCGGATTGGTCTTCCTGTCGTGCTGGTGCAGGATGTCGAGGTTGAGTGCGTTGGGCCACCATTCCATGACGGAGTTGCCGAGAGCCGTGGCGCCGCCGTGCATGACCGGACACTTGCCGGCCGTGGTTGTCTTCGTATCCATTTGGTCCTCCAACGGGTTTTCTTCAATCTACGGACACTGGAAGGGCTTCGCGGGCATACCTCTTGGGTCAGCGCCACCGGCAAGTGCCTTCCGAGTGGCCAATGAGTAACAAGCCCACCTCATAAATTCCAATTGTATATTCTAAAGGCAGCGATATGCTGAGGTTATGAATGGCCTGACGATGAAACATCTCCGCTATTTTGACGCCCTTGCCCGGATCGGCCATTTCGGCCGCGCCGCAGAGAGCTGCGCCATCTCGCAGCCCGCGCTATCCGTGCAGATAAGGGAACTGGAGGAACTGCTTGGCGCGCCGCTCGTGGAAAGAGGCGGGCGCCGCATACGGCTGACGGGTCTCGGCGAGGAGTTCGTTGGCCGTACCCGCGCGATCCTGCGCGCTGTCGACGAACTGGCAGATCTCGGACGGGCGGCCCACGGGCCGCTCGCCGGCCGCCTTCGCCTCGGCATCATTCCAACGGTAGCGCCTTATCTGCTGCCAACCATAATAAAGTCGCTGACACGACTGTATCCAGGACTCGATCCGCGGCCGCGTGAGGCGATCACACAAAGACTGATCGAGGACTTGGCGGAGGCGAAACTGGATATCGCCATCGTCGCGCTGCCGATTTCGGAGCCTGCCCTGGAGGAAATCCCGCTCTTTGACGAGGAATTCGTGCTGGTACGGCCCCTGGAGGATGCGGGCAAGCCGGTGCCGTCTTCGGAGAGACTTCACGAGATGCGCCTACTCCTGCTGGAGGAGGGACATTGCTTCCGGGATCAGGCCCTGTCCGTCTGCAACATCACGACTGCGTCGACGCGCGATGTGATGGAGGGGAGTTCGCTTTCGACACTCGTGCAGATGGTGGGCGCGGGCATAGGCGTGACGCTTATTCCCGAGATGGCCATAGAGACCGAAACGCGGTCCTCATCGGTCTGCGTGTCACGGCTTGCCGGCCACCGCCCCACCCGGACGATCGGGATGGTCTGGCGAAAGACCAATCCACTGTCGACGCAATTCGCTCGGATCGCCGACATCGTGCGCGAGGCTGGACTGAGCAGGCAAAAGCAAATGGATGACGCCGCCTGAAATGAAACCGTTATGTCGGCCACCGACATGGCGACAAGAGGCAACCTCAGCCCCAAGATCGTCGCCGGATCTCCTTGAATGTCGACCCACTGCGCCCAGCGATCCCCGGCGGCACATCACGTTTTGAAATGAACGGTCACTTAATATGACTTCCCATTACGGATCAGTCCGGTCATGTAACGATTGAAGGTCGTCCGACTCACCGCTCGACGACGAACGGACCAAAGAGCTGACAGTATGGAAAACCCGATCGCATTGAATCGCCTTGCCGAGAACAACGTCTTTCGCAAAGGTGATGTTTTCGTCCTTTTCGGCGAACTGTTCGGCCGCGGATACGCAACTGGCTTGCTCGACCAAGCCCGACAGGCAGGCATGCAGATCGTGGGAATCACGGTCGGGCGCCGCGACGAGAACAACGCACTGCGACCTCTGGACGCCGAGGAACTCTCTGCCGCCGAAGAGCGACTGGGCGGCAGGATCATCAACATCCCCCTTATGGCCGGCTTCGATCTCGACGCTCCGGCAGGTGGTCCCACTCCGACTGATCTCCTGGCCAATATGACACTGGAGAGTTGGGAACAGGACAGGCTCGACTGGGACTACATCCAGCAGTGCCGGGACATTGCCACTTCGCGCTTCACGAATTCGCTTTCACAGGTCATGGCCGTTCTCGACGGAATGATTGCCGACGGCCGCAATGTCATTTTCGCCCATACGATGGCCGGAGGCATCCCGAAGGCGAAGGTATTCCTGGTCGTTGCCAATCGGGTCTACAAGGGGCGTGGTCCCCGCCACATGTCATCGCAAGCCCTGCTTGATAGCGATATGGGCAAGCTCATCCTGCAGAATTTCGACGAAGTCTCCGCGATCACCTTTCGGCACCTCATCGAGTCCAGTTCGGCGATCCGCGCACGTGTGGAGGCATCGGGCGGTCAGGTCCGGTACACGGCCTACGGCTACCATGGAACGGCGGTCCTGATCGACGGCAGCTATCGCTGGCAGACTTACACCAACTACACCCAAGGCTACGCCAAGATGCGGCTCGAAGGCATCACGCAGGAAGCCTGGGCGGCGGGTATCAAGGCAACCGTTTATAACTGCCCTGAAATCCGGACCAATTCCTCCGACGTCTTCACGGGTATCGAGCTTCCCCTGATACCGCTGCTGCTCGCCTTGAAGAAGGAAAACGGCGGTCAATGGGCCGAAGAACAGTGGCAGGCATGTGAGCGGCTTCTGGCAGACGGCTTCACGATGACGGATGTCATCCAGAAAATTACCGATATGCAGGCCAACGAGGTCATGCGTCCGTTCTATGATTTCTCGGCGTGGCCCATGGCAAACAGCCAGGCACAATCCGATCTGACCATCGGCACGTCCAACGAGATCACGCAGATGCATCGGGACGGCAAGGCGATGATCAGCGACCACCTGAGTGCCCTCGTGGTGGAGGCGACCGGGCAGCTGATTTTTGGCGAAACCTCGGATCCCTCCGGTCCCGTCCAGTGGCTCAACCACGACATAGTGGCGCGCCGACTTAACGCATCCCACGTGCAAAAGCAGGCGCCCGCGATCTCGCATGGGGCGATAGGCTCTCACCTCGAGGTTGCCTGACAGCTTCCCAATCTAGCTTGGACAGTCGTTTCTCTTAGGAGCCAGAACGAGACGAAGGTCCGGCAGGAGTGCGCCAACCGTAACCAATCTGGCGTCTTCGTTCACCGCACGACGGGTTCACCATGATAGCGGCGGTTTGACGGCTTTGACACGCCGAATCCAACTTCCATCATCAGGCGCGGCGACTGTTTTGCCAATGTTCCCATATGAAAGCCAAAAGGATCCTCCACAAAACCCGTACCCGCGTTTCCGATCATGGTAATGGCACTGTCCTCACCGTAGAAGCCCAGCACCTCATCTGCCGGATGCCCGACAAGTAGCGTCAGTTGATGCTTGACACGTCGGCGGTTGTGGCTGCCCCGCACATAAACATGCGGCCCGGCGTCCGCATCGACGTCGGTGAGGTAGAAGAAGAACTTCAACATCCGCCAATCGTCGAGATCGAAATGGAACTTGAACGAGGCGCGGCTGAGATCGGCCTCTGAAGCAGACTTCGTCGGAAAGCTCCACCAAGTTCGCGTCGTGATGAGTGTGGCTTGGCCGCCGAGATAGTGCCTTGCGACGTTGAGGAGCAATGGGTCCCGCTGCACGGCCAAAGCGGCATCGCACTGCAGAACCCGCTCGAAATGATGGCCGCTCAGTATCGTGCGGCCAAAACGCCGCTCGGCGTCCGCGTGCTCATCGGCGAGAAACTCCACCTTGCGCTCGAAGTTGCCAAAACACGGCGTTTCGCGGCCGAACCGGGCGATTTCCTCGCGGATCGGCGCAGGCAGCGTCAGACCGGCAAAGATGCCGGTTCGCCTGAGTTCGGTCGCGATTGCCTCCGCCTGAAGGTTGCCGAACATCGAAGGCGTAGCGTCGTCAGTGGAGCGCACGGGTTTGGCGGTCAGCCAGTGGGCCTTGCGGAACGGCATTGTCCGCGCCAGCAGGAACATCGGCAGCCAGGCGGGATTCTCCCGCACGTCCGTTAGATAGGTTGGTACGCGTGCAGCCATGCGGCGGAACGCCCCGCCGCTGCGGGCTATGGTTTCCAGGTCGTTCGATTTGGATTTGGGTGTGTCGAACATCTGATATCCTTAAATGGCGACGAGGTTTTGGTGACAAAACCTTGTTCTTGACCCCACAGTCCCGGCCAAACAGTAAGCGCTAATGTTTGTGTTGCATTGCAGCAAAATTAAGATCGCGGGCATGTCGCGACCGGGTATGTCGATGGGCCGTCCAGCGACCAGCTCCGGATCCGGAGCTGCGGCGAATGACGTTGATGACGTCACGGGCGAACTCAGTTCCGTCTGCGCACTGCTCAACGACCACCCGAGACCGCTTTGAAAGCCGCGCCAAGTGTCACGAACCATTTGCGTTCCGGTGGCGCTCCGGCGACCAAGTCTTCAGCAGCCTACGCAATTCGATTTCGTGCGCATTTCAGCGTTGTTCCCGGGCGTTCGACCGTAGCGGTTGGCGCGCTCGGTCGAGCCGGTCGTCTCGTTGCCATGCATGGTAGCATCAACGACAAATGGTTCGTGGACATTCACGCGAACTGGCCGTGACGTTCTAGCCGGAGCTCGGTTGCGGCTCGTTGAAGCCGTATCCTACGATCAATGTAACCGTAACATACTTCCCCTCGCGCCCCCGATAGCGCAACAGATGTGTGCGGGGAGTTTCTCCGGCGATCAACCGTTCACTATGGGGGTAGCATGTCGATGAGAACCAGACTGTTAGGAGGGGCGCTGGTCGCGTTCCTCGCGCTGACGGGCGCGGCCCGTGCCGACACCATCAGCTTCGCCGATGCGGTGAGCACGCTCGCCAGCGACTGCGGATCCGACATCAAGAAGTTCTGCAAGGGCCTGAACCTCGGAAACGGCCGCATCCAGAACTGCTTGGTGGAGCATGCCGCGAAGGTCTCGCCCACCTGCACGGCGACACTGGTGGGCGTCACTGCCTCGATCGAGCAGCGCCTTGCCGCCCAGCAGTCGTTCACGACGATCTGCAAGCATTACGTCGCTCAGTACTGCGGCGACGTGAAAGGCGAGGGCAACATTCTTGCCTGCCTGAACAAGGCGACACGCGTGAAGGAAGGCCAGTGCGGCCAGGCTATCACCGATGCCGGATGGCGGTGAACAATGTTGAAGGGACACAGAATCATGAAGAGCTTTCGACTTGCAACGATGTTTGCCGCCGGACTGCTGCTGGCACCCGGCCACCCATTCTCGCAGGACCTGAGCGGCCCGCAGGTCGTGCGCACGCTCGACAGACTGGCGGGAGCCGCTCCCGCCGTAGACATCGCGTTGCTTGTGGAAGAAGCGGCTGCGAGTGCAGGCAAGGGCGTCGCCGCGCTTCCTAACTGGCAGAAACTTTCGCAGCTGTCGCAGCTCATCGTCGAGATCGACTTCGAGAACGATTCCGTCGCCATCGAACCGAAATCCTATCGTACCGTCGGCCTGATCGCCGACGCCCTGCATCATCCGAACCTGCGGCGCTACAAATTCCTTGTCGTCGGACACACGAGCTCAACGGGCGATGCCAAGCACAATCTGGATCTCAGCCAGAAGCGGGCGAATGCGATTACGGAGGCCCTATCGACGACATTCGCTGTCGCGCCGGACCGTCTGTTCGCGATCGGCGTCGGCGAGGAATGGCCAGTAGATCCGGCGAACCCGAAGGCTGCCGACAATCGACGCGTTCAGCTCGTGAACCTCGGTCTCGTGAAGTAACATGAGTGATTGGTTTTTCATCCTGTAGTCAGGGGTCTCGCTGTCCCTGCCGGTTGCGTCAGAACCAGCATCGCCGCGCCATCGCGTGGCGATGCTGTGGGCGTTTACGACCAAACTTGTGGCGGCCGTCACCTCGTGGGCAACATCGACTGAGTTAGTTTCATTTCGTGACAAAATTGGATCTTTTTGGAGGGATCGTCATGAATATTATGCGAGGTGAGGTTGTCGGGATGTCTCAGCAGCTGACCGTCCCTCCCAACCCGGGTTCATACGAAAGGAGCCGCTGCATGACACATGCGGAGTTCCTCGTGTACCTTCGCCAAACTTATGCCGGCCTCTTCGATCCAAGCACGAGCGAGGAGGCTTGGTCCCTTTTCCTAACGGCGAACACGGGCTGGAACGAATTAATCGAAGAGTATGTACGGCGTGTCGAAGTCTTCCTCGCCAAACACGGGCTGCTTTCCAAGCTCTACATTCGGCAAATAGAGGAAAAATGGGGTGGTCTCCGTTGCTATCTCAGTCCGACGAATGGCTATCGGCCGTCGGCAGAAGTAGCCGCCGCGCTTGGTGTGATCTACCGCGAGATTGCGGAGCGATCCTACCACACGTGTGACGTCTGCGGTGGGGCCGGTCGATTGAAGTCAAACAACGGCTGCTACCTAACCCGGTGCAACGACCACATCGCTGACCGGAGGCTCGCAATGGACTGTCGCAAGATAGGAACGGAGCTTTAAGCACGAAATGCCTTGCGAGTATGGATGGTATGGAGGAGGTCGAATTGGATACCGCTGGCAACGCACCTGACGGGAATGGCGACGCCGCGACGCCGTTGTCCTGGGAAGCCAACCTTGTTGACGGCTTCGAAGGCGACAACTTCTCGCCTATGGGTGGGCTCTATTACCGCGACAATGTCGAGCAACGTGCAGGCTCAGTCGAATTTCAGCGCGACGTCACCTTTCGTAGTGCCGGCGCGTTGAAGCTAAGCGTCCGACCGCTCTGGGAGGGCGAAGACGATCGAAGCGAGCGGGCGGAGGTGTGGGAACGCACGACACTGCGCGTACCTTATGAGAAGGCGGTCTGGTACGGCTTTTCCGTCAGGTTTGCCGATCCCATCCCGCAAGGGGACCACCGCCATGTGATCGCCCAATGGAAGCGCGAGATCGGTCCGGAGGCGAGGGGTGACTTCAGTCCGTTCCTGGCGCTTCGTCTCGTTCGCGGCCGACTGTTTGCGACCGTTGAGACCACTTTTCCGGTGATCTGTCGGCGCTCTTCTTTGTCGACCGACGCATCGGCCCTCACGCCGGTTTTTCTGCGGCCGGAAAAGCGGCAGATGCGTGCGCTGGTTGCCACCGACCCTGGCTGGAAGCCACAGGACGGGCGCCTGTTCACCGCCTACACGGATCGCATCACCGTCATCCACCGGGGTAATGAGCTGCCGACGCCGCATAGTGGATGGATTGACTTTGCAGTGATGACCCAGCCGGGACCGGATGGAACAGGGCATATCGAACTCTTCGCCAACGACCGCTGGATCGTGACGGTCCGAGGCCATATCGGGCATGAAGAACATGGGCTTGGCTCTCGGCAGTATTTCAAGTTCGGCCCGTACCGCTCGGCAGCCCAAGGCGAATGGTCGCTCTACTTCGACAACTTTCGCCGCTCCACACGCAGTGAAGACGTTCTTGGACCCGCCGGACTTGCGGCGCTACGCTCAGCATCAGATTAAATTCGACCGACCGCTTGAAAGGATCCCGCAATCGCACCGTCCTGATCCTCGACCACGTCCAGAGGCGAGATCTCAACCGCGCCTGACGCGGAGGCCGCGCACGCCGATGTCGCCATGCCCGCCGGCCCCGTCTAACGTGACCTATTCCAGACGTTGTCAATGACGGTCGGTCCCGGCCCCGAGATGTCGGCCGCAGCCGAAGGAGCTGCCGCTGCGAGAGCTGCATGCAGCAAGTCAAAGTGCGACAGCGACCTTTTCGCGTCTAATAGGGCGCGCGGCGCTGTAGCGCGAGATATCCCTTTCGAGGCCCTGTCAAGCCGCTGTGCCCGATCCACTTGCCCGGCCGATCACCGGAATTTAATCCCGGTGCGAGAACCGCAGGTCCCGACAGAAACGCCGGTATGTTACCGTATCATCTGGTCCCGCGGACTAAAGGCGTGACCATTTCTGCGACTCGCAGACTATCTTCATCACGCAGCCCTTGAGGGTGACCGTGTCGCCAGAGACGCTGATGGTTCCGTTGTAGGTCTTCTTCGCGTCAGGATCGGTGATCTTGCCAGAATAGCTGCCGCTATCTCCTTCAAACGTGCCGATCTTCTCGCCTGCGTGTTTGCCGCTCTTCAGCGTAATGCAGAAGCCGCCGCCGCACGGCTCGATCGCGGCGGTGTCGCCGAGCGTCGTCTTCCAGTTTCCGACGATCGGGTCGGCTGCGCTCGCCAGTCCGGTCGACATTAGTAGCGCTGTGACGGAGATCAGGATGGGTTTCACGGCAACGTCCTCGCATGGCTGGGCCCACCAAGGGCCGATGTCCGATTTGGACCACACATCCGCTGCCAGCCGCAAGAAACTCGCCGTATGTTACGGTAACCTACATGGCGTCGTCCGGATTCTGTGCCATCTTCATGACGACTGCGCGGATGTGAGGGAACCCCTCACGTCGCCTGTCCGGGGGCGATGCAATGGAATACGATACGGCGTTCGCCAAGCGCAGATTTCCCGGGCAGGCGCGCGAGATCGACGCGCTTGCCTCCCGCAATGAAAGCTTTCGAGAACTGTGCAACGATTTTTCCATCGCGGACCAACTCGTGCGGGACTGGGAGTCGTCCACGGCTCCGGAGCGAGACGAGCGGTACGCCGAGGCGCTTGAACTCATAGATGGCCTTGGCAAGGAAATCCACACCATGCTGGATCTTGACAAGGTCGTGCCATTCCCTGCCGCCCGTTGAACGCGCGATCTCCGCATCAACGCGGCACAGCAGCGGCTACAGAAAAGGAACAACATGCCTCGTTTGATGGCGATCATCCTCATCTTCGCGATCGCGCTGATCGTGGCGGCTTTGACAGCCTGGGGTTCCCTGGCCCTCTGGTTTCGCCTTTCCCTGCCTGATGCCGGACGGGCAATTGGCGCTGGCGTCTTCCTCGTCTTCGGTCTCTTCACTGTAGCGGCGCTTGCCAGCCGGCTGCGCGTGAGGGCCATCCTTTCGTTCGCTGGCGTCTTCGCCCTTGTTCTCTTCTGGTGGAGCTCGATCAAGCCGGAAGCGAACGCAGCATGGGCACGGGATGTCGCCCGGCAGGTCACGGGTAGCATTGACGGAAATTCGCTGACCTTGACTGATGTCCGGGACTTCGGGTGGCGAAGCAATTCCGACTTCACGGAGCGCTGGACGACACGGACCTACGATGTGAGCAAAGTGAAGACCGTCGACCTGTTCATGTCATACTGGGCGGGGCCGAAGATCGCACATGTCATCTTCAGCTTCGGCTTCGAAGACGGAGAGCAACTCGCCTGGTCGATCGAGGTACGCCACAAGGTCGGTGGCGCGTTTTCTCCTCTTGCCGATCTCTTCAAGAACGACCCTCTGGTGATCCTTGCCGCGGACGAACGCGACGTTGTCGGCGTCCGCTCCAACGTGCGTGGCGAGGACGTCCAAGTCTATCGGCTGAGGGCCAGTCCAGAGCAGGCACGAAATCTGCTACTCGAATACGTGGCCGAGGCCAACGCTCTCGCCCGGACTCCGCAGTTCTACAATTCGATCACGACGAACTGCACGACGACCGTCGCCAAGCTGATGCGAGTCGCCGGAGACAAGGTCCCGTTCGACTGGCGGCTGATCGTCAACGGTTATCTTCCCGACTACGCCTATGACCGGGGAGCCATCGACACGTCGATGCCGCTTGCCCAGTTGCGAGAGATTTCCAAAATCGATGAGCGGGCGCGGGCGGACGGATTGTCGCCCGACTTCTCGAAGGCAATCCGCGTCGGAGTGCCCTCCCCGGCCGCCGCCGCCACACCGTAACCTACAGCAACATGCCGAGGAAATCGCGACGATGTCGCGTGATGCGCCCTGTCAGGAGTCGGCCAGGCGAAGTTTCGCCTACGCCCTCAACCAGGACGGAACTCATGAAGCTCGTTAAGCACGTTCAGAACACCGCCACGGCTGCGGCCCTACCGATGATGGCGACCGCACCATGCCGACTCCGGCCGAAGCTCGCCGTGCTGTGGTTGGCTGCGGAGCGAGAGGATGTGCAATATCGTACACTGTTCACCACCCTATATTTCTCCCGGTGGTTCTGTCTCGACAGCGCCACACTTTACGGCTGCGAAACCTCTTTCAAGTGTGGACGAGATGCCCTTCGGGAGGTAGGTTGCATAAGGGATTCCAATACAAGCAAAAACTGCTCGCGTTCTGTGACCGGTGAGGAGAATGCATGCAGACCTCGGTGTCGTCGCCGGTTGATCGGGCAGAGCGCCCCTACCCGACCCATGAGGAGGTCAGGGCGCAACTTGTGCGGATTATGTCCAGCCGCGAATTTCCTAGTGGTGGACGCGGCGCTGCCTTCCTGAAGTATGTTACCGAGGAAGCGCTTGCAGGCCGGGCGCACCGTCTCAAGGCGTATTCGGTTGCCATCGAGGTGTTCAACCGCAGCGCGGACTTCTCTCAGGACGATCCCATCGTGCGGATCGAGGCCGGACGTTTGCGCCGGGTCATCGAACGCTACTATCTTACTGCAGGCCAACACGATCCGATCCGCATTGACATCCCCAAGGGTGGCTACGTGCCAACCTTTACATGGAATGACGCGCCGGCGCCGGCAGAGGCGGCCGACGATGAACTGAGCGAAGACGGCGGCGGACGCCGGGCCTTCACATGGCGGCATCTCGGTTGGCCCGTGCTGGCCGTGTTTGTAGCATTCGTTTGCGCCGGACTTGGCTATTACGCAGGCGGTCTGACGGGGGCAGCCTCCAGTCGTTCCGTCGGGCAGATTCCGGACGAGCCGACACTCGTGATCGCACCCTTCGCGGACCTGGGCGATGGCCCGCAGGCTGCACGCTATGCCGTCGGGCTGACCGAGGAGCTTCTCACCGCCCTCCCCCGCTTCAAGGAGATTATGGTCTTCGGCCGCGAGACATCGAAGTCACTGCCTCCCGATATCGAGACATCGAAGGTTCGCGATGGACTGGGCGCGCACTACCTTCTCGCAGGTGGGGTCCGCGTTGCGGGGGACAAGGTTCGCGTGACAGTGCGCCTGGTCGAAACCTCCAACGGATCGATCCTGTGGTCGCAGGACTACGACGAGGATCTGGACACCCACGAACTCTTCGCCATCCAGTCCGATGTCGCCAGCAAAGTGGCTACGGCCATAGCCCAGCCTTACGGCATCATCGCGAAATCATTGGCGGCGAACCCGCCGCCGGACGATGTGGGCGTCCATGACTGTATGCTGCGTTTCTACGCCTACCGCGAGAAGCTGGCCCCGGAAGAACACCTGGCTGCGCGCGACTGCCTAGAGAGCGCCTTGGCGCGTTTCCCGGCCTACGCCACAGCTTGGTCGATGCTCTCGATTGTCCAACTCGACGAGGGCAGATTCCAGTTCAACCCGCAGAGTGACAAGGTTCCCGCGATGGAGCGCGCGCTCGGTTCGGCGCGGCGGGCGGTCTCACTCGAACCTGACAACACGCGCGCCCTGCAGGCGCTCATGACGGCCCTCTTCTTCAATAACGAGCCGAAGGAGGCGTTCGAGGTCGGCGAGGAGGCGCTCGCCGCCAACCCGAACGACACGGAGTTCCTCGGAGAGCTCGGAACGCGCGTCGCGTTCTCGGGGCAATGGGAGCGTGGTGCGGAACTGCTGGATCGTGCGATCAAGCTCAATCCAGGCGGAGCCGGATATTACTTCGGGACGCGCGCTCTGATCGCCTGCATGCTCCAGGATCATGAGAAGGCTGTGCGGCTGATCCGCAAGGCCGACCTGAAGAAATTTCCGCTCTTCCATGGCGTTGCGGCGGTCATCTACTCTGAGGCCGGACTGTTGGCAGACGCAAAGCGTGAGGGCGAGGTGTTCATGAACATGCGCCCCGACTATCTGCCCAACATCGTGGCCGAGAACAGGAAGAGAAACCTGCCGCAGAAGGACAGCATGCGCATCATCGCAGCGCTTCGACGGGTCGGACTGCCAGTGCCAAGTGCGAGAGATGTCGAAGCTGAATTCAGGGTTTCCGACACCGCACACCGCCCGTGAACGCCGTAGGCTACATACTTCCTCAGCGACGAAGGTGGGTGGAACCCAGAAATGCGTGCAAGCTGCTGCGCGTTGGCGGCCGTGGGTCTCGTGCGCACGTGAGCTAAGTTGATGGCCTGCGCCGGGCGTATCAGAGTGGGAACCAGGCGTAGATTCAGCACCAAATGGTGCTATTTATAATGCCAGAATTAGGAAACCAGATAATGCGATCGACTATCGACCTCGACGACGCTCTCATGGAAAGAGCCAGATCCCTCACCGGTACAAAAGAAATCGCCGCTTTAGTCCGCCAAGCGTTGGAGACGTTTGTTCGTGTGGAGTCGGGAAAACGCCTCATCGCGCTCGGAGGAACTATGCCCGATGCGGAGGCAGCCCCACGCCGCCGGAGCACAGCGGCCAAGTGATACTTGCAGACACTTCTATCTGGATTGATCATTTCCGCCATGTCGATATAGAGCTGCGTAGGATTATTGAGGACGATGGCCTACTCTGCCATCCGGCTGTGATTGGCGAACTGGCGCTTGGCAGGCTTCGGGATCGCGGGAGCGTGATACCTTTCCTGGCCGCTCAGCGCGAAGCGTTCGTCGCAACACACGACGAAGTCATGACGATGATCGATCGCCACGACATTTTCAGCATGGGCATTGGCTACACTGAGGCCCATTTGCTGGCCTCGGTTCTCCTTGATCAGCGTGCGGCCTTATGGACCAGAGACAAGCGTCTGCGGGCAGCGGCCGAAAAGATGGGGGCTTCACTGCACACGCCTGTCGACGCGCGAAACTAGAACTGAATGCAAAGCTCGCTGCAGCACTTTGAATTGCTGCATCTTAAATCGAATAGGATTTAAGGATAGATGCAGCAGTCATGCTGAGCGGCTGATGCGCTCATCGCCTCAAACGCGCCAGAACCAGACCTTAGCCGCTCTCGCCCTTTCCAAGACATTGGCCGGCTCCGCCAAAAGAGCAAATCCACCGCCGAGAACGGACCGCGCATGTCCTCGATCGGCGATCAGCGTTCGGGCAAACCTGCTTGCCGCAAACCCTCGGCCATCTTCTCTTCCCAATGCGGTATGTTTTGAAACCAGGGCAGCGCTCGATACCACTCGATTGTAAAGCCTGGCTCGGCCGCCAATAGCTTCTGCGCGGCCCATCGGGCGGTCTCCAGGTCTCCGCTCATCGCCGACCAGGCGGCGAGATGGCGATAGGACCAGGTCACGTCAGGATAGCTGTTGATGACCTCCTGGGCTATCGCGATGGCCTGGGATAGAGAACCTTCCATGGCCAAAGAAAAGGCCATCCCTAATCTCATGTTGAATGTGAGCGGATCTCTTGGGCTCAGGGTCATCCCACGCTGGAAGCGTTCCGGCGCGCGAGTGGCTTCGCCCTTGTAGATCGCGATCCAGCCCAGGCGCGCCCATGCCCAGGCATTGTTTGGATCAAGCGCAAGCGCCTTTTCGATAAGGATGGTGGCGCGCTGCTGGTCGCCGCAGATGCTCATTGCCGCGCCGGCGGCAGTCAGCGCGGTTGGATCATCGCCGATCGAGCCTGCAGCTTCGACCGCTGCGCGCGCCTTTTCCAGATCAGGTTTCGGTTGTTCTGTCCATAGGTAGGAGGCGTTTGAGGCGTGGCACCACGCCAAAAGTGCATGCGCGCGACCATAGCTCCGATCGACGGCGATCGCTTGCTGAAGCAGTTCGATCGCCTGGTTGTTGGTATCCTTGCGGCGGCCCCAAAGGTACGGGTAGGCGCGCATAACGAGATCATAGGCCCGCAGGCTGGTCGGCGGCTTGCGCTTGGCCAGCTCGATCTCTGCATTGCGGATGACCGGATGAATGGCGCCTGCCACCTGCGCCGCGATCCGATCCTGGAACTCGAAAATATCTTCAATCGCGCCCTCGTAACGATCGGACCAGAACTGGGTCCTTGTCTCCGCATCGACCAGTTGCACGGAAATGCGCAGCCGGTCGCCGCCCCGGCGAACGGTGCCTTCGACCACATAATTGACGCCGAGTTCCCTGCCGACTTCACGCACGTCGACGAAGCGTCCCTTGTAGGTGAATGCGGACTGTCGCGCGATTACAAAGAAATCCCGAACGCGCGAGAGCGCGGCGGTGATCTCCTCTACAACGCCGTCTACGAAGTATTCGTCGCCCTGGCCGCTGAGGTTGTCGAAGGGCATGACGACGATTGACGGCTGGTCCTTGTCACGGCGGGCCACAAGTAATGGCGCGGACGCTATGCTGCCTCCGACAGGCATATCTTGCTGCCAATCGACCCGGAAGACGAAGATTGGCCGGGGGATATTCTTCAAGCTCCGCTCGCCGAGGCTGGTCAGCGCGAACGGCACCTTGCCGTCAAGATGTTCGCGCACCGATGCGGAAATGCAGATGCCTGACGGAGCGGCGATCTCCTGCACGCGTGCCGCGATATTGACGCCGTCGCCGAGCAGATCGTCTCCCGACACAACGACGTCACCCAGATTGACGCCGATGCGGAATTCCAAGCGGCGATCGGGTGGGAGGGCTTCTGTGAGACTGAAGAGACGGCGCTGGATTTCTACTGAGCACCGGACGGCCTGAACAGCGCTTGGGAACTCGGCGACAAGGCCGTCGCCTGCGCTACCGAAGATACGGCCACCATGCTCGCTAACCATTTCGTCAATCCGACCGCGGCATAGATCGAGTGCGCGAACCGTACCCTCCTCGTCCAGCGCCGTGAGGCGGCTGAAGCCGGCAACATCGGCTGAAAGGATGGCTGCAAGCTTTCGATCCACAGCGGTGAACGCTCCTGCGGCGCACGATGTCGTTATCGTTGGGCTAATATGCGCGCATTTTCCCACATTCACAGATGTTTTTCGCCAGCGAGACCGGATGAAAGACCGCTTTTGGGCGTGGTCACGTCGTGCCCGCTCGGTCCCGCGCCCTCGGCCACCTCATCTGCCCTGCCTGACCAGCGTGCGGGCGATTTTGCGCCATTCAAGCAGAAGTGTCGTTGCTGCAAACTCACGCGGTAACCCTGCCGGAGCACGTTCACCGGCACTGTCACGTTGTTTCATCAACGCCCGACAAAGCGTTTGTCTATGAACTCAGATAGTTGCGCCGGACACGGCTTTCCACTGCGCGCCATTGTGCGGATCCGATGAATGTGGGTGGCTGGGGCTGAGTGTTTCTGGTGCGGTTAGACGAAGAGATTTCGGACTGCCGAGAAGACCGAGATGAAACGTTGCAAGCCGCCGACAGATCGAAATCCCTGCATCATGCCTTCTCGTTAGTGGGGTGTGCAAAAGCCGTGCACGTTGTTCTTATCTGTTCTCCTAGCGGGCCTGGCAAATGTGTCTCACTGTAGAGATTGTCCACAGTGCCCTGATTGAGGAACCTCCCGTGAAATTGTTCGACTGGCTGACAGGATATAAACCGGCGCCGAATGGGGTGGACCGCCAATCCACGACAGCGCTTCGCAATGATCTTCTCGCCATCAATAGAAAGACTGCGCCGTTCATCATTCGTGACGGCAAGCCGGAAGGCGTCGATCTCGTCGCCGAATGGAAGATCGCTGATGCCCGCTGGTACGAACTATTTGCCAAAGCTGGGCTGCAAAGGGTGTTCAAGGTGCTGATGAAATTCGATGCTGCCGTTTGCGAAGTTCGCGCCGTCGATCAGGAATGGTCCGTCGAATGGCGCGCTGGCGTGCCCACGCTTACTTTGAGCGCTAATGCGTTTCGCGGTCGAAAGTGGGAAAAAAGCTTCGACATGGCCTTCGCCTTCAAGGAAGATTTGTCCTACGGCAAGGTTTACGAATATCGCTTCAATACCACCGAAATAAAGACGCCCCTAATTGAAGCCGCTCATCGGACCGGCTGGGGTTGGAGAGGCGTGGCGTTCGGGAAGTTATGACTGCGTCACTCTTCACATGCGGAAGACAGGCCGGCGCTCTTTGCCGCGGCAGTTCGCCTTGCCGCATGTCTGCTGGCTGATCACCTATCCGCGTACAGGCTGGCTCGGAGCGACCACCCTCACATCGCCGGAGCTGCGCGCATCGACAACGAGCACGTCTTCGTGATCGACAGCCACCATCCCGAATAGCCTGCGGAGCGGTAGGCAACGCGCCGCTATCTGCGGACGGCACCGCTCCCGGAAAGCGACAAGATCGCCGCGTCGGCGATTTCCGCAAAGCGGGCACTCGGCCCCTGCACCCCGCTGCTTTGCTGGGCGACACGCGCGCCCTCGATCAACAACAGCAACGTGTCGCAGAGCAGTTCCGCATTGGCGACACCGGCCTTGCGGCAAAGCTCCATAACGCGATCGCGTTGCGCATCCTTGAACTTCCGGATCACCGACCTGCCGGGATGGTCCTCGTCCGTCAGCTGGACGGCGGCGCTCATCATTTCGCAGTGGCAATCGTCGTCGCCGAGGTGCTCGGCGATCCGCCGGACCCAGGCCCTGAGCTGCGCCAGCCCGTCGCCGGGGTGGGCGTCCTCCAGCTCCCGCCAGAAGCCGTCCATCTCCATTCCCGCGCGCTGAAGACATTCGACGATGAGTTCGTCCTTCGAATTGAAGTGACGATAGAGCGTCATCTTGTTGCTGCTGGCGGCATCGGCGATGGCGTCGACACCGATCCCGCGAATGCCGTGCCTGCGGAACAGCTGGCGGGCCGCCTCGACGAGGCGATCGCGCGGCGAAACACGTGGTTGCTTGCGGGAATCCGTGGTCATCGCATTCGGCCCGACGTCGTCGGCATGGAAAAACTTGCCCCTTGACGACCCGTTGGCGACAGATAACATGCGACGATGTTACCGACCAGTAACATTTTCGCCAGCGGCGCATCGAGGAATGCCGTTTGTCGCGAGGGCTTCCGGGACACAGCGGTAACTGCAGAAAAATTTCTAGCGTAATGTCGGTGGGCGCGGTCGTCGGGCGTCTTTTAGCCAGAGTGCACACCGCACAGACTTATAAGTTTCGATCACGTTCAAGATTTGGGTCGCTCCGGCCCATCGTGATCTCGTGCTGGAGCCTTACGATGCGCATGCTGGATGGGCCGAAGGCGAAGAACCGCACCGCTGACCGCAAGGTCCGCGTGGCAGACGTCTGCCTGCCCGTTTTCGGGATCTCCCGAAATGCCTCCTGCATCGCTGCCGCAGACATTCAGCCCTTCGAACGCTCCAATCGCGGGGCACTTTACCAAAATGACGCCCCGTGGACCCTTCACAATGGCGCCTTGCAAGGATCGATCCCGCCATGATCGACTTCTTCATTCACCGGCCGATCTTCGCATCGGCGATCGCGATCATCACGACGCTTGCCGGCGGCATCTGCTATTTCCTGCTGCCGATCTCGCAGTTTCCCGATGTGACGCCGCCACAGATCGTCGTTGCCGCCAACTATCCGGGTGCCAGCGCCCAGGTCGTCGCCGATACGGTGACGACGCCGCTCGAACAACAGATCAACGGCGTGCCGGGCATGCTCTATATGACCTCGACGAGTTCGAATGACGGCTCGTCGCGGATCATCATTTCCTTCGAAGTGGGCTATCCGATCGACGTCGCCGCACTCGACGTCCAGAACCGCGTTTCGCAGGCAGCATCCTCGCTTCCCGCGCTCGTCAACCAGACCGGCGTGACCATTGCCAAGCAAATCCCGAACTTCACGGTGCTGGTGAGCCTGGATTCGCCCGACAATTCGGTCGATTTCGCCTCCGTCAGCAACTACGCCTACCTGCAGATCCTCGATCCATTGAAGCGCCTGCCTGGGGTCGGCGACGTCCAGCTCTTCGGCGAGCGTCGCTATTCGATGCGCGTCTGGCTCGATCCCGACCGTCTGGCCAATCTCGGCATCACCGCCGTCGACGTGCAGAACGTCATCGCCGAACAGAACATCCAGGTCGCAGGCGGCAAGATCGGGCAATCGCCGGCACCAGCCGGGACACCCTTCGAGATGCAGATCAACGCGCTCGGCCGGTTGAGCGATCCGGCGCAGTTCGGCGATATCGTGCTTCGGGCCGACCAGACGACCGGGGCGACGACGCGGCTGCGCGATGTGGCGCGCATCGAACTCGGGGCACTGCTCTATTCGTCGTCGGTCACCTTCAACGGCAAGGAAAGTGTCGTACTCGCCGTATTCCAGGCGCCCGGTTCCAATGCGCTCGACCTGCAAAGCCGCGTCCAGGCCAAAATGGATGAACTGTCGCAGCGCTTCCCCGCAGGCATCGCCTACCACATGTTTTACGACACCACCCGCTTCGTCTCGGCGGCGATGGAGGATGTGGTGTTTACGTTGCTCGAGGCGCTCGCCCTCGTCGTCTTCGTCGTCTTCATCTTCCTGCAGAACCTGCGCACCACGATCATTCCGACGATCGCCATCCCGGTGTCGCTGATCGCGACGCTGGTCGTCATGTATCTGTTCGGCTTTTCGCTGAACATGCTGAGCCTGCTCGGCATGGTGCTCGCCATCGGCCTCGTGGTCGACGACGCGATCGTCGTCGTCGAGAACGTCGAACGTCAGCTTGAGGCCGGCCTGCCGCCACTTGCCGCTACGCGCAAGGCGATGCAGGAAGTGACAGGCCCGATCATCGCGACCACCGCAGTTTTGCTTGCGGTCTTCATTCCGGTCGCCTTCATCCCGGGCGTTGCCGGCAGCCTTTACAACCAGTTCGCCCTGACGGTCGCGATCTCGGTCGCCTTTTCCGCCTTCAACTCGCTGACCCTCAGCCCGGCGCTCAGCGCCGCCTTCCTGCGTTATCGCGGCGAGCCGCGCTTTGCGTTCTTCCGTTGGTTCAACACCGGCTTTCACGCACTGTCGGATGGTTATGCACGCAGCATAGCCGGGCTCGTGCGCTGGCGCTGGGCGCTGTTTGCGCTGTTCCTCATCGCCATCGGCTCGACCTACGCGCTTTGGCAGCGCACGCCGTCGACCTTCCTGCCGGTCGAGGACCAGGGTTACTTCTTCGTCGTCATCCAGCTTCCCGACGGCGCCTCGCTCGAACGCACCCAGGCCGTCGCGCGGCGGTCCGAAGAGATCCTGCGCGGCACGTCAGGTGTCGATTTCGTCGGCTCCGTCGTCGGCTTCAATTTCCTGTCCTTCGCCGCCCAGTCGAATTCCGCCGTGCAATTCGCGGTTCTGAAGCCATGGGATGAACGTCCCGCGGCACAAGGCGCTTCGGCGCTGCGCGAGGCGGTGCAGCCGCAATTGCTGCAGATCCCGGACGCGCTTGTGCTCGCCTTTGATCCCCCGTCGATCCAGGGGCTCGGCGCGACCGGTGGCTTCGAGTTTCAGGTCGAAGATCTCGCCGGGCGCAGTGCACAGGCGCTCAGCGACACAACCCAGGCGCTGATTGCCGAGGCGCGCAAACAGCCGGAGATCAATCCCTACCAGCTCTTCACCACCTTCAGCACGTCGAGCCCGCAATTCGACTACGATCTCGACCGTGACAAGGCGAAACTGCTCGGCCTCAACCTGCCGGATATCTTCAGCACGCTGCAGATCTATTTCGGCTCGCTCTATGTCAACGACTTCAACCTGTTCGGTCGCACCTTCCGCGTGACGCTGCAGGCCGATCAGGCTGCGCGGGCCTCGGCCACCGATCTTTCCCGGTTCTATGTGCGCAACAGCCAGGGCGAAATGGTGCCGCTCAACACGCTCGGCTCGTTCAAGTCGACGGTCGGACCAGAGACCATCACCCACTACAACAACTATCCCTCTGCGCTGATCAACGGCGCGGCAGCACCCGGCTTCAGTTCAAGCCAGGCGGCAGCGGCAATGGAGCGGGTCGCCCGTACGACGCTGCCGCGGGACTACACATTCGAATGGACCGGCATTACCTATCAGGAGATCCGCGCAGGTTCGATCGCCGCGCTCGTCTTTGCACTCGCGCTCGTTTTCTGCTTCCTGATCCTGGCCGCCCAGTACGAAAGCTGGTCGATGCCGTTCATGGTGCTGCTCTCGGTACCGCTCGCGCTTCTGGGCGCGCTGTCGGCACTGTGGCTTCGCGGAATGCAGATCGACGTCTATTCGCAGATCGGTTTCGTGATGCTGGTTGGACTTGCCGCCAAGAACGCCATCCTGATCGTCGAGTTCGCGCGCCGCCGGCGCGAGGAAGGGCTGGATGTGGTGGCAGCAGCAGCGGAAGCGGCGCGCCTGCGCTTGCGCCCGATTCTGATGACAGCTTTTGCCTTCATCCTCGGCGTGCTGCCGCTGATGTACGCCAAGGGCGCCGGTGCTGCCAGCCGCCAGTCGATCGGCACCACCGTGTTCGGCGGCATGCTCGCGGCGACCGTTCTCACACTCATTTTCGTCCCGGTCTTCTACGCGGTCATCGAACAATGGCGGGAGGGACTTTCCTCAAAGCCCGTCGGCCAGAGCCACGAGCCGGAGGCGGCGGAATAAGGATTGGAGCCTAACATGCGTGGTTCGAGACTGGTCCTTGCCGCAGTGGTCATAATCGGCGGCCTTGCTGCGGCCTACCACTACAGGAATGGCGGGTTCGAGATCAAAGGCGGCGATGCCGGGGCCGCCCCACCGCCGCAACAGGCCATGCCCGTTCCCGTCGCGGCTGTCGTCAAGAAAACGATCCCCATCTATCTCGACTATTCCGCACGGACCGAGGCGATCCGCAACGTGACGC
Source organism: Ensifer canadensis (assembly GCF_017488845.2). NCBI lineage: Bacteria > Pseudomonadati > Pseudomonadota > Alphaproteobacteria > Hyphomicrobiales > Rhizobiaceae > Ensifer > Ensifer canadensis. The sequence goes on from NZ_CP083374.1 coordinate 741,510, forward strand.
TTCGCGCCAAGATCACCGGCTATATCGAGTCACAGGCGGTTGCGGACGGTTCGGATGTTCAGGGCGGCGATCTCCTCTACCGGATCGACGCACGCGACTATCGGGCGGAACTGGATCAGGCAAAGGCCCAGGTCGAAAGGGACGAAGCGTCACTCGCCTATCTCCGATCCAATCTCACGCGCGGCAACGAGCTTGCCACGACAGGATATCTGGACAAGGACAGCTTCGACCAGCGTCAGAGCGCAGTGCGTCAGGCGGAGGCTGCACTTGCCATGTCGCGGGCGGCGGTGCGCACCGCTGAGATCAACCTCGACTACACCGAAATCCGCGCCCCCTTTGCCGGGCAGCTTGGGCGCAACCTGGCGCCGGAGGGAACACTGGTCAGCAGCACGACCGGAACCCCGCTCAACAACCTTGTGCAGCTTTCGCCGATCTATGTTTCGTTCAACCCGAGCGAAACCGAACTCGCCGACATCCGGAAGGCCCGGACAAAGGGCAAAGTGGAGGCAGAGGTGCTTCTGCCCGGCGACAAGGAACCGCGTTACCGCGGCGACCTCAGCTTCATAAACAATACGGTCGAGGGCAATACCGGAACGGTGGTAGCGCGCGCCACGATCGACAATGCCGATCTGACCCTGCTTCCCGGCCAGTATGTCCGCGTGCGCCTGAAGATCAGGGATGAACCGAACGTGATGATGGTGCCGGAGACAGCGCTCGGATCGAGCCAGCTCGGCAAGTATGTCTATGTCGTCGGCAAGGACGATACGGTCGAGCAGCGGCTCGTCACCCTCGGCCCGACCAGCGGCGATCTCATTGGGTTGGCCTCGGGTGTTTCGGAAGGCGACCAGGTGATCGCCGGAAATCTGCAGAAAATCTTCCCCGGAGCGCCAGTCAAACCGATGCCGGCGGGGCAGGCGCAGAAGTAGCGCGGCGCTGTAGGATCGCTGCAAATGCACTTGGCCATCCGACTGCATCCGCCGCGGCGACGTTTTGCTGACCAGACGTCTCGTCGTGTGCTCGCTCTCTCGGCTTCAGATCACCTGTGCGGTCACAGAGTGGATCGAGTTGTTACCGTAGCCCAGACGGTTCCACTCGGCGCGCTCAGGCTGAGTCCGGCCGGCCATGTCGGTGGCGCGCGCCCGCACGGCGAGCGGCCCCGTCTGCTCAAGTCGCGTGATCAGCTCCCACCATTGCCAGGCAGAGCGCCGCGGTTCGCCGACGAGCCGCGCCTCGCGCCACGGGCCGTTGTTTAGGCTGACATCGACCCTGGATATGCTCCCGGCACCAGACCACGCGACGCCACGGATCGCGGTCTCGCCGCGCGGTAGGCTCTCCCCCTGATCGGGCGAAGAGATCAGCGCCCGCACACTCATGAGCGTCACCGGCGCGCGCTCGTCGCGCCCGTTCCGCACCCACTGGTACCAGTACTTCTCCGTTTGATAGTGGGTCTCGCAGGGCTTGTCGGTAACGACGATCTCGGTCAGCCACTTGACGGACGCCACCGCATACCAACCGGGCACGATCAGCCGCAGCGGATAGCCATGGGTTGCTGACAGCGGCTCGCCGTTCATCTCGTAGGCGAGAAGCGCGTCCGTTTCGCGAATCTGGTCGAAGCTGAGGCCACGCTCGAAACGAATCGGCGCATCGTGACCCTCGACGAGCCCGCCGTCCGCACCGCGGAACGTAAGTTCCCTCGCGCCGGACCGCGGGCCTGCCCGTTCGATCACCTTGCTCAAGGGAACGCCGGTCCATTCGGCTGTGCTGACGGCGCCTAGGCCCCAGGCTTCGCCGGGCACGGTCGGATCGAACAGGCTGCGGCCGTTACCAGCGCATTCGAGGGTCACCATGAGGCTCTCAGCGTGGAGATTGTGAAGGTCCCTCATGCTCAGACTCAAAGACCTTTCGACCAGCCCGTCGACGGAGAGCCGATAGCTCTCGCCATCGAGGTTCGGAATATCGAAGTGATTGCGCAAGTAGAACCGACCATTGGGCACGACTGCCCCGCCCGCGAGGTCCTGCACCGACGTCTCGCCGTTCAGCGGATAGACGCTGTGAATTAGGAGCCCCGCCTCAACGGCGTCCTGGCAAGCGTCCGCCGGGTCGAGCACCGAGGTGGAAACGTCGGCAGGGCGTGCATCGCAGCCGCCGCTCGCCACGACCCCGGCGCAGGTCGACGCCGCCATCACTTCGACCTCACCGGCTTGAAGGAATGGCGTCAAGAACGCTTGGAGGACGGTCTCATCCGCCGCTTCGGCAATGAAGAACAGTGAATGGGAACCGCGAACGACGGCTTCGCCCTTGATGACCACGCCATGGCGAGCGGCGCTAGGCCGGCTCAAATGGTTCAGCAGCATCGCGCCCTTGGCCGGATCGCGTGCGGGGCAGGTTTGGGGCGAATGCTGATGGTGCACAATGAACAGAGGCACTGGGAACCTCCACGTTAGGGCGGGGTTGCCCTGCGCCAAACCGCCCGTTGCGGTCTGCAAGGCGATCGATCCCGATCCTGAGGACACGTTGCTCCGCTAGCATTGCTCACGATCATTTCAAGACCTGCACGATGCGGAGATGGATCGCGCCTCCCGACGATACATTATGCGACCGTGAACGCAAAACCCGGCAGATCCAGCGTCCTTGTCGGGTCTTCGCACCGCCCGGCTCTCTTCCTATTTTTAGGATCTCAGATTTCCATCGTGGTGGAAAAAAGCACTGACGGTATCTCTGGGTTGTCCGCGTCAGTGACAAGCAGGAGGTCCAGACGGCTTCCATCCGATCGAGCGTGGATACCCTCTATCTTGTGTGGTCGCTCAAGGCGACGCACCGAACGCAAGTTACCATTATTGTCAGCTATTCCAATTGCAGCGCCGATGCAGGGTCCATCACGGAATGCATCTTCGGTATCTTCTGCAACGGCGCTGAAAACCATATCGCCGTTGCCCAAAACGGCCGCGTCCGTGAAGGAGAATGGCACACCGTGGAGAACCCCCAAGTCTAGCCGACGGATAGAAGATGGCTTGATGGCTTCGACAGACCCGGCCTGCAATGCATCCAGTACTGTTGAAAGCGGGAACCGGATGATCGCGTTGTCGGCTTGGCTCTTGTTGCCGCGCTGGAACAAGCGCAGTTCATCGCCAACCACGACCGCGCCTTCAATATTGACCTCGGAGAATTCCTCGTTGAGCGGAACAAGAATGGGTGAAAGATCCACGGTTCGGGGCGGCATCAGCATCTCGACATCGGGACCTAGTCCAAGCAGAACGCCCCTGCGGCGGTTGGGTCTGGAGCCTGAGCCAAATGCCAATAGCGCGCCATGAGGAAAATTCCGGAAGGCGGGAAGGCGTGCGAGCGCTTCGAGATCGGGTTTTTGCCGCTTGCGGGCAGCCTTGGACTCCGGCAACACGCCATCAAACAGGCGGATCAGATGACCGGGCTTCCCGTTGATCAAGGAAAACACGCCTAGGTGAAGCTCATCATCTGCAATGACGCAGATGATCGAATCCAGGCACACGAGCCCGCTCGCAGCACTTAGATGCAAAGGCCCGATCCCGGCGTCAGCCGGTGAAATATCTAACTCGCGTATCTTCGTGAGAGCGATCATCCCTGCGTTCTAAAGCATGCTCATGCAAATACAATTGGTCAGGCCAAGGCATGAAGCGCCTTGATCTCAGGCGTGTTGCGCTAACAGTTCCGCAAACGGCTGCGCCCTCCGCCGGGAAGCGGAAGGCGCTTGATGTCAGGCCGAACTGGCGAGGAGAGATTTTCAGCGCATTAGCGCTCGATCATGCGGTTCCAGCGCTTGTTCCAGTCCTGACGGCTCTTGTTGATTGCATCCCAATCGAGAACCTTCGCGGTTTCCATGTTGGTCTTGAAGGTCGCCAGCTTCTCATTGGCCGCAGCCGTACCGGCCTTGGCGTTCCTGTTGGACGGAATGATGTTGCCATTGTCCAGCGCCAGGCTCTGAGCCTCTGCCGACAGCAGGTAATGGGCAAGCTTCTGGCTGAGTTCCGGCTCGCTGTTGTTGGCGATGACGCATTCGGTTACGGCGAGAACGACTGAGCCTTCCTTCGGCTGGGCGTATTCCACCGGTATACCCTTGTCCTTCAGGTTGTTTACCGCCGTCGGCGTCAGCGGGAAGATCGCCGCTTCGCCGGTCTGGACCATCTCCGAGATCTTGGCAGAGCTTGGAATGAACTCGATGACGTTCTTGCCGATCATATCGGAAAACTTCTCGAAACCGGGTTCGACATTGGTCTCGTCGCCGCCCTGGATGCGGTTGAACATCAGGAAGGCATGCAGGCCGAAACTGGAGGCGGAAGCGGACTGGAACACCACCGCATTTTCGAACTTCGGATCGGCCATATCCATCCAGGAGCTCGGTGCCGGCCAGCCCTTTTCGTCAAAGAGCTTCTTGTTGTAGGCAAGGCCCGTCATGCCCATGTCGACGCCGATTGCCATGTCATCCTTTAGGCGCGCAGCCGGCTGGATTTCAGCAAGCACAGGATCGTCGGCGATCTTCTGGCAAAGCCCGGCGCCAATGGCGCGCACCATGACGCCGTCGTCGAGCAGCATGACATGCATCTGCGGATTGTCCTTGGCAGCCGTGGCCTTCGCGAGAATGTCGGCGGAGGTGCCGGGAACGATGACGACTTTGACGTCATTGGCGTTCTCGAAGGGAGGCAACACGTGCTCGGTGTAGGCGCGCTCGAAATTGCCGCCATTCATGCCGATGTAAAGCGTCTTGGTTTCCGCCTGGGCGGTGGTCTGCTGAACGGCGAGCGCGAGCAGCGCGAGGGCCGAAGTTCTCATAAGGCGTTGGTCAATCATGGTATTCCCCTTTCTGTTTACAACGAGACTGCAGTTTGAGCCGCTACTTGACTGAAGCGGCCGATGGAAAAGGCATCGATAGGCGTGGTGCTTTGCCCGGTGGCGACGAGCTCCAAGAGCACTTCGCCGACGGCAGGCGCGATCTGGAACCCGGCGCCGCAGAACCCGAAGGCGTGGAAGAGGCCGGGCGTCGTCTGGCTTGCGCCGATGACCGGATTGCCGTCAGGCATCTCCGCTTCCGTACCGGACCAGAACCGGATGACCTGGGCATTGGCCAGATGCGGAAAGAGCGCTATGGCGCGCTGCATGACCGATGAAGCCGCCGTCACCGACGGCCGCGAGAAATCGGGATCGGCAAGTGCTGCTCCGCGCCCGCCACCCATCACATAGTTGCCGCGCGCAACCTGCCGTCCGTAAAAACTGCCGCCCTGCTCGCCCATGCTGACCGGCAATCGCACCGGCAGCGGCTCGGTGACCACCATCGAGGGATAGATGCGGGTCAGCGGAACGCTTTCGCCGAACTGCGCGGCAAACGTATCGGACCAGGCACCGGCGCTGTTGACGATCTGACGACTGCGAATTTCGACATTCTCTCCCGCAAGCACGGCAAATCCGCTGCCGGTCGCGCGCACATCACGCACAGGCGTCTGTTCGAAGACCTTTACGCCCGCCCGTTCCGCCGCACGCGCAAAGGCGGGCGAGACCAGCCTGGGATTGGCATGGCCGTCGCCTGGGCAAAGCGATGCGCCTGCGCCTGCCGCCGACAACCAGGGGAAACGCGTCTTCAATGCGGCAGCCCCAACCAGCTCGAGATCGAGCCCGTAGGGCTTGGCTATCTCGGCATAGGCTTCCAGCTTAGCAAAATCCGCCTCAGTGCGCGCTAGCTTCAGATGGCCGGACGGCACGTATTCTCCGTCAATGCCGACCAGTGCCTTCAGTCGTGGCCAGATGCCGTGTGCCCGCTGGGACAGCGGCAATTGCTCGGGAGGCCGTCCTTGCCGGCGCACGCCGCCATAGTTGACACCGCTGGCCTGGGCGCCGCAGAAGCCCTTATCGATCAGCACAACGGCAAGTCCGGCCTTGCGCATCGCCAGCGCTGCTGAACTGCCGACAAGCCCGCCACCGATGATGGTCACATCCGCCGAAATGCGCTGGATCATCGGCCTGCCTCCCTGTCGAGCGGACCGCCGAACCCGAGCGGAATGGGCTTCACCGGCGCCTGCGCCCGCAGACGGCCGGTTTCCTGCGGCTCGACATTGCGGATGCTGCGAAGCACCTCAGTTGCGGCGACCGAACACATCCGCCCCTGGCAACGCCCCATGCCGACGCGGCTCAGAGCCTTCATCCGATTGATCTCGCCGATGTTCCCGGCCTCGACCGCGCGGCGGATCTCGCCGATGCTGATTTCCTCGCACCGGCAAAGCGTCGTCTCGGCCGGCACCGTCTCGAACCAGTCGCGCGGGAAAGGAAACGCATTTTCGAGAATTTCGCGCTGGCGCAGGATCCGTGCCCGGGCAGCCATCAATTGCCGGAGACGATCGCCCTCGACCGTCTTGCCCACATCATTGAGGATTGCCAATGCCGCTAGCTGGCCGTCGATCTCGGCGGCATCGGCACCAGCAATACCGCTGCCGTCGCCGGAGACGTAGACATCCTTGCGGCTCGTGCGGCCCAGGGCGTCGCGTTCCGGCAACCATGTCCGGTCGCGATCCTCGAAGCGGAAGCGACATCCGGCGAGGTCGGCCAGCTGCGTTTCCGGGCGCAGCGCAAACCCGTAGGCAATCGCGTCGCATTCTAGCTCTTGTGTGCAGCCACTCGCCTGAAAGCGGATGCCCTCGACCCGGTCTGCGCCGATGACCGTTTCGGGCCGAACACCATATCGGATCTTGACGCCCGACAGTTGGAGTTGAGCGCCATAGAACAGGCCGAGCGCGACGATGCGCGGCGCTCGGGCGAACAGCGACACCAGATGAATTTTCGATCGCAACGGCGCCGTATCGAGCACGGCGGCCACTGTCGCTCCCGCCTTCATGTATTGCCACGCAACAAGATAAAGCAGCGGGCCGGACCCCATGAATACCAGTCGGTCGCCAACCGTGCAGCCTTGCGCCTTCAAAGCCGTCTGGGCGGCACCGAGCGTGAATACGCCCGGCCTCGTCCAACCGGGAAATGGCAGCACGCGGTCCGTGGCGCCGGTGCACAAAAGCAGCTTGGAAAAGGCAATCTGGTTATGCACGCCGTCAGTCATCATATCGAGGTGACCGCCGCGCTCCTGGCCGCTGACGTTCCAGGCAAGTGTTTCCGGCCGATACTCGATTGCCGGGCGGAGCCGCTCGAAGGCCGCGTGCAACTGCTCGGCCTTTCTCGCCTCGGAGCCGTACCGGTTGCGGTAGGAACGGCCGTCGTCGATCATCGGGCGCCGGTAGATCTGCCCGCCGGCGCGCAATCCCTCATCGAGAACAATCGGCCGGATACCGGCTTCGACCATTTGTTCGGCGGCGCGGATGCCGGCCGGACCGGCACCGACGATCACGATCGGCAGAGCATCAGTCATGCTCGACGCGCTCCATCGTGGTCGTGAAAAAAGCCATGCCGGGTTTCAGCGCCGTGCTGCAGGCACGCACGCGGCTACCGTCCGCCGTCATCACGAAGCAATCCTGGCAGGCACCGATCAGGCAGAAACCTGCGCGGTTCTCGCCGGTGAATTCGGTGCGGCGAAGGCTGGATCCGAGCGAAAGGATGGCCGTCATGACCGTGTCGCCACGTCGTCCGATTTCGGGCAAGCCGTTTAGCAGGAACGGGATTGCTTCCTCGTCCCGGCGATATCGGCGCTTGAACAGGGCTTGTCTCGACATCGCCGTTCTCAGCCTTTGCCGACAAGAAGACGATCGAGCCCAAACATCCGGTCGAGGACGATCATGGTCACGGTCGCAAGCGCGATCATCAGCGTGGAAACCGCGGCCATCATCGGATCGATGGATTCGCTGGCATACATGTACATGCGAACCGGCAAGGTCACGGTCGAAGGCGATGTGACGAAGATAGACATCGTCAGTTCATCGAAGCTGTTGATGAAGGCAAGCAGCCAGCCGCCGCTGATCCCCGGCAGCAGCAACGGCAAGGTGATGCGCTTGAACACCGTCCACTCGGCCGCTCCAAGGGTGCGGGCCGCGTTCTCGGCGTTGCGATCCATGCTCGTCAACGACGCGAGGATGAGCCTCAGCGTATAGGGCGTGACGATGATTGCATGCGTGGCCACCAGCCAGGTGAAGGAGCCGGTCATGCTCATCAGCGAAAACAACCGGAGAAAGGCAACGCCAAGAACCAGATGTGGGATGATCAGCGGCGACAGGAACAATGCGTTCAGCACATCACGGCCGCGGAACTCGTAGCGCGTGATGGCAAGGGCGGCCGGGACAGCAAGCAGTGTCGAAATCGTTGCCGAAAGGAGGGCCAATCGAATGCTGTTGCCGAATGACGACATGAAGTCGTTGTGGCGGAAGACTGCCTCGAACCAGCGCAGCGACAGGCCGTTCCATGGCATGGCCAAAGTGTTTTCAGGGGTGAAGGCCACGAGGCACACCACGACCATGGGAGCCAGCATGAACACGACGATGAGGCTGTGAAAGACCAGCGCGACAGGACCGTTTCTCTGCATGATTTCAACCCAGCTTCCGTTTGGCCTGCTGCTCGATGAGCCTGTTATAGGCGAGCATGATCACGAGGTTGGCGACGAGGACGATGATGGCGATGGTAGCGCCGAGCGGCCAATTGAGTTCGATCAGGAACTCGTCGTAGACGAGCGTCGCCGCCATCTTCAGCCGCCTCCCACCGAGAAGGCCGGGGATGGCGAAGGAACTCGCCGACAGCGCGAAGACGATCAGGCTGCCGGAGAGAATGCCAAGGGCGGCCTGCGGAAAGACGATCCGGCGCAGGGCGGTAAAGCGGGATGCGCCGAGCGTGAGCGCCGCCGCCTCGACGGTCGGATCCAGCTTCTGAAGCACCGTCCAAACCGGGATGACCATGAACGGCAGCATGATGTGGACGAGGCCGATGACGATCGCCGCTTCGGTGTAGAGCAGTTGCACCGGCTCGAGGCCGACGGCGGCAAGCGCGCCGTTCACCAGCCCGTTCTTGCCTAGCAGCATGCTCCAGCCAAAGGTGCGCACGACCACCGAGACTAGCAACGGGCCGATGATGACGAGCAGGAAGATCGACCGCCAGGGCTTGCGCATGTTGGAGAGGATGTAGGCTTCCGGAACACCGATCAGCACGGCGATCACAGTGGTCAGCAGCGCCAGGCGCAGCGTACGCCAGAAGGTCGAGAGGTAATACTCGTCCTGCAGAACGGTCAGATAGTTTGCGAGCGAGAAGTCATTCTGAATGCCGGCGGTATAGTCGTAGCTGTTGAACGACAGGATGATCGTTAGCGCCAGTGGCAGCAGAACAAGCCCAATGAAAAACAGCGTTGCCGGAGCCGAAAGGAACAACGGGGCGAAAGCGCGCGGCGCCGCCGCAGGGGTCGCCGCGCCCATCACTCGGCAGCTCCCGCAGCGAGAACGCGACAGTCGCCATGCTGCCAGGACAGGCCCACATTTTCGCCTTCCAGCGGCGGCGGTGCGCCAAGATTGGGAACGGCGACGGCCAGAACGCCGGCCGGGGTCGCAGCGCTGACCAGCCACTGGCTGCCCATGAAGTAGCGGGTGGTCACGGTTCCCTGAAGCTGCCCGTTGGATGGTGTCGTCAGACGCAGCTTTTCCGGGCGGATGAATACGGAAACATCCTTGCTTGCCGTCTTGGCGTCCGTTTCGAAGGTTATGTCGGTACTACCAATCGAGATTGTGGTGCCCGCACCGTTTGCGACCGCAGTCGCCGGCATGAAGTTCGACTTTCCGACAAAGGAAGAAATGAAATCGTTGCGCGGGTGTTCATAGAGTTCGTAGGGCGTGTCGACCTGAGTGATCTTGCCCTTCTCCATGACCACGACGCGGTCGCTAATGGAGAGCGCCTCGGCCTGGTCGTGCGTAACCATGATGGTGGTGATGCCGACGGCCTGTTGGATGCGACGCAATTCGAACTGCATTTCTTCGCGAAGCTGGGCATCGAGGTTGGACAGCGGCTCATCCAGCAGCAGAACCGGCGGATTGATGACCAGCGCACGGGCGATCGCCACACGCTGGCGCTGGCCGCCGGACATCTCGCGCGGATATCGATCGGCGAGCGCCGAGAGGTGGACGAGAGCAAGAATGTCCTTGATGCGCGTTTCGCGCTCGGCCTTCGCAACCTTGCGCATCTCGAGGCCGAAGCTGACATTTTGCGCAACCGTCATGTGCGGGAAGAGCGCGTAGCTTTGAAAGACCACGCCGAGCTGCCGTTGCGGCGGCGGCATGTAGGTGATGTCGCGGCCGCCCATCATGATCGTGCCCGAGGACGGACGCACGAGACCCGCGATCATTTGCAGCGTTGTCGTCTTGCCGCAACCGGATGGTCCCAGAAGCGAGATGAACTCGCCCTTCTCCACACCAAGGTCGAAATTGTGAACAGCGGCAACCGATCCGTAGAATCTGGAAACCTGTTTTAGGCTGAGGAAACTCATGCTCGCTCTCCCGTCATTCATTACCTGAAGAGATCGCCTGCCCTGATTTTTTTGTCAGCGATCCATGCGGCAACGACACGTCGTCAAAATCCATTGGGCCCGCTCAGACAGATGCCGAAGTCAGCAACTGCGGCCGTCACGACCGGGCCGCACAGTTTTCCCGGTCGGGACGAACGGCAGTCCGTCCACGTTTTCCATCCGCCACCTTGAGAAGGGCTTGCCGGTTAATTTCCGGAGTTTGGCAAAAAACACAAACCGAATTTTCTATGTTGAAATTTTTTATGAAAAAAGTCCATGATTCGGAATATTAATAGGGGATCTATAAATTTATGACGCAGATTTCGGAATCCGAAGCCGTTGGCAACTCCAGCCTCTCGAAGGCAATCCACATCCTGAAAGATCTGGCGGCGCAGTCGGTGGAAGGTGTGCGGTTGATCGACCTTGCGCGCAGGTTGAATCTGAGCCAACCGTCGGCACATCGTCTGCTGAAGACCCTTATCGCCGAGGACATGGTTGAGCAGATGCCGGACAGCAAATCCTACCGTCTGTCGCTGGAGTTCTTTTCCATCGCCTCGCAGGCAAGGCGGCGCGAGGGCATCCTCGATATCGCCCGCCCATCACTGCTGCGACTTTCGGCGACCTTCAACGACACAGTGTTTCTGCTGGTGCGCAGCAACTTCGATGCAATTTGCCTCGACCGCGTCGAGGGGCCGTTCCCCATCCGCTCGTTTACCGGCGACATCGGCGGCAAGGTGCCATTGGGCATCGGCCAGGGCAGCATCGCCATTCTCTCCTACCTGCCGGAGGAGGAGCGCGAGGCCATCATCAAGTTCAACATGCCCCGCATCATGGATCGTGCGGCGATCGATGAAGTTGATCTGCGCATCAAGATCGAGGAGGTGCGCCGCATCGGCGCTGCGCAGATGAATTTCGAGATGATTGAAGGCATGGCCGGCTTGGGCGTTCCGGTTCTCGATCGAAACGGCATTGCCGTCGCCTCCTTAAGCATCGGGACCCTGGCATCGAGGCTGACCGAAATGCGCAGCGGCACGATCACCGATCTGCTGAAATCGGAAGCGCAGGCGATCAGCAACAAGCTCAACCCGTTCGATCCGACCTTGCGCTATCCCGCTTCGGCATTGCGCGCCTCGTCCAAGTCTTAAACTCTTCAAAAGATATTCGGACTTGGACGCGCGCTCCTACTGTGATCCGGCGTGCAAAAATTGGATGTCGATACGCCGAGACGGAGACCGTGCCAGCGAAGATCAGTTGGGGCGTCGTGAAGATTGGGCCCGCCAAAGTGACCTCTGCGGCGGGATATCGCCGCTCACCAGCTTTATACATTGAATTAGCGGCAGCAGATATTGCCCGTAAGGCAATCTTGCGCGCCAGCACAGCGACATCATTCTCAACGGCCTGTGGATCGGCCTCGACACGAACTGATCCAATATCAGAGCAGTCGGTTCGGTACTGGACCACTTGAACGGATATCGGATCAATCATTTGATATTCGTTGGGAGAAGACACGGCGACTCCTATCGTTCATCTATGCGGCGGTGTGCCGCAACGTTGAGGCGCAAGTCGACGTCATCCTGGCCGCCCTCCGGCGGGAGGCAGGCTGAACGGCTGCGACGCTCTTCTGTATCAGTCTTGGGAAATTCAACCTCTTGCCCTATATGATGTGTGATGACTGATGCGCGATGAGGCAGATTTGAGAACGACACTTGCGATCGATGACGATGTCCTGATTGCAGCCAAGGCCATGGCAGCCCAGCAGCATCGGAGCCTTGGCGAGGTCATTTCCGAGCTGGCAAGGCGTTCTTTGCGCCGGCCCCGCAGCGGTAACGAGCGCAATGGAATTCCTCTTCTGACGTCACGACCGAATACCCCGCCAGTTGCCCTCGAAATCGTCAACGCCTTGCGTGACGAACTGCCGTGACTTTCCTGCTCGGCGTTAATCTCCTGATCGCGTTGATCGATCCGGCCGCAAGCAAACAGTAGCAGCGGGCACAGGGCAACTCTGCCTTGCACCTCATCGCGGGTGCTAGGTCGTAAGTTCCCGTCGATATAGTATGCGATCCTAAACGCGCAAAACCAAACGGAGGCCTCCCCCTTCGCCCGAGCACATCGACCGGTTCGCTGCTTTTGCATTTGATGCTGACCACGGCGGACGCACGCTACCAAATTCCCGCCGAGGAGCGATGGTAGGTCTCAATTCGGGGCGTCCATCCTGATCGGACAGTCCCGAAATAACCTAAATTCGCGACGTGACCCACGTTTCCCTGTCGTCCCTCTGGGGAATTAACTCGCCAACGTTGGACCTCCATGGCGGCTGATCTCTTTTTCAATCTGCACGATCAAGGTGTCGAGTGCCGGATTTCTCGTCCCGCGGGCTCGTCGGATAACATAGGCCAATGATGGCCAATCGTATTCGGCGTGAAGATTGTGACTCCGCTGGTCCCGGCTATCCTTGCGGCTAATCCTGAACTTCCCTCCCTCCTGAGAAGATCGAGCGATAGCCGGCGCGACCGCGCTCTCGTGGATCGGCTACCCGATGTCGTTATCGCCCAATATGCCGACGGTACTGCGGATTTTGCCGATGCCCGGTCAACGCACTGCCTGCTCCGCCGTGAGTGCCCTTTCGCGGGTGCCGGAAACAATGATCTCCAGAATCTCGTGTTCGTCAGTGTGCTTGATATAGCGGTCGCCGACATACTCGCCGCGCTTCAGCACCATCACGCGATCGCCGACGGCAAAGATATCTACCAGCCGATGAGAGATGATAACCTGGGCTACACCCTGTCTCTTCAATTCCAGCATCGTTTCAAGCAGGCGTTCGGTCGCCATCACCGAAAGATTGGCGGTCGGCTCATCGAGGATTACGACCTGCGGCTCGAACGAGATGGCGCGGGCAATCGCCACCGATTGCTGGCGGCCGCCCGACAGGCTTTCGACCTTCTGGTAGACGGAGTTGACGTCGACCTTGAGCCGTTTCAACACCTTGTCGGCCTCCGCATACATCTTCCGCCGATCGACGAACGGGCCCTTGAGCGGCCAGCGGCCCAGAAATATGTTCTGCCCGACGTCCATGTTCCCGCACAACGCGAAATCCTGGTAGATCATCTCGATACCGACGTCGCGGCTCTCATGCGGGCTCCTGAAATGCACCGGGTGTCCGGCGACGAATATCTCGCCAGCATCGCGCTGGTAGGCGCCGGTCAGGATTTTCATTAGCGTTGATTTGCCGGCGGAATTGTCGCCAACGAGACCGAGGATCTCGCCGGGATGGAGCACCAAGTCGACCGAGCGTAGCGCCTGGACCGCACCGAACACCTTTTCGATGCTCCGCATTTCCACGATCGGTGTACCTTGGGTATCAGCGGCCATGACTGGTCTCCGATCTTTGTCCGCGTTGCGCCAAAAAGGAGCGCATGCGTCCGAAGATATTGGCTTGGCGAACCCAAATGTCGACGAGCACGGCCACGATAAGGATGACGCCGATAAAGACATTGATCCAGTGCTGCGGCATGGTGAACCCCTGGACGTTCAATTGCAGCAGCGCCCGCACGAGCGTGATCGCCGCGGCGCCGGCAAGCGAGCCGATGATGGTGCCGTAACCGCCGAAGATCGATCCGCCGCCGATGATGACCGAGGCGATGGCGTCCAGTTCGCGGAACTGGCCGGCGACGGGGTTGAAACTGCGAAAGTAGGCGACGTTGATGATCCCGGCCATGGAGGCGCAGAGCGCTGACAACAAGAGCGCGAGGAAACGCACGCGGTTCGTGTTGATGCCCGCGTAAGCCGAGGCGCGGAGGTTGCCGCCGGTGGACAGGACCTTCAGTCCGAACGGCGAGTAAGCGAGCACGAGGCCAGCCACCAGGGCGACAAAGAACATCCAGATCGTCTGCACGCTGACGACTTCTGCGACAGTCCGAAGAAAGCCGGGCGGCAGCGAAAAGCCGAAATGTAGGAGGACGTCGTTCGCCTTGCGGCCGAGCAGGTTGTAGCCTTCGGGCCAGCCCGTCAGTTGCTGGCCGGCGACGAACCAGGCGGCAAGACCGCGGGCGATGTAGAACATGCCCAGCGTAGCGATGAAGGCCGGCAGCTTGAAACCGACTGTGACGGTGGCGTTGACGAGTCCGGCGAGCATTCCGACAATCAGGCCCATCGCCACGGCGGTCATCGGGTCGGCGCCCAGCACCTTCAGAAAATAGGCCGCGGTGCTGCCCGAAAGCGCAAGTACCGCCCCGACGGAGAGATCGATATCGCCGGCTGCGATGACATAGGTGAGCCCGACCGCGATGAGAGCAAGTTCTGTGTAGTTGAGCAGGATCGCGAACGTATTGGAGAGGTTCCACCAGTAGTCGGGCCTGAGGGTGAGCCCCGTCAGCCACAACAGGATTGTCAGGATAACGGCAAGCGCGTCGCGGCGTGCGAGAAACTTGCCGAACCCGGTAGCCGTCAGCTCCCGGTCGCTCGCCATCGCTCCCTTGGTCTGGACGCCCTCGAGAGCCACGCCGCCCATCTCATAGGCGGGTGGCGGCGGGCGGCCGCGCAGCCAGGCCCAGAAGCGGCCCGCGACTTGGCGGCGGATGAGATAGGGCTCTATCAGCACCGCAATGACGAGAAGGAGGCCGAGGAAAACAAGTACCGCGCCCGCGGGTAGGGTGAACCTGGCGTTGACCGCAATATTCTCGCCGTCGATGACGACAATGCGCGTGATTGGCCATCCTTCGCGCAAGACCTTGTCGACCAGCACGACGACCGCGGCTCCCAGGCAAGAGCCGATCACGCGACCGCGACCGCCCAGGATCGACGCGCCGCCGATGACCACGGATGCGATGACGGTGAGTTCCCAGCTGACACCATAAAGGGGGGTTACGCCCTTATCCTGTGCCGCCGACAGGAGAGCCGCAAGGGTCGCACAGAGCGACGAGATCAGGTAGGCGCGGATGCGCACCCAGCGTGCGGGAATACCGGCATAGACTGCCGCCTGTTCGTTCCCACCGGTGGCGAGTGTCTCGTAGCCCCAGCGGGTTTTGGCAAGCACAACGGCTCCGAGCGCGACAACGCAGGCGAAGACGATGATCTGGTTGTTGAAGCCGAGGACATTGGTTTCGCCGAGGTGGAAGAACAGCGGAAATTCATCCGCCTTGCCGGAATAATAGATCGCCTGGCCGTGCGTCAGCGCCAGCACGAAACCGCGGCCGATGAAAAGGATCGTCAGAGTCGCGATGAATGCCGGCGCCCTTAAGATGGTCACGAGCACGCCGTTGAGTAACCCGATCGCCGTCCCCAGCAGCAGACAAAGAATGACTGAGGCCGTGATTTCGAGATCGAGAAAGCTCGGTGAAAAAAGCCGGGCGAACGCCACCGCGACGAGGCCGTAGGTGGACCCTACCGACAGATCGAGGTCCTTGTTGACGATAACGAAGGTCATCCCCACGGCGATGATCCCCACGCGGGAGGTATCGCGAAGCAGGGCGTGAAGCGCGTCCGTCGAGGCGAAGAAGGTCGGATTGGCGAACACGCCGCCGACATAGAGCAGGACTAGGAACAGTATGAGACCGGCCT